>JAXEEN010000133.1:0-6636 GCA_034104065.1 Sutterella sp.
TCCCTTGACGCGCCTCAGATAAAATACGCTATCGGCGTAGCCGGGGCTTGTTCGTCCCGGCTATGCCAAGCGGCGAGCGTTAAAAACGTCCGCACTCAACTTGGATTTTATTTTGCAGTCCAAGTTTCGGGGTCCAGATCAGCGGCAGAGCGGGCCTTTCTGTCAATTGCCGCGGACGGTCAGTCTTCGGCCGTCTCCTCGGCGCGGGTCTTCCTGCGGTTGCTGCCCGCCACCATGTCGAAGCGGAAGAAGCGGCATTCGAGCGGACCGTTGAAGAGCACGGTCTTGCGGGATTCCTTGAGGCGCATCTGCTGCGGCAGAGAGCGGTCGGAGGTGAGCATCCAGGCGCTCCAGCCGGCGAAGTTCGCCTTCAGATTGTCGGCGACGTGCTTCATCATCGAGCGGATCGAGGCGCTCTTCGGATTGGACTGTTCGCCGTAGGGCGGATTGGCGATGAGCAGACCCGGCGTCATGCCTTCTTCGGGCGCCGCTTCGCGGGCGTCGCCCTGACGGAAGGTCAGACGGCCGTCGTCGAGCATGGCGCCGAGACCGGCGCGGCGGGCGTTTTCCTCCGCCTTTTCCACGACGAGGGACGAAATGTCGCTGCCGGCAATGCGCACCCTGGCATGGCGGTTCACGGCGGCGCGGGCGTCTTCCTTCAGGTCTTCCCAGAGGTCGGGATCGAAGCCCTGAAGCTTTTCAAAGGCAAAGCGGCGGTTGAGGCCTGGCGCCATGTTGGCGGCGATCTGGGCGGCTTCGATGTCGATCGTGCCGGAACCGCAGAACGGGTCGATGAGCGGCTTGGCGGGCGTCCAGCCGGAGAGCATCAGAAGACCGGCGGCGAGGTTTTCCTTGAGCGGCGCTTCGCCGTGCGTCAGGCGCCAGCCGCGCTTGAAGAGCGCTTCGCCGGCGAGGTCGAGATAGAACGTGCACGTGTCGTACGTCAGAAAGGCGGCGATGCGAACGTCGGGGTTGTAGCGCTCAACGTCCGGACGGCGGCCGGCCAGGTCGCGGAATCGGTCGCAGATGCCGTCCTTGATGCGCAGCACCGCGAAGTCGATCGATTCGAGCGGGCAGCGCTGGCCCGTGGCGGAGACCTTGATCGTCAGGTCGGGACCGAACCACTTTTCCCACGGCGTGCGTGCGGCGAAGTCGTAGATGTCGCGCGTATCCCAGTAGGAGGACTCGGCGAGCTTCATGAGCACGCGGCTCGCCAGGCGGGACCAGAGGCAGACGGACATGGCCGTGACGGCCGTGCCCTGGAAGGAGACGCCGCCTTTGCCGGCGCGGATGCGTTCGCCGCCCGCGCGTTCGATTTCGCCGGAAAGAAGTTCTTCAAGCCCGAAGGGGCAGACTGCGTAGAAGGATAGAGCCATGAGTTGTTCTGTCTGAAGGGTTAATGGCGGCCTTCGCCGTGTCCGAGCACGACGTACTTGAGGGACGTGAGACCTTCAAGGCCCACCGGTCCGCGTGCATGCAGCTTGTCAGTCGAGATGCCGATTTCAGCGCCGAGGCCGTATTCGTAGCCGTCGGCAAAGCGCGTGGAGGCGTTGACCATCACCGAGCTCGAATCGACTTCGCGAAGGAAGCGCTGCGCGGCGGTCCAATTGTCCGTCACGATGGCGTCGGTGTGGTGGGAGGAGTGCCGGTTGATGAAGGCGACGGCTTCGTCGAGCGACTCCACGATGCGGATGGCGATGATCGGGGCATTGTACTCGGTATCCCAGTCTTCGGGGGATGCGTCGACCGCACTCATGCCGCTTTCTTCGACGATGCGGCGGGAGAAACTGTCGCAGCGCATTTCGACGCCCTTGTCGTGGAAGATGCGGGCCATCGGCGGCAGGAACTTCCGGGCGGCCGCCCGGTGCACGAGGAGCGTTTCGGTCGCGTTGCAGGGCGAATAGCGCTGGGTCTTGGCGTTGTCCGTCACGCTCACCGCCATGTCGATGTCGGCGTCGCGGTCGACGTACGTGTGGCAGATGCCTTCCAGATGCTTGATCATCGGCACGGTGGCTTCGGCGGTCAGCCGCGCGATGAGCTTCTTGCCGCCGCGCGGGATCAGGACGTCGACGTAGTCCCTGGCGCGGATGAGTTCGCCGACGAGAGCGCGGTCGCTCGATTCGAGCAGCTGCACGGCTTTGGCGGGCAGGCCCGCTTCGGCCAAAGCCTTCTGCACGATTTCCCAGAGGGCCGTGTTGGTGCGGAGCGCTTCGTGACCGCCGCGAAGAATGATGGCGTTGCCCGACTTGACGGCCAGCGCGGCCGCGTCGATGGTCACGTTGGGACGGGATTCGAAAATCATGGCGATCACGCCGAGCGGCACGCGCATGCGGCCCACGGCAATGCCGGAAGGCCGGGGCGACAGGCCGGAGACGACGCCGATCGGATCGGGAAGTTCGGCAATCTGGCGGCAGCCGTCCGCCATGGCGGCGAGGACCTTCGGCGTGACGGTGAGGCGATCGATGAAGGCGTCCGAAAGACCTTCCTCCCGTGCGGCCCGGATGTCGGCCTCGTTGGCCTCGCGGAGCGCCGGCGCTTCTTCGGTGAGCAGTTCGGCGATGCGGCAGAGCGCGGCATTCTTGGCGGCGGTCGATGCCTTCGCCATGTCGCGGGAGGCCTCGCGCGCGGCGCGGCCGAGACGGGTGATGTAGTCACCGGGACTCAGAGTGATTTCGGGCATGAAGGAGCTCCTCAGCGGAAAGCGGTGCGGCGTGCCGGCGGCGGATTCTGCGCCGACAACTTTTCATTGTAGCCCGACGGCTTCCCGCTCATCAGAGCTTGATGCTCTTTTTGAGGATGATCTCCATGACGATGAAAAGGAGCGCGGCAAAGAGCGAGAGAACGACGCAGAGCGCATTTGCGACATCGAAGTCGGCGCGCGAGACGGCGTTGAAGATTTCGAGCGAGAGCGTGTTCGTTTTGCCGGAGATATTGCCGCCGAGCATCATCGTGATGCCGACTTCGCCCGACACGCGGGCGCAGCCCATCAGCAGACCGACGGCGAGCGAAGGCCGGATGAGCGGGAGGGTGATGCCGAGAAAAATCCGCGCCTCCGAGGCGCCGTGCACGCGGGCGGCCTCCTCGAGGTCGAGCAGCTGCGAGGACGAGAAGGCGCCTGAAGCGGCCGGACGACGAGCGGCAGACCGGCGACGAAACCGGCGGCCGCGACGGCGGCTTCCGAGAAGATGAGGGAAAAACCGGCGTCCGCGAAAAGGGCGCCGAGAGGCCCCGTCCGTCCGAGGACCGTCAGCAGCATGTAGCCGAGGGCGACGGGCGGAAAGACAAGGGGCATCGTCACGAGAAAACCGAAAACTCTGACGGGCGCGCTGGGACGACGCGCGAGCAGAGGAGAGCGTCCGCGGACGGCGGTCGAGCAGCGCGCCGATGCCGAGCACCTCGATGAGGGCGTCGGGATCGATGTCCGAGCGTCTGCCCGCCTGCCTGCCGTAGAAGAGGTTTCCTCTGACCGTCAGGTGCGGGAAGAGCCGGTGCGACTGAAAGACATAGCCGATGCCTCTCTCCTGAGGCGTGAGCCAGACGCCCTCTTCGGACGAAAAGAAGGTTTTGCCGTTGATGAGGATAAAGCCGCTCTCCGGTCTGCAGAGTCCTGCCAGACAGGCGGAAAGCGTCGTCTTTCCGCAGCCCGAGGGGCCGAGGAGGGCGGAAAACCCGGTTCCCGGAAGTTCGCAGCTTGCCTCAAGGCGAAAGCCGTCCAGCGTCTTTTGAAGGGCGAGGCGGATCATCGCTATTCATTATTAGAATAACGAACAGTGTAGCAGATCATCCCGGAAAAGCAAGACGGATCAAGGATGATCAGAATGTCGGACGAAGGACTCAGCGGGCGAGAAAGAGCACGACGCTTTTGAGTTCGATCCAGGGGTCGCTGTCGCGCTTGGGAACGGGCAGACCCTTGGCGAGTCGGTCGATGTCGGCACAGACGAGAAGCGCATTGGTCAGTTTTTTGACGGATAGCCGGCGGGCGGCGCGCTGCAGCGACGGCGTGGCGAAGACGCCGGGCACGCGGCTCATGCCCTGATCGTACCCGGTGCGCAGCTTCAGAATGCTGCGGATTTCCTGGGTGAGCATGACGAGCAGATAGGGCAGCGCTTCGTTCTGCGCTTCGAGACCGTCGATGATGCGGACGATGCGCTCGGCTTCGCCGAGCTTCATGCTTTCGAAGAGCGTGTCGAGTTCGAAGCGGGAGCTGTTTGCAACCGACGACTGAATCTGTTCGCGGGAGAGTTCGCCCTGCGGAAACAGCAGGGCGAGTTTTTCAATTTCCTAGGCGGCGGCGAAGAGGTTGCCTTCGATGAGGTCGGCGAAGAATTCGAGCGTTTCCGACGAGGCGCTCTGACCGTGGCGGGCCATGCGGCGCGAGAGCCACTGCGGCAGCTGTCGCCGCTCGACGGCGGAGCAGTCGACGACCGTGCATTTTTTCATGAGCGCCTGCCACCAGGCGGCCTTGGACGCGGACCAGTCGGGCGTCGGGACGGCGAAGATCGTCACCACGCCGTCCACCGGCCGCTCGAGGTAGGCGGCGATGGCAGCGGCGCCGTGAACGCCCGGCTTGGCGCCGGGCAGGCGGACCTCGACGATCTTTCGGTCGTCGAACATGCCGATGTCGGCGGCTGCCATGGTGAGCCGGGACCAGTCGGAATTGCCGGACATGTCGAGGACCTGACGGTCTCCGTAGCCCATGGCGCGCACGGCGCGCCGAACGGCGTCGCCGGCTTCGACGGCCAGGAATTCATCCGTGCCGGTGATCAGCCAGAAGGGATCGGGCCCGGCGGACCTGGCCTGGCGCGCCAGATAGCCCTCGAGGTCGGCCGCCTTCACTTTTCACCCTTCCCCGGGTGGGGACGGATCGCTTCGATGAGGCGGATGAGCTGGCCGATGAGGTCCTTCTCCATGTCGCGGTAGAGGAAGTCCTCTTCCTTTTCGCGGGAAAGGAATTCCGTTTCGGAGTAGGTCATGTCGCGCGTGGCGGTAAGACGCGTCGCCTCCATGAAGTCGTAGCCCTCGGGGCTCGAGACGCGGAAGGTGAGCGAGAGCGTCAGCTCGTATTCGCGCGCACGGCCGGCGTCGTTGATGCTGAGCACGTCGCTCGAACGGCTGTCGCTGATGAGCTCGAGGACGGCGTCCGCTTCGTTGGGCGAGCGCACGAGTTCCACGGAGGAGCCGGCCTTGAGCTGCCGGGCGATCATGACGCCGATGCGCGAATTTTCACCCATCTGCAGATACATCGTTCTGAAGGGTGTGTCGAAGGCTCCGCGCATGCGGAAGCCGCATCCGGCAAGAGGCGTAAGGCTGAGCGCGGCGGCGCCGAGAAGAGTGCGGCGGGAAATCACGGCGAATGGTCCTCGTGTGGTAAGAGAGTGCCCGCGGTACGGGCATCCGAACATTATAACGGGCGCCTGTCGGCGGTATCTTCGCCGATCGCGTCCGCCTCCGGACTGGCCCCGGCAGACCGAAAAAAGGGCCGAAGATCCGCTGAGGGAATCTTCGGCCCGGGTTCCGGCGGATGAGCGCCGCAGCGTTCATCCGGCAGGGTTTACTTCGCCACGACGTTCACGAGGCGGTTCTTCACGACGATGATCTTGCGGACCGTCACGCCGGCGATGAAGCGCTGCACGTCGGGATTGGCGAGCGCGGCGGCTTCGATCGCCGCCTGGTCGGCGTCGCTCGGCACGAGGATTTCGCCGCGGAGCTTGCCGTTCACCTGCACGACGAGCTTGAGTTCGTCGGCCTTGATGGCGTCTTCGGACCACTGCGGCCACGGTGCATCGATGAGTTCGCCGATGCGTTCGGCAAAGCCGAGTTCGCCCCAGAGCGCCGTCGAGATGTGCGGTGCGATCGGGTAGAGCGTGCGCAGCAGGATCGAGGCGGTTTCGGCGCGGGCGGCCTGGTCGGCCGGCGACGTGCCCTTGAAGCCTTCGATCACGTTGAACATCTTCATGCAGGCCGACACCACGGTGTTGTACTGCATGCGCGAGAAGTCGTAGTCGGCCTGACGCAGCGCGGCGTGGACTTCGCGGCGCAGATGCTTCGCGTCGTGTTCGAGCGTGAGACCGTCGAGCGCCGGGGCCTGACGGATTTCCTCATGACGGGCGTAGGCCCAGGTCCAGATGCGGCGCAGGAAGCGGTACGTGCCTTCGGCGCCCGAATTGGACCAGGCGGCGGACTGATCGGGAGGACCGGCGAACATCACGAAGGAGCGGGCCGTGTCGGCGCCGAACTTGTTGATGATGTCGCGCGGTTCGACCACGTTGTTCTTCGACTTAGACATCTTTTCGATGCCGCCGAGCGTCACGGGCTGGCCGTCTGCCTTGCAGATGGCGCCGACCGGACGGCCCTTTTCGTCGTACTGAACTTCAACTTCGTCCGGGTAGAACCACTGCTTGCGGCCTTCGGGCGTCAGGCGGTAGTAGCTTTCCGCCATCAGCATGCCCTGCGTGAAGAGGTTCTTGAACGGTTCGTCGTACTTGACGAGGCCGAGGTCGCGCATCACCTTCGTCCAGAAGCGGGCGTAGAGAAGGTGGAGCACGGCGTGTTCGATGCCGCCGATGTACTGATCCATCGGCATCCAGTAGTCGGCGCGCTTGTCGACCATGCCCGTCGTGCAGTCGGGCGAGCAGT
>JAXEEN010000134.1:0-8779 GCA_034104065.1 Sutterella sp.
GGAAGCTCGGGCTCGCCCTTCACGACCGGAGCCGGTTCGAAGCGACGGTCGATGCCGCGGCGCACCGACTGCGGGATGAACTGATTGATGAGGCGGCCGAGGCTCATCGACGTGCGCACGATGACGCGGCCGGGAAGCGAGGCGCCGAACTGCTCCTGGGTGCCCGCGCGGTTCGACGAAAGATTGATCGACGTCTGCACGACGCGCATGGCTTTTTTGGAGAACCAGAGCGTTGCGACCATCACGAGGCCGGAGGCCAGAAGGAAGAGGGTCGGCGCCTGCGTGGGCTTGAGGAGGCCCGCCATCATGAATTCAGTGTCGGCGGCGCCGGAAGCCTGCCATTCCCTGAAGCTGTCCCAGGCGGCGAGCGGCACGCCCACGAAGTTCACGAGGTCGTTGCCGGCAAAGGCGAAGGCCAGAGAGAAGGTGCCGAGCAGAATGATGATTTTGAAGACGTTGACGCGGAAAAAGAAGATGAGCGCCTGAAAGAGAATCGTAAAGCCGAAGGCGAGCGCCGCAACGATGTCGCCCGTATTCTCCGCCATGAAGCGGATCCATTCGGGACGCATGAAGCTCGCGCCCTTGGCGCCCTTCATCACCAGGAAGTAGATGATCGCGGTGACGGCGATGCCTCCGTAGATGGCGCCGAAGCGGCGGTAGGCCTTCTCGATCCGGAAGGAAAAGATGAGACGGGCCGCGTACTGGGAAACGGCGCCCGCGGCGAAGGCCACGACGACCGAAATCAGAATGCCCGACACGATCCCGAGGGATTTCGAGCTGTTGATGTAGGAGGCGGCTTCGGAGAGCGGAAGTCCCGCGCTGACGAGCTTGTAGAGCGCGGCCGCAAGCGCGCTGCCGAGAAGCTCGAAGACGATCGACACCGTCGTCGAGGTCGGCAGACCGAGCGAATTGAAGGTGTCGAGCAGAATGACGTCGGCCACCATCACCGCGAAGAAGACGACCATGAGTTCGGTGAAGGTGAAGAGCTGCGGGTGGAAGATGCCGGAACGGGCGATTTCCATCATCCCGGAAGAAAAGGTGGCGCCGGCGAGCACTCCGAGGCTCGCCACCCAGAGGGTGGTGCGAAACGAGGCGATCCGGCAGCCGATGGCTGAGTTGAGGAAGTTCACGGCGTCGTTGCTGACGCCGACGAAGAGATCGATGACTGCGATGACCGCCAGAAAGGCGAGCAGCACCAGATAGTACTGTTCCATTTTCAAATGTCGGTGGTTGGAATCACGGCCATTCTGAGGCGGGGCCGTGACAGGGCGGTGACGGCCGCATGACATTTCCGTGACAAACGAATTCGTCGGACAACCTAGGTCGAACGGGGGAGCGCAGCGGCACCGAAGGAGGATGGCGGACGTGTCGGGTGATCGTTATAGTCAGTTCAGAAGCAAAGATTTTTGTCTTCGGGAGGATGAGAACATGGCAGCTGGGGAGCTGACGAAGAACCGGGTTTTCGAGCGCGAGGCGCTCGTGCTCGGGGTCGGGAACATTCTCTGGGCGGACGAGGGCTTCGGCCCGAGAGCGGCCGCCGCTTTTCATGAAGCCTATCTGGACCGGCCGGACACGCTGACGGCGGACGGCGGCACGCTCGGGTTCGGACTGATGAATCTCATCGCGTCCTCGAGGCGTCTGCTCGTCTTCGACTGCTGCGAGCTGCACGCCGAGCCCGGCACGCTGAGGGTGCTGCGCGAAAAGGACGTGGCGCTCTGGACGTCCACGAAGCTCTCGCCCCATCAGACCGGCATGAGCGAACTGCTCGGCACGGCGGCGCTGCTCGGCGAGATGCCGGAAAGCGTGGCCGTGATCGGGATTCAGCCCTCGGTGCTCGACGACTACGGCGGCAGTCTGTCGCCGGCCGTCCGGGCCCGGCTCGGCGAGGCAGTCGCACTGGCGGCGGCCGTGCTTGCCGAATGGGGGCTGCCCCACGAAAGCCGGCCGGCGGACCGGCCCGCCGCGCCGCTGACGGCGGACTGTCTCGCCGTCGCGCGCTACGAGGCTGAGCGGCCCTCGGAAGAGGACGCCTGCCGCCGCGGCGACGATCGATTCTTCATGCGGATGCCCGATGCCGCGCCCGCTGTCGGCGCCGACCGGCATTCATCCGAAGGGAGGGAGTGACCATGTGCATAGCGGTACCGATGCGCGTGACGTCGACGAACGGCCTCACGGCGACGGTCGAACGCTGCGGGCGGGTGCTTCTCGCCGACGCGGCGCTGGCGGGCGACGTCCGTCCGGGCGACTGGGTGTTGGTGTTTCGCGAGACCGTGCTGCGCCGCATCGAGCCGGCCGAAGCCGAGGAGATCGAAAAGGCGCTCGGCAGTCTGGCGGCGGTGATGGCGGGCGAGACGTCGCCCGAGGTGATTGAGGCGGGTTTTGCTGATCTGGCGGGCTGACCGACGCTCCCGCCGCATCTGGCGGCGCTGGCGAAGGCGCAGACGAAGGAGGCGGATGATGACGGACGTGCGTAGGCCGGCGACGGCGGATCAGGCGGGGCATCCCGCGTTTGAACGGCTTTTCGGTGCCGAAGGGTTCCGGCTTCTGAGGGAGGCGGACATCGAAGCGCTGACGAAGGCCGAGGGCATGCAGCTTGCGGTCTTCGCCGACGATCCGAACCGCATGAAGGAAACGATCGACATGGCGGTGATCGCGCCCGAGATCCGGCGTGCGCTCGGCTCGGCCGTGGCGGGCGCCTGGTTTTCGGACATGCCGACGGGCCGGGCCATGGCCGCCCGCTGGGGGATCAGACGGCTGCCCGCCGTGGCGCTCTTTCGCTCCGGCGTCTATCTCGGCGCCGCCGAAGGGCTGATGAACTGGGACGCGTATCTGAAGCAGCTTGCCGAGATCGGCATGCGCCGGTGCGCGCCGAAGAAAACGATTGCCGTGCTGAACGGCTGAGGGAGGGGAGTATGAGCAGTTTGACGTTGGAAGGCGCGGGCGTCTGGGCGGAGGTGCCCCGGATGGCCCCGGAAACGGAGCGCCGGGCGGCGTTCGCCGCGGCGGCTCTGATGAGGGACGTCGCCGAACGGGTCGGCGAGGCTCGGGCGCTGGCCCGGGAGAAGGGAAGGGCGGTGCTCTCGGAGATTCACGAAATCTACGACTTCTCCCGCTTTGATCCCGAATGGATGCCCTTCATTCTGGCTTCGCTCGGCAGGGGCGAGGTCCGGATCGTTCTGCACGACGGACTCGTTCGCATCGAGGAAACGGGCGTGCCGGCCCTCTGGCGCATGAAGCTCGGCGCCTCGGAATCGTTCGTGCTTTCGCGGGTTCCGCTCTGCGTGCGCAGGGCGGCGCTCGAAGGCGACGAGACCGTGGGCCGCATCGTCAACGGCGGTCAGGACGTCTTCGCCGCACCGGCGATTCTGGAGGAACTGCGCGCCGCGCAGGCGGCGATCGACTGGTCCTCGATTCCCGAAGATCCGGTCTTCATGACGGAACTCTCCCGTCAGCCGCTCTCGCCGGGCGATGCGCGGGCGCTGCTCTCGACGCTCGGCACGGGCGCGATCGAGGCGGAGATTACGGGCTTTGCGAGAAGCGTCATTCAGCGCACGCGCGTCCGGGGCATCTGGCACAGCCGGCTTTTCAACAATGCCGGCAAGACGCTTCTCGACGCCTACGTGGCGGCGGTCATCCCGCCCGAGGTGGCGGCGTCGTCGGAAGCGTTCGCCGATACCGAGGCGAAGTGCCGCGAAATCGCCGAGTGGCTCGAGGCCGATCTCGCCCGGGGCGCCATCGGCGGGGGAGACGGCCGTGACGCATGACGGACCGCTGCCCGACCGGCTCGAGGGCGCCGGGGCGGCCGAGGCGCTCGAACGGCTGATGCTCGCCAGAATCCGTCCGGACACCCGCATGCAGTGCCGCGTCTGCTGGTTTCTCTACGACCCCGCGGAAGGTCTGCCCGACTGGGGCATCGAGCCGGGCACGCCTTTCGGGGAACTGCCTGCGGACTGGGCCTGTCCCGGCTGCGGGCAGCCGAAGGCGGCGTTTCTTCCTGCGGACGAAGGCCGCTGACGGCTCTGCCCTGCGGCTGATGAGGGCGGCCGAGCCTCGTTGCCTCTTCGGCATCGGAGTCGTGATTGAGCGAATGATGCGAAGCTGACCTACGTATTAACCCGAATTCGGCCGCTATAATGCGGCGGCTTGATTCCCTTTCAGGAGACCGATGTGTTTTCCATCCGCCGGGCCTCAGCGGCCGACCTCGACATTCTCACCGACATTGAAGCGGCGTCCTTTCCGCCTGAAGAAAAGGCGACGAGGGAAAGCTTCGAAAAGCGTCTGGCGGTCTTTCCCGACTGCTTTCTGATTCTCTGCGACGGCGATCGCCCGATCGGTCTGATCGACGGCATGGTCACCGACCGGCGCACGATCTCCGACGACATGTTCGACGACGCCGGTCTTCACGATCCGCGCGGTCAGTGGCAGTCCGTCTTCGGCTTCTGCGTCGTGCCCGACATGCGCGGCAAGGGCTGCGCGCCCGCACTCATGAAGGCCTTTATTGAAAAGGCCCGCCGGGAGGGCCGCCGCGGGCTCATTCTCACCTGCAAGGCGCCGCTGATCCATTACTACGAACGCTTCGGCTACGTGAACCGCGGCGTCTCGAAGTCCGTTCACGGCGGCGCGGTGTGGTACGACATGGAGCTGGAATTCCCTGCGACGTCGGCGTAACGGTGCTTCGGAGCGTCTTCAATGAACCCGGCTGTTTCCGAGAACAGCCGGGTTTCGTGCTTTTCAGGGAACGGGAACTCAGGGAAAACCGCGTTCGTCCTAATGGTTAACCCGAGGTCTTATATAAGACATAGACGGTTTCTCGGATGACCGCCGGCGCGGACTGGGTTAGGATGGCATGCGCCCGATATTCGGTGCGACCCTACAGCAAACCCCCAACTCAGGAGCGGCCGCATCCGGAATTTCCGCCGAGGGCGGCCGGCAAGCAAATGTTCGACAACATGTTCTGGTACCTGCTGGTCTGCCTGGCCTTTTTCGGCATCGGCGACCTGCTCGGCGTGGCCACGAAGGCGAAGCTCTCCGCCGTGTTCGTGAGCCTCATGCTCTTTCTCTTCGCCTTCATGTCGGGCCTGATTCCGCCCGACATCATCAAGAAGGCGGGTCTTGATCAGATCGCCAAGTGGGCGGTTCTCTTCCTCATCTTCTCGATGGGCACGACCATCAACATGCGCGAGCTCATTGCCGAATGGCGTACGGTCGTGACGGCGTGTATCGCCATGGGCGTCGTGATGCTCTGCGCCTTCCTCATGATCCCGCTGATCGGCTATCAGGAAACCATCGTCTCCGTTCCGATCGTGAAGGGCGGCATCGTCGCCACCCAGATCATGACGTCGGCCGCGATGGATCAGGGCTTTACCCTCGCCGCCGCGCTCGGCACCATCGTCTTCGCCGTTCAGAAGTTCCTCGGCACGCCGATTGCCTCCTACTTCGGCCTGCGCGAAGCCCGCGAAGTCGTCGCGCGCTACCGCGAAACGGGCGAGATTCCCAATTTCGGCGGCGCTGCCGCGCTGCAGTCCTCGTCCGGGAGCCCGAACTTCTTCGAGCGCCACAAGAAGTACTACGGTTCCTTCACCTGTCTCGCCATTACGGCCTTCTTCGCCTGGTTCGCCTTCATGCTCGGCAAGTGGACGGGACTCTCGGGCACCATCTGGGCGCTGATTCTCGGCGCGGCCGTCGGCAGCACCGGCGTTCTCCCGAGCAACATCCTCAAGCACGCCAACTGCGCGGGCGTCTTCAACTGCGCGGTCTTCGGCGCCATCATTCCGTCGCTCGCCCGCATCCGTCCGGAGGATCTGCTGACGCTCTCGTACTCGATCGCCGTGATCTTTGCGATCGTGATCGCCGCGCTGATCGTCTTCTTCTACGTGCTGCCCTTCTGGAAGGTGCTCGGCTCGCGCAACGTCGCGGTGGGTGTCGCCGTCTGCCAGCTGCTCGGCTTCCCGGCCACCTATCTGATCGTGAACGAAATCATCAGCGCCGTGGCTGAAAACGAAACGGAAAAGAAGATCATCAGCGACCGTCTGATGTCGAAGTACCTCGTCGCGGGCTTCGCCACGGTGACGACTTTCTCCATCATCATCGCGGGCTTCTTCGTGAAGTTCCTCTGATGCCGCCTTTTTCAGGAATTTGAAAATGCTTAAGTTTGATGCACAGGACTATCCGTATTCCTCCAAGCGCCATGTGGTTTATGCCCGCAACGGCATGTGCAACGCCGGCAACCCCCATGCCGCTTCGGTAGGTCTTCAGATTCTTCTCAGGGGCGGCAATGCGGTTGACGCCGCCGTCGCCATGGCGTCCGCCATGCCCGTGGTCGAACCGACCGGCAACGGTCTCGGCGCCGACTGCTTCGCGATCATCTGGTTCAAGGGCCGGATGTACGGACTGAACGCTTCGGGTCCCGCCCCGCTCGCCAACTCCGTGGCGGCGCTCAGGGCCCGCGGCCATGAAAAGATTCCGTCCTACGGCGTCGAACCGATCGACGTGCCGGGCGCGGTCGGCGGCTGGATGAGCATGCACGAGCGCTTCGGCTCCATGCCGCTCGAAGAGGTGATGGCGCCGGCGATCGGCTATGCCGAAAACGGCTATCCGGTCTCGCCCAACATCTCCCGTCTCTGGGAGGAGGCCTACGGCATCTACTCGAAGTACCGCGACCGTCCCGAATTCCGGGGCTGGTTCGATACCTTCGCCCCGAACGACACCTGGCTCAGACCGGGTGAAGTCTTCAGCTGCCCCGACATGGCCGCGACGCTTCGCGAAATCGCCGCGACGAAGGGCGAATCCTTCTACCGCGGCGCGCTCGCCGAGAAAATGGACGCCTTCTTCAGAAAGCACAACGGCTTCCTCACGAAGGAAGACCTCGCCGCCTACCGTCCGGAATGGGTGGAGCCCATTTCCGTCAACTATCACGGCTACGACGTCTGGGAGCTCCCGCCCAACGGCCACGGCATCACCGTGCTGATGGCGCTGCAGATCCTGAAGGGCTTCGAGTTCGGCGAACGCGACTGCGCCGACACGATGCACAGACAGATCGAGTCGATGAAGCTCGCCATGGTCGACACGGCCCGCTACGTGGCCGAACCGTCCTACATGAAGGTGTCGGTCGAGCAGCTCCTCTCCGAAGAGTACGCCGCCCGCCGCCGCTCCCTCATCGGCGAAAAAGCGATCGATCCGCAGCCGGGCGATCCGGGCTGCCCCTCGACCGTGTACTTCTGCTGCGCCGACAAGGACGGCAACATGGTCTCGATGATTCAGTCGAACTTCCGCGGCTTCGGTTCGGGCATCGTGGTGCCGGGCACCGGCATTTCGCTCAACGACCGCGCGGAAAACTTCAAGTTCGATGAAAATCACGAGAACGCGCTGCTCGGCGGCAAGCGTCCGTACCACACGATCATTCCGGGCTTCCTGACGAAGGACGGCGAACCCGTCGGCCCCTTCGGCATCATGGGCGGCTGGATGCAGCCGCAGGCCCATGTTCAGGTGGTTCAGAACATGATCGACTGGCATCTCAACCCGCAGCAGGCGCTGGATGCGCCGCGCTGGCAGTGGGTGGGCGGCCGCAAGGTCGAGGTCGAACAGGATACGCCGAACCACATCGTCCGCCTGCTGCAGCGCCGCGGCCATCAGGTCGTCGTGCAGCCCGATCCCTATCACATGGGTCGCGGCCAGGTAATCGTGCGAGACCGCAGCGGCGTGCTCTGCGGCGCAACGGAAAAGCGCACCGACGGGCAGATCATGTGTTATTGACAAATATCAATAGGTTACATGTATTCTTTTCTTGGGCCGACCATAGACCCGGCTCTTGAAGACCGACTCTCCGTCCGACGGCGAAGAGGCGGTTGAATTTCCGAAAGGGGCTGATATTCCGGTATTGGCCCCTTTTTCTTCCGCTCTCTTCGAAGAAGTGAGGGAATGTTCTCTTGGCTCGACGCCGGCGGCGGCGTAACATGATTCCTCATGACCCATGACGGATGATGAATATGAATCGGGAACCGACAGTTCGGCGTGAATCGGCAGACATTCAGAACGCAGAATCCGGCGCGGACCGCCAGGTGCCCGTCAGGCATACGGCGCTCTGCAGACTGGCGCTCTTTTTTCTGCAGGCGCGGATCGGCCGCTTTCACTTCGTCATGGCGTCCCTCGTTCTCTGGACGCTCCTGCCCGTCCTGGCGCTGGCCGTATACTGGGCCAAGGTGAGATTTCTTCCCGCGTTCGGCAGCGCGACCTTTGCCGGCATATCGGTGTACATCGGCGTCGGCTTTCTGCTCCTTCAGTGGATTCTCGGCTGGGCGCTCATCACCGTCGAGCGCCTCAACGACATTCATGCCAACCGCTTCTGGGCGCTGCTTTTCTTCATTCCCCCGCTGTATCTCGTGCTCTGGGCCGTGCTCTGCCTGCAGCGGGGCGACACGTCGATCGACAGACTGAGAAGTCTCTTCTGACCCTTCGTTCCAGGGTTTTCCCATCAGGGCCGGACGCCGTCGGCCGTTCCGTGTCCGGCCGATCCCGGCGCTTTGCAGACGGACAATCGGCCCGTTTGTCCGGTTCTCCTGAAAAAGAGGCCGGAAACGGGCCGATGCCGCGTTCGCCGGCCGGCCCTTCGGCTCAGCGTCTCGGCGGCTCGTGACGCCCGCCGGACGGCGGCCTGCGGCCGGATCCGCCTTTGGGCCCTGAATGATGGGCGTGTCCGCCCTTCGGGGGTGGCGGCGGACGGTGTCCGAATTCCGATCTCGGCGGAGGCGGCGGACGATGGTGCGGCGGCGGAGGCGGACGG
>JAXEEN010000135.1:0-4860 GCA_034104065.1 Sutterella sp.
CGGGTTTCCAAAGGCATTATCGGTTGGAATTTTCCGGCAGAGAAAATTCCCCGCCCTCAGAAATTTCCTGGGCAAATTCGTTCCATCGGCGCATGCGGCGCGTCAGTTCCTGCCGGTCTTCTTCAGTATCTCTGAAGGCGATAAGCTCCCAGTCCATTTCCCGCAGGGCCAGAACCAGTTCGTCGAGCTTCTGATAAGGAACGGAGATGACGGTCAGGCCTTCCGGATAGACTTTGCGGCGGCTCATGCCGTGATGAAGCCCTGTCTGAGTAAAGTTCACTTTGCCGCTGAGCCACGGATACATATACGTCCAGGCGCAGGAAAGGACGGATGATGACTTCGATTCCCACAGATCGCCGGAAATATAGCTTGTGGCGCGCAGGATGATGTCTGCGGCTTTTGTGTTCCCGACAAAAATCATCAGATCCGGATTAAATTCGCACTGATCGACAGGTGCGAAAACGACATAGTTGATCGTGCTGCGGATCGCCTTGGGAATCTGATAGTAGAGGCGGCTGTTGGCGTTCTGATCCCGAAAGACGCCGAAGTCGTATCCGGCCTGACCGGACGCGCCGAGAGGCGGCTCGTCGGCCATGCCGAGAACGGTTCTGCCCATGCAGTTCTCATTGGTTTTGTCGATATAGAAAGCGGTCTTCGTTTTCTGGGCGTGACTGACGAACTGGCAGAGCGACATCCGTTCGCTCATTTTCGGATAGCGAAGACCGGCATGTTCCGGACTGACCGCGCAGAATTTGATCGCAACCGGGACGTACTCGCAGGGCAGCGCGCACAGGACGGCCCTGGCTTCGTCGCTCAGACGGTCGCTTCTCAGACGAAGGTGTTCCGGAACGCCGTTGTCGGGCCGGCGGCCCTGAACGTGATCGTGCGGAACGGAAGCGGATGGACGGTCTTCGGACATGGGGCACCTCGGCGGTTTGTCGGATGTCTCGATCATACAGCGAATGACCGGGGATGGCCCGGCAGGGAAGGCCTTATACCGTACGACGCGTCTGTTGAGGCCGCAGTCGGACAGGTTTTCCGATCTTCGGCAGGAAACCCCGAAAAATATCCGTATTTGCGGGACAGTCCCGGTAAGTGCTCTTGCCGCCGGCGGCAGACTCCGCCCAAAATGGCTTTTCCGAACTGTTTCATAGAGGTCGTCGCGGATATGCCGGTTTTTCGTCCTTCCGGCCAGCTGGTCCTTTTCATAGGGATTCCGGCTGTCGGCAAAAGTACGTTTTTCAGCACTTTTCTCAGTTCGACCCATGTGCGAGTGAGTCTGGATCTGCTCGGCACGAGACGGCGCGAATTCGATGCGCTTCAGGCGGCTCTCGCAGACGGCAGAAGCGCGGCGGTCGACGATACGAACGTCACCGAAGCCGTGCGCCGGCCGTTTATTCAGGCGGCGAAGAGGGCCGGATATGAGGTCGTCGGCATTTTTTTCCGTTCAGTAATTCGGGAAGCCGTGGAACGCAATGAGAGACGGACCGGGAAAGCCAGGGTTCCGAGAACGGCGATCGCAAATTTTTCCAATCGTCTGGAAATGCCGCGGCTCGAAGAGGGTTTTTCCGGCCTTTGGTTTGCCCAGACGGACGGCAACGGCGGTTTTCTCGTGACGCCCTGGAAGGAGGCAGAACAATGAGATCGTCGGAATTCGAGGCAATGATGCGCCGAAGCGAAGCGGCATGCAATGCTGTCATTCCTTCCGGATGGATCGTGACCCGCATCGACGGGCGCGGGTTTTCGCGGCTGACTAAGGAAACCATGCCGTTTGAGCGGCCGTTCGACCTGAGGTTTCATCGGATGATGACGGCTACGGTCCGTCATCTGATGAACTGCGGTTTTTCAGTCATCTGGGCCTATACCCAGAGCGACGATATTTCGCTGCTTCACCGCATCGACGAATCCGCCTTCAGCCGACGTCTTCAGAAATACACCTCCCTTCTGGCAGGCGAGGCTGCCGCGGTTTTCTCTCTGAAGCTCGGTCTTCCCGCATCATTCGACTGCCGCGTGTCGGTTTTCGCGTCGGCCGAAGACGTGACGGATTACTTCCGCTGGCGTTTGGCTGACGCCGAGCGCAACGCCGTCGGCGCCTGGTGCTACTGGACGATCAGGAACCGAGGAGCGGACGCGGCTCAGGCGACGAACAGGCTTCACCGAATGCCGCATTCCGACAGACTGAAGCTCATCGCCGAAGCCGGCATGCCGATTGAAAAGATGCCGCTCTGGCAGCGCTGCGGCACGGCCTTCCGCTTCGAGGATCGGACCGTGCAAGCCCGCAATCCGATCACGGGTGAGGCCGCCGCCGTGTCCCGCCGCGTTCTGAGCGACTTTGACGTCGGTCCTGATCCAGAGGATTTCGTTCGCACTCTCTCGGGTGTCATTCAGGCCCATGTCCGTCCCGCAAGGCGCGGCGGCGGGCTCGTGGGCAGATAGGTGAAGGCGTGCGCCGCTCCCGGCTGAGCGGAATAGGGGGAGATGGTGCGAGGTGCTGCGCTGCGGGCGGGCAGTAATGAGATAATGGGCCCGATCCTGTATTCAACTTCGGAGACAGCTATGAGCGCCGAGTGGGAACAACGCATCCGATGCCGCATGCCGGCCTCACGCATCCGCCGCGCCTGGATGGTCTGGGCCATCTGGGGCATGCTGGGCACGTCCCTCACGATGGAAGGTACCGTCGACATGACGGCGCTGTCGGTCTCGGCGCTTCTGACGGCGCCTTTCTGGGCGGCATTCATTCTGTGGCCGGTCTTTCGTCTGTGGCGCCGTCTGCGGGACCGCGACCTCTGGGCTGAGGAGGTCGAACCGCTGATTCACGATGCCGAAGGCGACGCCCCCTTCGGTCTGCCGGTCATTCGAGGCCGCAGCGGTCTGCTGCTGGCGGCGCAGGCCGTGTCGGACGCTGTGCCCGATGCTGCAGCGCTTCTGGCGTCGGTGCCCAGACGGGCGCCGGATGAGGAAGGCGGCCTGCCCTTTGAAACCTACGAGCCGGAAGCGCTGGCCCGATGGGGCGCTGCCTATCTTGAAGAGTGTGCTGACGAAAACGGGGATGCCGTCCGCTTCGCCCGCTGGACGAACACGTTCAGGCATGCCGATCGGGCGCTGCGGGGCTGAGCGATTCTTCGGGTAATTTCGGATCCTTCGGCGGTGCAAAGTATTACCCGATTTCTCCGGGGATGCGCTAATCTGATCGGACACGGAGCAGGTGTTTCCTCGAGACCCGCTCTCGCACAATGAATCCGAAGGAGACTGTTTCCCGCCGACAGCTCCTTGCCGGAGCCGGTCTTCTTCCGTTTGCGGCCGCTGCCGCGTCCGTGTCCGCCGCTGAGAAAAAGCGCACCTGGCCGGCAAAGCCCACCGTGCCCACCGACTTCAATCCCGAAGAGTTCTTCGTCGAGCTCGCGGAAAGAGGAACCGGTCTGGTCATCGGCAATAAGAATGCCAAGATCGAGGTCAGCGTTGTCATCGACACCCAGTGCCCGTGGTGCGTCTGGCTCTACAACCAGTTCAAGCCGTTTGAGGACCGCGTGAAGTTCAACTGGTACCCGACGGCGGTGCTCAATTCCTGGAGCGAACTGCAGGGGCGGCCATTATTTCTTCGCCCGATCCGGTGAAGACCTTCCTCGAACATGAAGCTCTCTTCAAGGATGAATTCCGCGGTCTGGACGTTCGCGGCAGGGACTTCCCGTTTGAAACGAAGAAGAAGGTCTGGCAGAACAGCAAGATCGCCCGCCATGCCGGCACGCGCGTCGTGCCCTTTGCCGTGGTGAAGACGACCGACGGCCGCTACGTGCCGTTTGCCAAGGACAAGGGTGAGGAGTTCGCCAAGCTGCCCGGTCTCGGACAGCGGGTAATGCATCGATAAAAAACGGCACCGATCGGTGCCGTTTTTTCGTGGGAAGTCTTCAGGCGTCGGAGGCCGGCTGCCTGAGCTGATCGGACCTGCCGCCGCGCAGGGCGAGCAGCGCCTCAAGCAGATCCCGGATGCCGTAGAGCGTCATGAAGAAGGCGCTCACGGGAATCGCTGCGTAGGCCCAGCGGACCTGCAGCCAGGGGATCGACTGAAAATAGGCCTGCGCGCGGAAGACCCAGACCCAGCCGTACCAGAAGATGACCGCATAGGTGGCGAGCTCGATCAGGCAGACCAGCACCCGGCAGAGTCTTCCCGCGGCCGTACCCGCCAGACGGTCGGTCAGGACGTCGACCACGAAGTGGTTCTTCAGGCGGACGAGTTCCTGTGCGCCGAGAAAGATCATCCAGACCAGAAAGATCTGAATCCAGTCGTCCGTCTGGGTGAAGTTGTAGATCGGGACGAAGCGCACGAAGACGTTCGCCAGGAACATGACGAAGATCGCCGCCAGAGAGACGATGCAGACGGCCCGCACGATGCGGCTGATCAGCACGTCGGCGGTCTTCAGAAGATTGAGAATCGTATGAAGCATGATTCGTCACTCCTCAGGGCACGAGTTTGGCAAGCCCGAGCGAGAGCCCCGGGATGAACGCGACGGCGATCGCGAAGAGAATCATGATGAGGACGTATCCGACGGCATGACGCGCGATGGCCATCACCTTTTCACCGGTGATCGACGACATGACGTAGAGGTTGAGTCCGACCGGCGGCGTCAGCACGCCCACGGCGAGCGAAATGCACATGACGATGCCGAGCTGCACGACGTCGTAGCCGAAGGATTTGGCGAGCGGCACGAAGATCGGCACGGTGATGAGCAGGATGGCCGTGCCCTCCATGAAGCAGCCCATCAGAACGAGGAGCGCGATGATGATGAGAAGCACCGGCGCGACGCTCGAAAAGCTGGTGGAAATAAAGGCGATGGCCTGCTGGGGAATGCGGGTATAGAGCAG
>JAXEEN010000136.1:0-7064 GCA_034104065.1 Sutterella sp.
GGCATTCGCCGGTCGTGAAGCCGGCCTTGGCGCCCTTGGGTCCGTAAATGGCGTTCATCACGCGGGCCTGGTTGGCTTCGTCGGGCACGAAGAGCGGAATGCCGAGCGCTTCGGCCTTCTGGCTGTATATGCCGGTCTGAACCGTGCCGGAGGTGGCGAGAAGACCGATGCGGGCGCTTTCGCCGAGTTTGGCCTTGATTTCCTCCATCGTGGCGATCTGCATGTTGATGAACGGAATGTCGAGGTGGCGTTCAAGATAGGGCACGAAGGCGTGGGCCGTGTTGCAGGGCACGATGATCGCGTCGCATCCGTCCTTCTGGAGGCGGCGGGCGCAGCCGTACATGGCGAGCGTGGGGTCCGCGCCGCCGTGAAGCAGAGCGGCCGTGCGGTCGGCGATCTGAGGATTCTGTTCAACGACGACCTTGAAGTGTTCCTGGTCGTTCTTGGCCGGCGTGGCGCGGACGATCTTGTCGTAGAGGTCGACAGTCGCGGCCGGGCCGAGACCGCCGATGAGACCGACCTTGAAGGGCTTCGGCAGACGTGCGGGCGTTTCGGCAACGGCGCGGCGGGCTGCGAGCGAAAGGATGTCCACGACGGGATAGCCTTCGGCGCGAAGCGCCGTGCAGGCGCCGGCGACGCGGCCGCAGGCCGGAAGCAGGATTTCCGCGCCGGCGGCGAGCTGCTTGTCGGCTTCGGCGCGAACGAGCGCAATGTCGGTCGTGTGGATGCAGCAGCCGCTCGGGCTCGGGATCAGGTCGGCTTCGGGGAGCATGGCCTGAATGAAGTCGAAGGGGACCGCGGCGCCGAGAAGGCCGACCTTGGTCTTGCCGGAGGCGGCGACGGCTTCGGCGGCGCCGCTGAACAGGCCGACGATCGGCATCTGCAGTTCGGTCTGAACTTCCTTCAGATAGGCGTCGCTGCGCAGATTGGCGATGAGCGCGACGTCGCAGCCGCGGCACTGCAGGCGGCGGCAGCTTTCAAGGGCGGTAATCTTGCTGTCGGCAAGCGCGAAGCGTTCGTCGGGGGCGTCCCTGCGGATTTCGGTTTCATCCTCGATCAGTTCCACCGTACGGCCGGCTTCGGCTGCGGCACGGAAGACCGCCGCCTTCACGAACGGGGCGACGATCGGATTGACGCCGGCGGCAAGACCGACTTTGAGAATTTCAGCCATTGTTGTTCTCCTCTTGTGCGGTCTCGGATTGTCCGTCCGGAATGCAGACCGCGGGTTTTCAAGTACCCGTAACGATAACGCCGAAAGACGGAGAAAGCAAAGGCCGGAGAAGCATCCGCACTGTTGTTTGTCTGATGCGACGCGAAGTTCATCATGTGAAAAGACCGGCATCCCCCCCGCGGGGGTGCCGGTCCGGTCAGTCAGTGCGTGTGCGGATCAGGGCGATCAGGCGAGACCGGTGATGCGGCCGTCCTTGACGTCGATCGTGAGGGCGGCAGGGGCCTTCGGCAGACCGGGCATGCGCATGATGGCGCCCGTCGTCACGACGACGAAGCCTGCGCCGGCGTTGAGGATGAGACGCTGAACCGGAACGACGAAGCCCTTGGGCGCGCCGAGCGCCTTCGGATCGGCCGTGAAGGAGAACGGGGTCTTCGCAACGCAGACCGGCAGGCGGTCAAAGCCGAGGTCCTGCAGGCGCTTCAGGTCCTTGAGGGCGGCGGGCGAGAGTTCGACGCGGCCGGCGCCGTAGACCTTGGCGGCGATCTTTTCCACCTTTTCAACAACCGTATCGTCGGCGTCGTAGGTGAAGCAGAGCGGCTTCGGATCTTCGGCGGCGTCGATGACGGCCTGGGCGACTTCAAGCGCACCCTTGCCGCCGAGCGCAAAGCCGTCGCTCACCGCGAAGCGGACGCCGAGTTCGGTGCAGCGGGCGCGGATGAGGTCGAGTTCTTCGTCGAGGTCGGTATGGAAGTGGTTGATCGACACCACGATGTTCGGCCCGAAGTTCTTCAGGTTGGCGATGTGGGCGTCGAGGTTGCACAGCCCCTTCTTGAGGGCTTCGAGATTCGGCTTGCCGATTTCCGGAAGAGGAACGCCGCCGTGCCACTTGAGGGCCTTGGTCGACGTGACGAGAACGACGGCGGCGGGTTCGAGACCGGCGGCGCGGCACTTGATGTTGAAGAACTTTTCAGCGCCGAGGTCGGAACCGAAGCCGGCTTCCGTGATGGCGTAGTCGCCCAGCTTGAGGGCGGCGCGCGTGGCGGCGACGGAGTTGCAGCCGTGGGCGATGTTGGCGAACGGACCGCCGTGCACGAAGGCGAGGTTGCCTTCGATCGACTGGACGAGGTTCGGCTTCATCGCTTCCTTGAGAAGCGCGAGAAGCGCGCCGGTGACGCCGAGTTCCTTCACGGTCACGGCGGAGCCGTCGCGGCGGGTGCCGACCACGATGCGGTCGAGACGCACGCGGAGGTCTTCCATGCCGTCGGCCAGGCCGAGCACGGCCATCAGTTCGGAAGCGGCCGTGATGTCGAAGCCGGCTTCGGTCGGAATGCCGTTGGCGCTGCCGCCGAGGCCCGTCACGATGTTGCGCAGCATGCGGTCGTTCACGTCAAGCACGCGGCGCCACAGGATTTCCTTCATGTCGACCTGACCCTGATGACGGGCGTTGTCGATGACGGCGGCGAGCAGATTGTTGGCGGCGGTGATGGCGTGGAAGTCGCCCGTGAAGTGCAGGTTGATGGCTTCCATCGGGAGAACCTGCGAGTAGCCGCCGCCGGCGGCGCCGCCCTTCATGCCGAAGACCGGGCCGAGGGAGGGTTCGCGCAGAGCGAGAACGGCGTTCTTGCCGAGCTGCTTGAGACCCTGGGCAAGCGCGATCGAGGTCGTCGTCTTGCCGGAGCCGGCGGGCATGCCGGAGGTGGCCGTCACCAGGATGAGCTTGCCCTTTTCCTTGCGGGCGGGGTCGAGTTCGACCTTGGCCTTGTCGCGGCCGTAGGGCTCGAATTCGGCGTCGGTGAGACCGGCGTCGTGAGCGAGCTGATCGATCGGGATGAGCTTGGTTGCCTGAGCAATTTCGATATCGCTGAGCATGGTTACTCCAGATAAAGGTTGAATTACCGAAAAACTGAAAACCGAAGCACTCCGGGGCAGCGCTGGATGATGACGGTCTGGGGGCTCTGAAACCGGGAACGGCGTTCCCGGGAGCTCGCATCCGGATCCGTCAGACCCGGCCCGGCGTAAGGTGCCAAGAGTATGCCTCAAAATCTTCCGGGGCATGCTTTGAAAGCGCGATTTTTTTGAGGACTTATGCCAAAGGATTAGGCGAATACGAAAACACCCGCTCGTCAACGGGCGGGTGTTTTCTATTTAAGTGAGAATGAGTCTCAGAGCGGATCGCCGGAACGAAGAAGCAGGCGGGCGATTTCGGCGGCGTTGTGCAGGTCGAGCTTGCGGTAGGCGGAGCCGCGGTGAACCTGGACCGTCTTTTCGGAAATACCGAATTCGCGGGCGACCTCCTTATTGGAGTAGCCCTGGGCCACCATGCGGATCACTTCGCGCTCGCGCTGCGTCAGCTGTTCGAGGCGGGTGCGGAAGTCGGCCACCTCGGCGTTGTTGCGGCGCTGGGCGAGATTGTTCGAAACGGCGTTTTCAATGGCCTGCAGAAGACGCTGGTCGTCGACGGGCTTCTGAAGGAAGTCGACGGCGCCGGCCTTGAGCGTATTGACGGCCATGTCGATGTCGCCGTGGCCGGAAATGAAGATGATAGGAAGGTCGCAGCCGACTTCGCGAAGCTTGAGCTGAAGCTCGAGACCCGACATGTGCGGCATGCGTACGTCGAGGAGCAGGCAACCCGGGCGGATGAAGTCGTTGGAGGAAAGGTAGGTGATGGCGTCAGGATACGTCATCACATCCCAGCCTTCGCCTTCGATCAAAAAAGCCCAGGAGTGGCGCATCGCATCATCGTCATCGATGACGCGGATCAGGGGCTTATCGTGTTTTGCGGGGTCAATCACGGTGCAATCCTATTTCTTCTGTATGAGGGAAGCAGTCGGCGGCGGACTGCCGCGCAGCGCACAAGCGGGGTTTGGACTTCATGCGCCCGACAGGAAATTCATTGTAGCCGTTTCGGGGCGCTCCGCGTGTGTTTCAGGCAAAAAAAGTTGGTCGGATTTTCGAAAACTGCAGATGAAACTTCGAAAAGGACCGCCGAAAGACGGCTTCAGTCCGACGCCGAAGAGCTGCAGGGCTTGGTATCCGTTCGTTTCGGTATGACACGCGGACAGAGCCGCTCTGCTAGTATGGGATTCCTTGATTTGTGCATCAGCCGGACATTCCCATGACTCACCTTCCCACCGTTTTGAGGCGAACCCTCCCCGCAGCAGTCGCGGTCTTCGCATGTCTGCTTTCGGGCTGCCAGAGTCTCGGCGGTCCTCAGGAGTCCATTCCGGCCGACGCCATGACCCGGCCCGTCGATCTCACGACGGTCTGCGTTCTTCGAAATCCCGACGTCAAGAGCAGCCAGCTCGTGAAGGCGGTCGATGAGGGGATCCGCAGGTCGGGAAGCGAAGTGCGCCATATTGAACCCGGAGACGGTCCTCAGGCCTGTTCCTTCGTGCTGACCTATTCCGTGGAAACTGTCGGTCAGGCGGTGACCGCCGTGGTCTTCCAGACTTTCGAGAACAGCATCCCCCGCCTGGAAGCCCGTGGTGAGGCGGGAGGCGGCCGGGCCATCACCTATGACAATGCGGCCGCTTATGCGGCTGAACTGATGCGCCGCACCCGGAAGCGGCTGGGGCTCAGAACGACGGCCTCGCCCGGCAAGCGCTGACATCCGCCTGTCCCTTCGCCGGCATTCCCGAAAGCGGCCGATGGCGGCGCAGTGCGAGAAGCTGATTCCCGTATTCGCGCCTGACCGATTCGGCGACGGCGGAACGAACGGAGGCATCGCCTCCGAGCCATTGCTTCAGATAGCGGTCAACCTGATTCTTGGCGGCATAGGATTCGCCCGCCTCACGGAAGACGGCATCCACGGCCGCGCTGACCATGACGCATTCGCGTACCGCCTTTTCGGCGCTCAGCGTCTTTAGCGATGCGGTCAGACCCGCGGAAACGCCGGCTTTGGCCAGCCCCGCCAGCGTCTGGGGGAACGCGGATTTGTCCGTCGAGCGGAAATGATTCAGCACGGTTTCAAGAGGACTCGGAATGAGGCCGCGCAGGGCTGCCTCCAGAGTAAATATGCATTTCGTCATGATCGGAAGGACGGTGCTGTGCGTATGAAGATGCCGGCGGGGGCGCGCTGAAACGCGAAGCCCCGCCGGTCAGAGGGACAGTATCACGGGAATTTCATTCCGCTGCCGAACTATTCACGCTTTTTCTGATCCGAGCTAAAAGTGAAGTGCTGGAAATGATCTTTGATCCTTTACTTTGATAAAAAATCCATAAAGAGCATCATAATTCGGTTAAATTTTAATCGACGGGCATTCGGTGTTGTACTGGTGTGGAGTGAGAATAATTTTCATTATGAGTTTCTTTGTCCGTCTGAAACGGACGAGCGACAGAAACCCTGCGGTATTCGCCCGATGCTTCACCCGGCATGCCCCGGGGCTTCGGGAGGGGATGGGAACGGGGTGTCCGGGGGTAATCAGTACAAATCAAACGACGAAATACGGTCTTTTCTTTCTCGGCGGCGTTGTGCTCGGCGCCGTTGCCGTGACGCGCGGCAGGCTTGACGTGAAGCCGCTCGCGACGGATCTGCTTTCCGTGGGAATCGATCTGAAGGAAAAAGCGCTCGGCGCCGTTGAAAGCGTGCGCGAAGACATTGCCGACGCTGTGGCCGAAGCGCAGGTCAAGAGCCAGGAAAAGAAGGCGAAGGCCGAAGAAGCCGCCGCTGCCGCTACGGAATCCCGCGAAGCTGCCGTGCAGCAGGCCGTCGGATCCCGCCGAACTTCTTCGCAGCGCCGTTCCCAGCAAGGCGGCTCAGGCGATCGAGGTCATGCGGGAGAGCCGCTTTGTGCAGGAACTTTCCCGCGCCGTGCGTTCCGGCGCCGAAAACATGCCGATTCTGACCGGCATCGTCCGTCCGATCGCCGCGTTCTTCGGGGCGGGCGGCAGTGCCGGTCCGGTCCGCCGCAGCAGCGCACTTCCGGGTTCGGACGTCCGAAGAGACGGCGAACCCGAAGAGCAGCGCACGAGCGGCGAGCTGGCGGTTCGGCGCAATCCCTTTGCGCTCACCCGCGCCGAACTCGATTTCGGTCCTCTCGCCCGCTTCGTTGTGCGGAGACCCTTCCTGCCCGTCATCGCCAATGCGGCCAATGCCGTTCTCGGCGCGGTGCCGATCGTGAAGGAGGGAATTTCCGGACTTCTTCACGGCAGACTCAACGTTGCCGTTCTGGACGCCGCAGCGCTCATCGTGTCGATTCTGCGCCGCGACTTCCGAACGGCCGGCTTGCTGGTGCTGCTTCTCGGCATGGGCGACATGTTGGAAAAGTACGCCAGGAAGAAGTCGATGGCGAGTCTGGCCGAACAGCTTTCCGTCAAATGCGACCGCGTCTGGGTGCGAACGCCCGACGGGCTTCGTCAGAAGTTCCTTGAGACGGTTACCCGCGACGACGTCGTCGTGGTTCGCGCCGGCAGCGTCATCCCGGTCGACGGCGTCGTCGCCGACGGCGAGGCTGCCGTCAATCAGGCGAGCATGACCGGCGAACCGCTCGCGGTCGCCCGCAGCGCCGGCGGTTCGGTCTTTGCCGGCACGGTGGTCGAGAGCGGTGAAATCGGCATTTCGCCGACGGGCGTCGGAGACGGCACCCGGCTTGCGAAGATCATCAAGTTCGTCGAAGACAGCGAACAGGTGAAGGCCGGCATCGAGAGCCGGGCGCTCCGCTTCGCGGATGCGGTCGTGCCGTTCAATTTCGCGCTCGCCGCCCTGGTCTGGCTCTTCACGCGGGATCTGACGCGAACCGCGTCGGTGCTGCTGGTCGACTACAGCTGCGCACCGCGTCTGGCGACGCCCCGGCGATTCTCGCCTCGATGAAGGAAGACACGGCGAGGGGCGTCGAGGTGAAGGGCGGCCGCTATCTCGAGGCGCTTGCCGAAGTGGACACCGTGGTGTTCGACA
>JAXEEN010000137.1:0-2517 GCA_034104065.1 Sutterella sp.
AAGCGGTCGGCAAACCCGACGCGGCCGTCCATTTCCTCACGGGCGGCACCCAGGCCAACTTCGCCGTCATCCGCAGCGTGCTGCGCAGCTGCGAGGCCGTCATCGCCGCACAGAGCGGACACATCGTCGACCATGAAGCCGGCGCCGTCGAAGCGTGCGGCCACAAGGTGCTGACGCTGCCGGCCGAGTGCGGCAAGATCAGCGCCGAGCAGATCGCCGCGCTGGTTGAAAAATACCGTTCGGACGATGCGGCGGACTTCGCCGTCCAGCCCGGCATGGTCTACATCTCGCATCCGACGGAGTGGGGCACGCTCTACACCCTCAGCGAACTGCAGGCCATTCACGCCGTCTGCCGCTCCTTCGGCATTCCGCTTTTCATCGACGGCGCCCGTCTCGGCTACGGGCTTGCCGCCGAGGGCACCGACGTGACGATGAAGGACATCGCCGACAACGCCGACGTCTTCTACATCGGCGGCACCAAGGTGGGCGCGCTTTTCGGCGAAGCCGTCGTGATTACGAATCCCGGCATCATGAAGAACTTCTTCACGACGATGAAGCAGTCGGGGGCCGTTCTCGCCAAGGGCCGCCTTCTCGGCATTCAGTTCGCCGTGCTCTTTGAAAACGACCGGTACATGGAAGCCGGACGCCACGCCATCCGCCTGGCTTCCCGACTCAGGGACGCGCTCGCTGAAAAGGGCTACGAATTCTACATGCCGCCCGAAAGCAACCAGCTTTTCCTGAAACTCACCAACGACCAGTTCCGCCGCTTCAAGGCATCCGTCGTCTTCTCGCTCATCGACCGGCTCTCCGACGACGAAGTGGTCGTGCGCCTCGTGACGGGGTGGGCGACGACGCCTGAAAACGTCGAGCGGCTGATCGCTGTTCTCTGACAAAGGAGACGTCATCATGACCAACCGAGACATGCGGAGATCCGACCGGGCCCGCTCCGAAGCATTTGCCAGACGCCTGGCCGCCGAAGCCCCCTGGGGCCTGCTCGTTACCGCGTCCCCCGACGGCACGCCTTACGCCGTGCCGGTATCCCCCGTGATCGAAGGGAACGCCATCTACTTCCACGGTGCGAAGGACACGGGCAGAAAACTCCGCAACATCGACGCCAATCCCAGGGTGTCGATGGTCTTCGTCGGTCCGTCGGAGGTGGTCGAGCCGGAATTCTCGGTCAACTACGCTTCGGCGGTCTTTGAGGGCCGGGCCGTCCGGCTCACTGATGAAACGGAACGCATGCACGGCTTCTGGCTCATCGCTTCGCGCTGGTGTCCCTCCCAGGGACCCGCCGTGCGGGCCGACTACATGAAGACCTTCGGCGCCGCCGCAGACGTCTGGCGCATAGACATCGAGCACGTCAGCGCCAAATCCCGGGGCACGCCGGAATCATAACTTCCCGATCAGGAACAGAAAGGCCGTCCGGCAATGCCGGGCGGCCTTTCTTCATTTCAACAGCCGTTCTCAGAAGACAATATGGTGAAGCAGGGCGTTGAGCGCCACGGCTGCGACGACCGTCACGGCCAGGTTCGCCCGGGAAGCCACCAGCACGGCGGCGGCAAGCGAAATCAGGTCGGCGGGATCGGTCGTCATGAAGGCGGGCGCCACGACGGAGACCATGACGCAGCCCGGCGCCGCATCGAGCACCGTTCTGAAGCGCGGCGAAATCTCGCGCTTTCTCAGAAAGAGGTAGCCGAGCAGACGCGACGAATAGGTCGCCGCGCACATGCCGAGAATGGTGATGAATTCCGGAAGACTGGTCTCAAACACGGCTGTCCTCCGAGACGGTGAACCATGTAAAGATGAGGCCGGCGAGGGAGCCGATCAGAACGCTCCAGGCGGAACTGAGCCAGAGGCTCGAGATCCCCGCCGCGGCCGCACTGACGATCCAGGGCATGCATTTGCGAAGCCCGGGCCACATCGAGGTCAGAATGGCGATGAAGATCGCCGGGAAGGCCATGGCCATCCCCCAGCCTGAAAGGTCGCCCAATCCCGTGCCGAGCGCGGCGCCCGTGAAGGCGGAGGCGACCCAGGTCATCCAGAGGGAGAGTCCCACGCCGAGATAAAACGGATAGGAAAAGGCCTCGGCGTCGGTCGCGCCGCCCGCCTTCCTGCGGCTGATGTCCTGCATGGCGAGCGCCCAGGTTTCGTCGCACATGATGAAGAAGACGAGAAGGGCGCGGCGCAGCGGAAGTTCGGTGACGTAGGGCGTCAGGGCGGCCGAAAGCATGATGTGCCGGCTGTTGATGAGCCACGTCGTCAGCATCACGACGAAAAAGGGCGGCACGGCCGACCAAAGCGCGACGGCGGCGAATTCGGAGCCGCCCGCAAAATTGATTCCCGTCATGAGACTCATGGTTAGCGGGGAAACCCCCGCCTGCGAGCCCGTGGCTCCGAGAATCAGCGATATCGGAATAAAGCCGAGCATCATGGGAACGGCGGCCGCCGCACCGCGCCGATACTCGCGCCAGAATGTCTTGGTCATGAATGATCCCTCTTTTGGTGCACACCATTCTA
>JAXEEN010000138.1:0-7472 GCA_034104065.1 Sutterella sp.
CCTCGTTCTCGATCCCTCTCGGCAACACGATCAACATGAACGGCACCGCCATCTACATGGGCGTGTGCGCGATCTTCGCTGCTGAAGTCTACGGTCTGCCGCTCTCGATGGCCGACCAGCTCACCATCGTTCTGATGGGCGTTCTCGCCGCCGTCGGCACCGCCGGCGTTCCGGGCGCAGGTCTGATCATGACGACGATCATCTTCACGCAGGTCGGCATTCCGCTCGAAGCCGTTGCGCTCATCGCCGGCGTCGACCGTATTCTCGACATGATCCGTACGTCGGTCAACGTGGTCGGCGACGTGGCCTCCGCCATCACCGTCACGAAGCTCGAAGGCGACCTGAATTCCGAACCCTTCGTCGAAGGTCAGGATTAATTCAGTCCGCTGACTGACTCACAGAGCAAAGCCCCCGAAGCCGATCGGCTTCGGGGGCTTTCTTGTCGTTTTCGTCAGCGCCGAGGGCCGTGCGCACAAAGCCGGCCGGCGGACCTTACTTCACGCGGCGGATCTTTTCCGCATCGATTCGGAGCTCTTCGAAGGGCACGAAGTACGCGCGGCCGAGCACTTCGTAGGTGTCTTCCTTCGTGATCGTCATGCGGGCATGAAGTTCGCGGGGAAGCGTCACCTGGATCGAGCCGGTGGCATCCTTCAGGACATAGATGTCCGCATCGGTCGTCTTGACGAGATGGCCCGTCAGCAGAACGAATTCGTCCGCCTTGACGTTTTTCTGCGCTGCGGCGACGGTTTCAAAGGAGATGAAGGCGTGGTTGACCGTGACCTCCGCCTGTGCCGCCGCCATCACGGCGGTGAGGGCTGCGCCGAGAATGAATTTTCCGAACATTTTGATTCTTCCGTTGTTGTGACCTACCGGACAAGCGTTCTTCAGGTGAACGTCTTTTTTCCGGAAGCCGGGATTTTGAGCCCAAACAAATGTAACGGCGTGAAAAATCCTTTGCCCTGGCGCAAAAAGGCCGCAGATTTTCCGTCCGCCCGATGCCTCAGGTTAAGAACAACGGCAATTCGCTTCGGCCGGCGCCTGCTGTGCTATCGTTCTGTGCATTGCAGACATTCCGCCGCACGCCTCGCTGCGGCTGACATCAAATACGGAGAACTCATGTCGAAAAAGCTGCTTGCGGCGCTACCCTGCGCCGCCCTTCTCGCCGCCTGCGCCGTCTCCGACGGCGCGCCCGCCGGCAAGGCGCCCGATCTTGCGGGCCGCTCCCTGATGTGGGCCGAAGGCGCCAATGAAGACTGCGAAGTGCCGCCCAACATCGAATTCGGCGCCGACGGCCGAATTTCCGGGATGGCAGGCTGCAACCGCATGCTGGGCACCTGGGCGATCGACGGCAAGAAGATCGACCTCTCGAAGCTCGGCGCCACGCGCCGCATGTGCGGTCCGAAGATCATGGCCGTCGAAGACGCCTTCTTCCAGCGTCTCGGCCGCACCGTCTACATGACGGCCGACGGCGACAAGGTCCTCTGCTGGGATGCCGAAGGAAAGCTCGTCATGACGCTCGTTCCCGAAGCCGCCGGCACCTGCCAGTAAGCCGACGCCCTGTCTTTGAAAAAAGCCTCCGACGGCCGCGGAGGCTTTCTTGTGTTCAGGGCACCTCGGACGAGTCTCTCAGTGCGCCTCCTCCCAGCTGGCGCCGACGCCGACTTCCGCGAGCAGCGGCACCGCCAGGTCCGCTACGGCCGCCATCAGACGGGGCACCTCGGCCTTCACCAGTTCCGCCTCGTCGGCCGGCGCTTCAAGAATCAGTTCGTCGTGAACCTGAAGAATGAGCTTGGTGCGCAGGCCCTTTTCGTTCAGCCAGCGGTCGACGCCGATCATCGCCTTCTTGATGAGGTCGGCCGCCGTTCCCTGCATCGGCGCATTGATGGCCGCGCGTTCGGCCGCGGCCTGGGCGGGCTTCTTGGAACTCGCGATTTCCGGAATCCAGAGCCGGCGTCCGAACACCGTCTCCACGTAGCCGCGCTCGTGCGCCTCGGCGCGCTTTTCCTCCATGTAGCGCCGCACGCCGGGATAGCGGGTGAAGTACGCATCGATGTACCGGGCGGCCACGCGGCGATCGATGCCGAGATTCTGCGCAAGACCGAATGCGCTCATGCCGTAGATCAGACCGAAGTTGATGACCTTGGCCATGCGGCGTTCGTCGGGCGTCACGTCTTCGGGCGCACGTCCGAACACTTCGGCGGCCGTCGCGCGGTGAATGTCCTCGCCGCGGGCAAAGGCGTTGAGAAGGCCGGGATCCTTCGAGAGATGCGCCATGATGCGCAGTTCGATCTGTGAATAGTCGGCGGACACGATGACGGAACCCGACTCGGCCACGAAGGACTCGCGGATCTGACGGCCTTCGGCCGTGCGCACCGGAATGTTCTGAAGGTTGGGATCCGAGCTGGCGAGGCGTCCGGTAACGGCGATCGCCTGACCGAAGGTCGTGTGCACGCGGCCGTCCTTCGGATCCGCCATGCGAGGCAGCTTGTCGAGATAGGTGCCCTTCAGCTTCGACAGACGGCGGTGTTCGAGAATCACCTTCGGAAGCGGATAATCGAGCGCGAGTTCGCTCAGCACTTCTTCGTCTGTCGAAGGCGTGCCGGAGCTGGTCTTCTTGACCACCGGAATGCCGAGCTCCGTAAAGAGCACCTGGGCGAGCTGCTTCGGGCTCGAGAGATTGAAGTCGTGGCCGGCAAGCCGGACGGCTTCGCGGCCGAGCTCGTCGACGCGCACGCCGAGGGCTTCGCCCTGCTGGGCCAGACGGAAGCTGTCGATCGCCACCCCGGCGTCCTCCATCCGGGCCAACACGCCGAGAAGCGGCTGCTCGAGTTCGCCGTAGACCGACGAGAGCGCAGGATCGTCCTCAAGCCGGGAGAGCAGCACGGACGCGAGCGCCCGAACGGACGCCGCCTCCTCGGCCATCAGCTTGAGCACCGCGGCGGGATCCCCTTCCGAAGCGGGCACCGCCTTGGCGCCGCGCCCGAAGACGTCCTCCCGGGTCGGAATCGGACGGGAGAGATTGCGCATGACGAGCGGCTTCAGATCGTGCTTCAGATGCGCTTCGAGCACGTAGCTCATCAGCATGGTGTCGTCGAGCCGGCCCCGCATCGTCACGCCCTGAGCGCGGAAAACGTGCCAGAGCGTCTTGGCATCGTGTGCGACCTTGCCGGCGTCGCTCTCGAGCCAGGGCTTCAGGGCCGCGATCACGCGCTCGGCCGTCATGTCTCCCGAGCAGTGGACGGCGAACACGTCCTTGGGCGTGAGCGCAATGCCGAGCGCGGCGAGCGACGCGTGACGCGGATCGCCGTCCCACACGGCGGCAAGACCGACGGGCAGCGCGCGCTCTTCGGCAAGCAGCCGGTCGGCCAGCGCCTTCAGGTCAGCCTCGGAAGTGATTTCCGCAAAAGGAAGATCGTCGGGCGGCGTGAGCACCGACACCGTCGGCTTCACGACGTTGGGCGCCGGCGGCTCCTTCCCTTCGGCGCTCTTTTCGGGCACGGTCGGCCGGCCGCCGACGGGTTCTCCGAAAAGACTCGCCTGAGGACCGTCCGAACGGGCGGTCTCGGTCTGAACGTCGGGCGTCAGACCGCCCGGCGCGGCGCGCTTGAGCGTCGCCGGCGACATTTCCCAGCGGCGGCAGAATTCGGACATGGCGCGCATCGACGCTGGAGCGACGACGAGTTTTTCCGGTTCGGCACCCTCGGGCAGATCGCACGTGCGGCGGATCGTCACCAGGCGGCGGGCGTCGTCGAGGAAGGCCAGGCCGGCGCGCAGATTCTCGCCGATCTTGCCGCCGACCTCTGCGGCATGCTCGCGCACGCCGTCGAGCGAACCGTATTCGGCGATCCACTTCGCCGCCGTCTTCGGCCCGCATTTTTCAATGCCGGGCACGTTGTCCACCTTGTCGCCCATCAGCGAAAGGAAGTCGATCATGCGTTCGGGCGGCACGCCGTACTTTTCAATCACGCCCTCGCGGTCGTAGAACTTGGTGTTCATCGTATTGAGAAGCACGATGTCGTCGTCGACGAGCTGCGCCATGTCCTTGTCGCCCGTCGCGATGATGATCTTCATGCCGGCCGTGCGGGCCTTTTCGGCAATCGTTGCGATCACGTCGTCAGCTTCGACGCCGGAGACGGAAATCAGCGGCCAGCCGAGGTCGCGGAGTGCGTTCTGCAGCGGCTCGATCTGCACTCGCAGATCGTCGGGCATCGGCGGACGGTTGGTCTTGTAGGCCGGAAACATCTCGTGGCGGAAGGTCTTTCCCGGCGCGTCGAAGATGATGGCCGCCAGATCGGGCCGGGCGAGATTCCAGACCTTGCCGAGCATGCCGAAGAAGCCTCTCATGGCTCCCGTCGGCTCTCCGCCGCTCGTGCGCAGATCAGGGAGCCCGTGAAAGGCGCGAAAGAGATAGTTGGAGCCGTCGATGAGAAGAAGCTTGGACATGGAATGAACCGTTCGAACACAAAAATCAGAGTGCCCTAAGCATAGCCCAAAACCGGCGTCTCAAACGCCCTCCGGCGCCGTCCCCGGCCGGTGCGAAACGCGCGGCGCGGCGTCTCCCCACCGGCCCGGCCGTCCGTCGGCAGCATTGTCGGAAAGTGCGCCGATCCGACGGTTCCGCTCATTTTTTCCCGCCTCGCCGACGGTTCGGCGTGGCACAATAAACTCAGAGAGAACCGCCCGCCAGGTCCCCCTCAAACGCCTGCGGACGAAGGAGTGATTCATGAAACAGAACGTTCTGACCGCCGTCTGTCTGACGGCTTTTGCCGCCGCCGCAATCGCTTCGCCGCTTGAAGCGCCGCCGCCCTATGCCGGCGACGTCAAGCCTGCTCCCGCGGCAGCCGAACCTGCGCCGAGAGCACAGGCCCCGCGTCCGCGCGAAGGCAATCCGCTTCTGCCGAGCGAACAGGACATGAAGAAGGCCCGGGAGGACCGCGAACACGGCAAGATTCCGCCGAAATTCGACAAGCAGACCAAGATCGAGGCCGTGCGCGACCAGAACAACCACGTCACCGAGTACGTGGTGACGCCGGGCAGCACGCAGATTCCGTACCGCATTGAAAACCAGGCGGACCGTCCGATCGACTCGACGCCGGGCGGCAATTCGAAGAGCACGCTCGGAACCACCAAATTCATCGAGATCGGATGGTAAGATAGCGGTCCTTTCCCTTTCGTAGATCTGCTTCCGATATGGCTCAGCCCGTTACGGCCGCGAGCGGCTGGCGCTGGTTCCTTGAAGGCGTGCGCGCCCTCAGAATGCAGCCCCTGGCGCTCACCGGCATTGTTGTTTTTTACATTCTGATCAGCGGCCTGCTCTCAAGCATGCCCTTCATCGGCACGATGGCCGCGGCCGTCTGGATGCCCTTCGGCGCCGTCCTCGTCGGCTTCGCCGCGAGGGACACGCTTGCGGGCCGCACGCCGGTCTACGGCACCTTCGTCGCCGCCTTCCGCAAGCCCGGCATGCGTCTTCGCCTCATCGGCGTCGGCCTCATCAGCGCGGCCTGCATGGAAGTGATCATGCTCATCTTCCAGCTGCTCTCGAAGGCGTCGATCGCCCAGTGGGACATCAGCGAGAAGGGGATCAGCCTCAGTTCGGTCGCCGACAATCTGCCGGTGACGGGCCTCGTCGTGTCGGTCGCGCTGTACGTGCCGCTGCTGATGGCCACGCTTTTTGCGCCGCTCCTCATCGCGGACGCCGGCCAGGGCATCGGCAAGAGCTTCTTTTATTCCTTCTTCGGCATTCTCCGGAACTTCGCCGCCTGCTTCACGGCGGGCGCGCTCATCATGGGCATCACGGCGCTCTCGGGCTTTGCGGTCAACGCGCTCTTCTTCTCGCTCGGGATCGGCAGCGCGTTCGCGTATGCGGCCCCGCTCTTCGTGATCGTGCTCTCGACGATTTCTCAGGCGATGGTCTGGCCGATGTACAGGGATCTCTTCGGCGTGAAGAATCGCTTTGACACGCTCGGCTGAGAAAAGCCGGCAGCTTCGGAGGGCGGCCCGTCGGCCGCCCTTTCTTTATCCCGCTAATCCCCGAAAAGCGATGGCTCCGCGGCGTGCCTCAGAGACTCGGCGGGCGAACTCACCGTGAGGCCGAGCAGACGGATGCCGCGCGCCGGAATGACGGTTCCGGCGAGGAGCTTTTCCGCATCGCTCAGAATTTGGCCGGCATCGCGGTACGGCACCTCCGAAGTCATGCTCCGCGTGCGGGTCGTGAAGTCGAAGCTGCGCACCTTGAGCGTCAGGGTGCAGCCGGAAAAGTCCGCCTTCTCAAGACGCACCAACAGTTCGGCGGCAATGCTCCGGAGCACGGCGGCGATTTCGCCCGAGCCGCGCAGATCGCGGCTGAAGGTCTCCTCGCAGCCGACGCTCTTGCGCTCGCGCACGGCCCTGACCGGACGGAGGTCGATTCCTCGGACGAACTGATAGAGCGTCCAGCCGAAGGTGCCGAAATGCCGCCGAAGTTCGGAGAGCGGCATCGCCCGGAGTTCGGGCGCGCGGTAGATCCCGAGTTCGTGGAGCCTGGCGGCGGTCGCCGGTCCGACGCCCCAGAAGAGTTCGACGGGGAGCCGGTCGATGAATTCCAGCGCCCGGTCCGGATGGATCGTGCAGAGGCCGTCGGGCTTGCGCCAGTCGGATGCGATCTTGGCCAAAAACTTGTTGTAGGACACGCCGGCGCTCGCCACGAGACCGAGCTCCATGCGGATGTCGCGCTTGACGGCGCGGGCGACGTCGACCCCGAACGTCAGCCCCGCCTTGTTGACGGTGACGTCGAGAAACGCTTCGTCGAGACTGATGGGCTCGATGATGTCGGTATAGCGTCGGAAGATCTCGTGGATGCTTTTGGAAACCGCTTTGTAGTGACTCATGCGGCCTTCGACGAAGATGAGCCCGGGACAGAGCTCCTTCGCGCGGGCGCTCGGCATGGCGCTTTTCACGCCGAATCGTCTCGCCTCGTAGCTGGCGGTGGCCACGACGCCGCGGCCCTCGGCATGGCCGACGGCGATCGGTCTGCCTCGCAGCTCGGGACGGTCGCGCTGCTCGACGGACGCGTAGAAGGCGTCCATGTCGATATGGACCACCTTTCTCGAGACGTCGCGAACAAGCATCAGTTCGCCGTCCCCGTTCGAAAGGTCGCCCTCCGATGCGGACGCCGCATTGCCGGCGCTGGGATTCTTTTCGGTCATGCAGGCATTTTACTGGGCGGATGCGCACCGCATGTCGGGCACGCCGTCTCAATCAGACGGCCTAAGCGCCGCTGAAGACGGCTGAAAAGGACTACAATTTAAGTTTCACCCGATTCGGGTCACCCAACTTAGACAGGAGTCTCTTCTAATGCCCCACGTTGTATGTGAAGCCTGCATTGGCTGCAAGCGTACGGACTGTGTCGACGTCTGCCCGGTGGACTGCTTCCGCGAAGGGCCGAATTTTCTCGTGATCGACCCCGATGAATGCATCGACTGCGCCGTCTGCAT
>JAXEEN010000139.1:0-5349 GCA_034104065.1 Sutterella sp.
TACGCTCGGCAGTCGAACATGATTGAAAACCACCGCATTCTCAGAACCAACAGCCCGCACCGCCGGCTGGCGCTGACGCGCGGCGCCGCCGGCATTCGAAGACTGGCGGGCGGCCGCGTCTTCAGCGCCGAGGAAGTCCGGGCGGGCAAACCGGATCCGGCGCTACTTCTTCATGCCGCCGACATGATGGGCTTCTATCCGGAAGATTGTCTCGTCATCGACGACAGTCCGAGCGGCATCGAGGCGGCCTGCCGCGCCGGCATGCCGGCGGTCGGCTTCACTGGATCGAACCGTCAGGGTCCCGCCTGGGAGGAAACGCTGCTGAAGGCCGGCGCCTCGAGTCTGATTTCCCGCTTCAGCTCGATCCCGGCGCTGCTCTCGCGGCTGTCCGTCCTGCGCATGGCCGCCTGACGCAACGCCGAACAAAATGCAGAAAGCGCCGGAGGCATCTGCCCGCCGGCGCTTTTCTGTATTCGTCAGCCCGTCTGCCGGACCCGTGCGCTTACTTGACGTCGGCCTTCTTCACGAGACCCGTCACGTATTCGCCCACCTTCTGTTCCATCAGAGCATGACGAATGTCGTCCTTGCGCTCCTCAAGCTTCGGGAAAAGCTGCGCCGGACGCGTGTCTTCGAGCTTGATCACGTGGTAGCCGGCCGGGGTCTTCACCGGTTCGGCGGCAAGTTCGCCCTTCTTCAGACCGGCGACGGCAGCGGCGATCGCCTTGTTGTAGGCGGCCGGCGACTGCCAGTCGAGAATGCCGCCGACGTCCTTCGACTGTTCGTCGAGGGTCTTTTCAGACGCGAGCTTGGCCAGATTGCCGCCCTTCTTCACTTCGGCGATCAGGTTCCTGGCTTCCTCCTCCGTCTTCACGAGGATGTGGCGCAGGCGCACTTCGGTCGTGCCCCAGCGGGTCTTTTCGGCGTCGTAGGCCTTCTGAATCTCGGCATCCGTCACCGGGTTGGCCTTGAGATAGGCGCCGATCGCATGGTTCATGAGAATGACGTCGACGGCGGAGGCAATTTCGTTCGCCACGGCCGGATCCTTGTCAAGCCCCTGGGCGCGGGCCGCAGCCGCCGTGACCTTCATTTCGATCATCATGGTCTTCACGCGGGCTTCGATTTCCTCGGCGGGCATGCCGTGGGGATTGCGGGCGCCGCCCAGCGTTTCGGCGGCAAAGGCTTCCTGAGCGGCCTTCGTCACGAGTTCGCCGTTCACCGTAAAGTCCTTGAACTCGGCCATGGCGGAGCCGCAGGAAAGGGCGAGAGCAAGCGCGGCGGCGAGAGCGGATCTGATCATCATCGAAATAAACTCCTCACTGGATCTGGTCGGGCTGGGAACGCGCCGAACCGCGCGCTCCTTCAGCGTTTTGACGGAATCTATCAGAGCCGCATTTAGCCAAGCTTACGGCTAGGCAAAGCGGCACGAAAAGAAACGGGACGCCGGCCGGCAACGACCGCGTCCCCTTCATCGGCGCCCGTCGGGCGGCGGCACTACCAGTTGCCGGAGAGCCCGATGACCAGATTCGTGAACGTGTCGTAGAGCGTCACCAGATAGCGTTCGTCGAAGTCGACGGCAGCGTGTTCGTGGGACGCATCGAGGCCGGCTCCGACCAGGAAATAGCCGGCGCGGCCGCCCTGACTCTGAACGCGGCGGATCATGAGCGTGGCGTCGTCGGAACCGTTGAGCGGCACCGTCGGGATGACGGCCTTGATGTAGCGCGCGCGGCGGGCGCAGACCGTGATCATCTGCACGATGCCGTCGTCGGGCACGAAGTCGACGGCTTCGCCCATGATGTTGTGGCGGCACTTGACGCCGAAGGCCATCGCGCAGCCCTGGGCGCGCTGAATGGCCTCGCGGGCGAGCTCGCGATTGATGGCCTCGTTTTCACCGCGGACCTCGACCGCCATCTCGGCGTGCGACGCCACGATGTTGCGGCCTTCGCCCGCATGAAGCGTGCCGACGTTGACGCGGGTCATGCCTTCGGAGTGGCGCGGCAGCGCCATCAGAATCAGCGCCGCGTCGGCCGCGGCAAGGAGCGCGTTGCGGCCGATCTGCGGCTGCATGCCGGCATGCGACTGCAGGCCGTCGAAGGAAAAATCGATCTTCGTCGTGCAGAGGAACTTTTCAGGCGCGGCGACCACCGCGCCCGCCGTCAGATCGGTGGCGATGTGCGCGCACAAAAGCAGATCGACGTCGTCGAGCTGACCGGACTGCACGATCGGATACGCGCCGCGGGAGCCCTCCTCGCCCGGCTGGAAGATGATCTTGAAGCGTCCGCTCAGACGGTCTCGGTTCGCCACGATGAAGCGCGCCAACTCGAGCGCCACCGCCTGATGGCCGTCGTGGCCGCAGGCATGCATCGCACCGGGACGCTCGGAGGCGAAGCCCTCCTTGAAGGGAATGTGACAGGGATCCTCCGGTTCATTCATCTTGAGCGCATCAAGCTCGGCACGAAAACCGATGGTTTTGCCCTTGCGGCCCGTATCGAACACGGCGACGCAGCCCGTGAGTCCCCCCATGCGCTTGAGAAGGAGCGGCGAGACGCCCGCCGCCACGGCGAGCTTTTCGGACGCCGCCACCTCTTCCTCATTGCGGCCCCGCACGTAGGCGGGATCAATGAATTCGCGGCCGACCGTAACCTTGAAGCCCATCGCCGAGAGCGCCTCGGCGGCTCTGGCCGTGGCAATGAATTCCGTCCAGCCAGTTTCGGGAATGCGGTGGATTTCGCGGCGCCGCTCGATGAGATCCTCTTCCGTGACAGGATCCACCCAATTGGGAAGCATGCTGGCAGGAGAAATCGGCTTGTCTTGTTCTGGAATCATGGTTTCGACCGTCATCAGGATACTTCGCGGGAGCGAGAGCACGTATTTATACTTATTAACGCTGATTCTAGTGGAAACCCCTTAGAATTGCAAAGTCTCGTTTCTACCTATTTAGATATATATCATAAGTAGTTTGGCGTATTTTAAAGCACCGAACGGCTTCCGAACATCACTTTCCGTAACGACAAACCCGCACAGCCGAAACGACCATGCGGGTTTATGCAGATACCGAAAACGGACGCTCAGAGCGTGCGGGCGGCTTCGGGGAGCAGAGCAAGCTCCATCTGGGCTTCGAGCGTCATGCCGGCCTTCATGAAGACGGCGGCGAGCATGCGGCGAAGCCGGACGGCGGTGAGTCTCGGAGAAATCACCTCGAGGGTCGGCGTTACGGGCGTCATCGGCGGCGGAAGAATGCGAAGCGCCTCGGCGAGACGCGCCTCATCCTCCTCGGCGCCCGCCTGACGGCGTTCCACCAGATCAAGGGCCACGCGCAGATGGCGTTCCGCGCTCTGCGCATCGCCGAGCGCCGAAGCGCAGAGCGCCCGGTAGGAAGAAACGGCGGCGGAGGCTTCGGGACCCGATTCGTCGCCGAGCATCATCAGTGCGGCGGCATGGTCGCCCGCAGCCAGCGTGGCGGCGATATCGGCGAGAAGCGCGCGGGGAAGTCGATTGCTCACAATTACAGTCCTTCAGAGAAAAAGACGCACCGGTCGGGTTCAGGGCTTGCGGACCGGCGGCAGATTCGCCGCCATGGCGCGGCGCGCCTCGGCGGCCTTTTCAAAATAACGGAAATAGCCGGCGTAGTCGTCGGCCAGAATGAGGCCCTTCAGCTGCGTCATCGCCGCCTCGAAACGGCTGATGCCGTCGAGAATGGCCTGGCGGTTGCCGCGGGTGATGTCCGCCCACATCCGGGCGTCGGCCGCCGCGACGCGGGTCGTGTCGCGAAAACCGCCGCCCGCCGCCTTGAGGGCCGTGCTGCTGTCGGGCGACGCGGCCGCCATCGCCATCAGAGCGAAGGCCACCATATGGGGAACGTGGGAGACTTCGGCATATACGCGGTCATGCTCCTCGGGCGTCATCTCGACGACGTGCAGGCCGGCCGTGCGCCAGACGTCGGCCACCAGCTTCGCCGCGTCCGGATCGGATTCGGGAAGCGGCGTCACGACGCCGGTCGCCTTGGCGTAGAGCGCGGCCGAGGCGTTTTCCACCCCGGCCTTTTCCGCGCCGGCGATCGGATGAAGCGGCACGTAGCGCCGCAGACGCTCAGACCTCACCGCCAGACGCACCTGCGTGATCACGCTCATGCGCACGCTGCCCGCGTCGGTGAAGACCGCCCTCTCGGGCGCCGCCGAATCCGCGGCCCGCATGACGGCGCCCATGGCCAGCACGGGCACGGCGGCGAGCACCAGATCGGCGTCCTTCACGCCTTCGGCGATGTCGAGCGAGACCTTGTCGGCGATGCCGTTGTGAAGCGCATAGTCGAGCGTCTCGCGGCGGGTATCCACCGCCGTAATCTCCAACGACGGCGCTGGAAAACGGCCTTCGCGAAACGCCGCCTTCCAGGCAAGCGCCGCCGAACCGCCGATGAGACCGAGTCCGATGATGGTAATGCGCATAGCTGACAAACCTTTGGTATTCTGCCGGCAGAAAGTCTTTTCCGCCTCCGGCCGAGGCGTCTCCATACTATACCCAATCGCGGCAGGTTCATCCCGAAGAACCGAAACACATGGAACTGAGACGGAAACTGAGGTACTTTATGACCGGGAGCGGATCGGTCTCCCGAGCGTTGACAGTTCGGGTCGGAGCGAGTCCGTACAGGCGTCAGGGGCAGGTTTCGCCTTCTGCCGGTCGCGAACCGATCCGTTCCTTGCACCTGCTAAGACCACAACAGTCTCCTGCGGGGGCGTTAATTCGCCGCCTTCCGTCTGCGTCGGTTGCGAGCGTTTTGAATCGGCGGCGGGAGACTTTGTTTTTTGGCAAAAGATGCGCAGTCGCGGCTGATGGTCGTGCGGCACGGTCCGCAGGGGCATTTCCGATGCGCGCTTCCCGCACGACAGCCTTTTTCTCACCCGGCCCCGCCCTACTCGGCTGCCTCGAACACGGCGCGCACGTCCTCGGCCGACTTCACGCCGAGCTTGCGGAGCACCGAGGCGCGGTGCACCTCAACCGTTCGGACGGCGATGCTGAGCCGCTCGGACACCTCCCGGTTGATGAGGCCCTGCGCGAGCAGCCGGGCGATGTCCCGTTCCCGTGACGTCAGGGAGTCCACCCTGCGCTTTGCCTCAGCCGCATCGGGAATACCGGAGGCGGCCGCGACGCTCTCGAAGGCCGTGGAGGCGATGACGGCGAGAAGGCGCTCGTTGTCGATCGGCTTCTGAATGAAGTCCGCCGCGCCCTCATGAAGCGCCATCACGGCCATGTCGATGTCGCCGTGTCCGGTGAGGAAGATGACGGGAAGCGTCAGTCCGCGCTCGTTCATGGCGGCCTGCGCTTCAATGCCGGTGAGGCCCGGCATGCGCACGTCCA
>JAXEEN010000140.1:0-5494 GCA_034104065.1 Sutterella sp.
AATCTGGTCCGGGCAGGCGCCGCCTTCCTTGCGGTACAGATCGGCGATGCGCTTCTGAAGGAGCATCAGGATTTCGAAGTCGGACTTGCATTCTCCCGGCGGTTCGATGGCCTTTTCGCGCCACTGGATCCAGCGGCCGGAGTTGTTGATCGAGCCCGTCTTTTCATAGATGAGCGCGGCAGGCAGGAAGTAGACCTCGGTCTTGATGTCCTCGGGCTTCATGTCGGGCGCTTCCCAGAAGAGCGACGTTTCGGTCTGGAACCAGTCGGCGACGACGAGCCAGTCGAGCTTGGCCATGGCGTTGCGGGCGTGCTTGGCGTTCGGCGTCGAATGAGCCGGGTTCATGCCCCAGCAGAAGTAGCCCTTGATCTTGTTGTCGCGCATGTCGTTGAACGACATGATCGTCGAATAGTCGCCGTAGTCGAGCTTCGGGCTGATCTTCGGCAGCAGGTCGTAGCAGTAGTCGTTGTCGACCGTGGCGTTCTTGCCGAACCATTCGCGAAGCGCGGAAACCCAGAACTTCGGCTTGTTGGCGTAGTAGCCGGCCGCATAGGTTTCGGTGCTGAGGTACTTGGCGAGCGTCGGGTGCTTCTTGCCGGTCGGCCAGCTGAGGTAGCCCGGGGCCTGGTGCGAGCTCGCGCCGACGTCGGTCGAGCCCTGAACGTTCGGTTCGCCGCGAAGCGCGTTGATGCCGCCGCCGGCGATGCCGACGTTGCCGAGCAGAAGCTGGATCACGCACATGGCGCGGCAGTTCTGCGAGCCGTAGGTGTGCTGCGTCTGACCGAGAGCGTAGAGGATCGAACCCGCCTTGTTGGGCTTGCCGGTCGAGGCATAGACTTCCCAAACCTTCTTCATGACGTCGGGATCCATGCCGGTGACGCGGGTCACCATTTCAGGCGTGTAGCGCGCATAGTGGCGCTTCATGACGTTGATGACGCAGTTCGGATCCTTGAGCGTCATATCGCGCTTCAGAATCTTGAGGTCGGGCGTCTTGAACTTCGGCGTGCCGGGCTTGTTGACCCAGGCGAAACCGGAGCCTTCGGACGTATTCCAGACGGCCTTGCGTTCGACGTCGTAGCCCCACGTTTCATTGTCGTAGCGCTTCGTTTCGGGATTCCAGCCGGAGAAGAGACCGGTCGCCGGATCGAACTTGTAGTCGGGACGGAGGATGCAGGCGGCGTTCGTGTAGTGAAGGATGTATTCCTTCTGATAGAGCTCGTTCTGCAGGATGTAGTTGATGAGACCGCCGTAGAAGGCGATGTCGGAACCCGGACGGATGCGCGCATAGATGTCGGCGCGGGCGGCCGTGCGGGAATAGCGCGGGTCGACCACGATCCACGTGGCGCCCTTGTCCTGGGCGCGTTCCACCCAGCGGGAGGAGAGCGGATGGTTTTCGACGTTGTTCGAGCCGATCGACATGATGACGTCGCTGTTGGCGAAGTCGCACCAGTGGCTCGTCATGGAGCCGCGGCCGAAGCTGGGCGCGAGGCCGGCCACCGTGGAGGAGTGGCAGACGCGGGTCTGGTTGTCGATGCCGACGACGCCGAGATGACGCGTGAACTTCTGAACGAGCCAGCCTTCTTCGTTGTTGAGCTGGGCGGCGCCGAGGCTTGCAATGCCGTCGCAGCGGTTGACGACCACATTGCCTTCCTTTTCAACGAAGGTCGCATCGCGGGTCTTCTTCACGTGACGGGCGATTTCTTCGGCCGCCTTTTCCCAGGAAAGGCGTTCCCACTTCTTGGAGCCGGGACGGCGGACCATCGGATAGAGCACGCGGTCCGGATGGAGCTGCGCGCGGCGGTCCTTGGTGACGATATTGCGAAGGCCCCACATGGCGGCGCCCTTCGGGCACAGACCGCCGAGATTGACCGGATGATCGGGGTCGCCTTCAAGATTGATGAGCTCGCCGTTGCGCGACGAGCAGATGGTGCCGCAGCCGCCGGAGCAGTAGCAGCAGATGTTCGTGACTTCCTTCACATTGCTCAGCTTGTAGGGCGCCTTGGCGGGCGCGCCTGCCGCTGCCGCACCGGCGAGGCCGGAACTCATGCCGCCGCCGATGATGAGACCGCGCTTGAGGAAACTTCTGCGGGAAACTTCCATGGGGATCCTCCTGAGAGAACAAAAGAGGGCGCCGTCCGCCGTCGGACGCGCCGCCGGGATCGGGGCGGCGCCGGGCAGAAAGCGCTTATTTTCAAACGGACTTCGCCGTTCACACGCTGAGTCTGACGATTTTGAGTCGTTCTGCAAAGCCGTCAAAAGTGGGGTGAACACGCTCGCGAGAACTAATGCTTTCTGAAAACGGAGTACCCTCTAGGAGGTAGATATTCCGACAACCGACGGAGACGTTCCGCATTTCTCCGCCGTTCCATCGATATGCGCTTTCGGAATAACGAAATATCTTCCTCTGCCCGGCCGGGATCCCGCATTTACGGTATTTGTTAGCCGCCTTTCTGTCTCCCGTCCGTCCGGTGGTTTTTCTTCCGTTTTAAAAGCCTTCGGGACAAACGCCATGGCGTCGAGACGGTACGCCGAGCGGGGGCGTTTTTTGCTATGCTTTGCCCTACGGGTTAACCCGACTCAAATCGGCTGAGCCGAGCCGTTTTCCGCCTATTCCCCGTCATTTGTTTTTACCGCCCCGCTTCATGCTTCGTTTTGATCATTCCGTTCCGACGAAGAACCGTCTGTCCTCGCTGCTGAGCCGCGTGCTCGTCGGAGCCGCTGCGGCACTCGGACTTACCGGCGTCATGAACGCCTCGGCCTCGCCGAACACCTTCAGCTGCGACGTGGTGGTGGTCGGCGCGGGCGGCGCGGGTCTGAGCGCGGCGCTCTCGGCCTCCGAAGCGGGCGCCGACGTGCTGGTGATCGAGAAGATGCCGATGCTGGGCGGCAATACCGTTCTCTCGGCGAGCCACATGCTTTCGCCCCCGAAAAACGACCGCGGGGCCGAAGCCCGGCTTGAGTCGATCGTTCAGGCCAAAGGCGGCAGCACGGCCGACCCGGCGCTCGCCCGCATGATCATCGGACACGCCGCCGAAACGCTCGACTGGCTGAGCGGCATGGGCGCCGACTTCATCCGCTTCACCCCGACCGTCGTCGGCGTTCCGCTGCCAGACCAGGGGATCCGTCCGAAAGGCGGGCGCGTGATCGGCGAGGAAATCATCAAGACACTGCTTCACGGCGCTGAAGTCCGGCGAGTGCCGATTCAGACGCTCTCCTCCGTCACCGGCATCACGCAGGACGCCGACGGCCGCATCAGCGGCGTGGAGGTCCTCAACGCCCAGGGCCGCGTCTGGCAGGTGAAGGCGAAGGCCGTTCTCCTCGCCACGGGCGGCTTTGCCGCGAGCGACGACATGGTGAGACGCCATACCGCTCTGCCCGACACCATGCAGAGCACGAATTCGCCCGGCTGCACGGGTGACGGCATCGTGATGGCGCAGTCCTTCGGCGCCCGGACGATCGACATGGACGCCGTCACCGTACACCCGACGACGCTCCCCTTCTCAGGGCTCGTCATTCCGCTTCAGACCCGGGTGCTCGGTGCGATTCTCGTCAACGAACGGGGCGAACGCTTCGCGGACGAACTCTCGCCCGGTCTGCGGGCCGAGATCGAAAAGCAGCCCGGCGGCCGCGCCTGGATGATTTTCGATCAGAAGATTCTGAAAAGCATGCCCGTTCTCTCCAAGTTCGCCCGCAACGGCTACTTTCTGAAGGGATCGACCGAAGAAGAGCTGGCTCGGCGCATGCAGATTTCGCCCCAGAAGCTCTTCCAGCAGATTTCCATCTACCGCTCCTACGTGAGAAAGCGCCACGACGAGGACTTCGGCCGCAAAACGCTTCCGAGTCTTCTCTTTTCCTATCCGCTCTACGCCGTGAGCGTCAGCCCCGGCATTCACAACACGCCGGGCGGTCTCTGCGTGGATGAAAAGGGCCGCGTGCTCTCGCCCGACGGTCCCGTGCCCGGGCTCTACGCCGCGGGCGAGGTGACGGGCGGCATTTTCGGACGCAGCCGCCCCGAAGGCATGGGACTCACCGGCGCGCTGGTCCACGGACGCCTCACCGGCCGGGCCGCCGCCGAATGGGCGCTCGGCAGAACCCGCTGAGTTTTCCGCTCTTTTCCGCTTCGCAGCCCGGCGGCGTCCGGGTACTGCATAATTGGTCTTCTCGGATACAGGAAGACCTATGGGCGAACTGCGCATTTTTCATACCGCCGACTGGCATTTCGGCAAGACCGTCGACGGATACGGCCATACGCCGGATCATGAACGCTTCTTTGAAGACTTCTTCGCGCTGGCGCAGAGCCGCCGGCCGGACGTGCTTCTGATGGCGGGCGACATCTTTCATCGGCCCGAACCGGATGCGGCGGCAGAAACCCTCTGGCGGGCGTTTCTGGAAAGACTCGCCCCCTCTTCGATCCGGCACACCGTGATCGCGCCGGGAAACCACGATTCGTACGAGGCGCTGGCCCGTCCCGCCGACCTGCTCGCCGCTGCGCGTGCGACGGTATCGGACATCACGCCGGAAAGCGAAGCCGTCGTTCTGAGGGAAGCGGACGGCAGCCCGCTTCTCGGCGTCGCCGCCGTTCCCTTCCTTGCCGAAAGCGACGTCGGCACGCCCGACGGGCGGCTCAGCGTCGAAGAGCGCTGCGCCCGCTTTGAAGCAGGCGTGCGGGCCCGCTACGCCGAGGTCTGGCGGCGGATTCTGGAAGCCTGCGGGGGACACCGTCCGCCGACCGTCGCGATGGGACACCTTTTCGTGCCGGGCTGTCAGTTCCGTCCGGGCGGCCGGCCCGACGCCGACCGCAACCCGCTTCGCAACGTGCCGGCCGATGCCTTCGGAGATGCGTGGGACTATGTCGCACTCGGCCATATTCATCACGGCCAGCCCGTGACGGCATCCCTTCCGATGAGATACAGCGGTGCGCCGCTCATGCTCTCCTTCAACCACCAGCACTACCGCCACCGCATCATCGAACTCGTCTTCGACGGCGCCGGAGGCCTGTCCGTCGAAGAACTGCCCGTCCCTCAGCGCCGCATGTTCCTGACGCTGGAAGGCACACTCCCGGACGTGCGGACGATGATGGCCGAGGTCGGCCGCCGGCATGACGCGCCATATGTGCGCGTGCGTCTTGCCGAACCGCTGACCGAACCGGTCTCGGAGCAGCTGGAGGCCGCAGCCCGAGAAGCGGGCGTCGTTCTCTGCGTGACGGAACCCGCCGCAGTCTGAACGGTCCGGATAAAACATTGGGCGCCGATTTCCGCAGAAACGGCGCCCGATCGATTTTTGTCGGCGTCAGTGAGGAGACCGTTCAGCGGCGGCCGGAAAAATCGACGTCCTTCACCAGATCGCTCACGCCGAGGAATTCGGCGAGTTCCTTCACGTCGCGGCAGATGACGGTCGGCGAAGCCGCCTTCAGATCCTCCGGACTCGAAGCGCCGCCGCACATCGCGGCCGAATCGCAGCCGTAGCGGCGGGCCATCAGCACGTCGTGCGTCGT
>JAXEEN010000141.1:0-11276 GCA_034104065.1 Sutterella sp.
GTGCTGACGCCCGTGGGCGGCCATGCCGCCGGGGCACTGCCCGAAGGGACGGCCGCCGTCATCGAAATCATCGACGTCGAGGAAACGCTGCGGCAGGATCGCGAGGACGCGGCGACGGGGCTGATCGAGGCCAACCGCCAGCTGCTTCGCAATCTGGCCCACGAGATCAAGAATCCGCTCGGCGGCATCCGGGGCGCGGCTCAGCTCCTTGAAGGCGAGCTCACGCGCGACGAGGATCGCGAGTGCACGGGGATCATCATCGAGGAGGCCGACCGCCTGCAGGCGCTGGTCGACCGGTTCCTCGCGCCCTACCGTCAGGGCGAGGCTCGCGAGGAGGTGAACGTGCACGAGATTCTCGAGCATGTGAAGAGCCTCATGACGCTGGAGTTCCCGTCGGGACTGACCTTCGTGCGCGACTATGACATATCTGCGCCCTCGCTGATGGGCGACCGGGTCAGGCTCACGCAGGTTTTTCTCAATCTCGTGAGAAACGCCGCCGAGGCCATGGAGACGGAGCGCCGTCTCGGCACGGCGGTGATCACGCTTCGCACCAGAATAGTGCGCGACGTGCTCGCCGGCGCGGAGCGCACGCGCCGGGCGCTGGCGGTCGACGTGATCGACAACGGACCGGGCGTGCCCGAGGACATGCAGGAAAAGATCTTTTATCCGCTCGTGACGGGACGCGCCGAAGGGTCGGGACTCGGCCTCAGTCTGGCGCAGACCTTCGTGAGACAGGCCGGCGGATCGCTCACGCTCGAGAGCGTTCCCGGCAAAACCGTCTTTCGCGTTCTGCTGCCGCTCGGCAGGGCGGACGCATGAAGAGCGGCGAACAGGAGAGCATTGTGGTTGAAAACGTAATGTCGGCTCCCGTGTGGGTCGTGGATGATGACCGGGCCATCCGGTGGGTGCTCTCCCGCGCGCTTTCGCGTGCGGGGATTGAATCAAGAACGTTCGATCGCGCGCAGGCCGTGCTCGACGCGCTCAAAACCGAACAGCCGCAGGTGCTGGTGAGCGACATCCGCATGCCCGGCATGACGGGCGTGGAGCTGCTCGCGCGGATCAAGGCCGAGGCGCCCGATCTGCCCGTCATCATCATGACGGCCTATTCGGACCTCGACAGCGCGGTCTCCGCCTTCCAGGGCGGGGCGTTCGAATATCTCGCCAAGCCCTTCGACGTGCCCAAGGCGGTCGAACTCATTCAGCGCGCCATGAAGGAGTGCGCCGAGGTGAGAAGGGCCGCGAACGCCGCCGACGACGGCTTTGAGGTCGAAAGCAGTCCCGCGGGTCCCGATCTCATCGGCAAGGCGCCCGCCATGCAGGAGGTCTTCCGCGCGATCGGCCGCCTCTCCCAGAGCAACGTCACCGTGCTCCTCACCGGAGAATCGGGCGCCGGCAAGGAAGTCGTGGCCCGCGCCATCTGGAAGCACAGTCTGCGTGCCAAGGCGCCGTACGTGGCCATCAACATGGCGGCCATTCCGCGCGAGCTCCTCGAAAGCGAGCTCTTCGGCCATGAAAAGGGCGCCTTCACCGGCGCGACCTCGCTTCGGCTCGGGCGCTTCGAGCAGGCCAAGGGCGGCACGCTCTTTCTCGACGAAATCGGTGACATGCCGATGGAGCTGCAGACGCGCCTTCTTCGCGTGCTCAGCAACGGGTACTTCTACCGCGTGGGCGGCCATCAGCCCATCAAGGCCGACGTGCGCGTCATCGCCGCGACGAACCAGAACCTGGAGGAGCGCGTTCGGGACGGCCTCTTCCGCGAAGACCTCTACCACCGTCTCAACGTGATCCGTCTGCGGCTGCCGCCGCTTCGCGAGCGCACCGAGGACATCGCGCCGCTCGCCGAACATTTCCTGCGCGCGGGCGCGAGAGAGCTCGGCGTGGAGCCGAAGCGCCTCACCCCGGAGGCGCTCGCCGTCGTCGAGCGCTTCCGCTTCCCCGGCAACGTGAGGCAGCTCGAAAACCTCTGCCGGTGGCTTCTAGTCATGGCGCCCTCGGCGGAAGTGCAGGTGGAGGATCTGCCCTACGAGATCCGCCATGCCGAAGCCGAACAGCCGAAGGCCGCCGCCGAGCCCGAACCGGGCGTGTCGCCCGTGGTTGACCTCACCTGGAGCGAAAAGCTCGCCGGCGTGGTCGAAGCGCGCCTGACGGCGGGCGACACCGCCATCTGGCAGCCGCTCATCGACGAGTTCGAGCGTGCGGTGATCCGAACGGCTCTCGCCGTGACGCACGGCCGGCGAATCGACGCCGCGCAGAAGCTCGGTCTCGGGCGCAACACCATCACGCGGAAGATCCAGGAGCTCGGCATCGACGGCTGAGTGACGCTTGAGTCAGACATCAGGAGGGGCGGCCGCAAGGCCGCCCCTGCGTTTTTCAGGCGGCGGGAGGCCAGACGGCAGTAAGCGGGGAGCGCTCTCAGGCGAGGTTTCGGCGGACGTGGACGGGGAGGGTTGTTGCCGAGGGCGGCATCAGACTAAAATTTGGTCGCGCTGCGGCTCATCCGCCGCGGTCATGCCGTCAATTTCCGTGAGGAAAAGGTTTTTTTATGTCTCTCAAGATCCCGTCTCTTTTTGTCAGCCTCTGCGTGCTCGCCGCCGCGGTGAACGCCGAGGAACTCAACGCCTATTCGATCATGCCCGAAAAGTATGCGTCGAAGGTCTTCGCTCAGTTTACGAAGGACACCGGCATCAAGGTGAACTTCCTCCGCTTCTCCTCCGGTGAGGCGCTTGCCCGTCTGACGGCCGAAAAGGGCAATCCGCAGGTCGACGTGATGCTCGGCGGTCCGGCCGACACCTATGCGGCCGGCGTGCGCGAAGGCATCTTCGAAGCCTACCGTCCGGCGGATTCCGATGCGATCGACGCGTCGCTTCGCGATCCGGGCAACTACTGGACCGGCATCGGCATCATTCCGCTCTGCTTCCTCACGAACACGAAGTTCCTGAAGAAGAACAAGATGGAAGCCCCGCAGTCCTGGGACGACCTGCTTGATCCGCGCTACAAGAACAATCTGCAGATGGCCGACGCCCGCACGTCGGGCACCGCCACCGAACGCATCTATTCGCTCGTGAAGGTGAAGGGCGAGGACGAAGCCTTCAGGTATCAGAAGGCCCTCAACGCCAACATCCAGATGTACACGAAGAGCGGTGCGGGCGGCGCCATGCCGATCGCCACCGGCCAGTGCGCCTCGGGCATCTTCTACATCGTCGACGCGCTCGACATTCAGCAGCAGGGCTATCCGGTCGTCATCACCTATCCGAAGGACGGCGTGAGCTACGGCATTGAAGCCACCGGCGTCGTGAAGGGCGGCAAGAACAACGCCGCCGCGAAGAAGTTCGTCGACTGGGCGGCCTCGAAGAAGTTCGCCGAATTCATCGTCGCCAACAAGATCAACTACGTTCCGACCCGCAGCGACGTGAAGACCGAGAATCCGATTCTCGATCTTTCGAAGATCAACACGGTGTCCGTTGACGTGACGTGGAAGGGTGAAAACCGCAAGGCCTTCACCCAGCGCTGGATCAACGAAGTCATCAAGTAAGCCTGCGGACGGCTGAGGCTCTGGGAATACGAGCCCGACGCGCCGTCCGGTCAGAAAAGGGAGATCCTTCTTCGGGAGGGGTCTCCCTCTTTGCCTTTCAGCCCTCATCAAACCCATGACCTCTACCGCCGTTTCCGCCCGGGGCGACACCGCATCCAAGCTTGCCGTGCTGATGCTCTGGCTCCTTCTGGGCGTCTTCGTCGTCTATCCGCTCGTCCGCCTCCTGGGCATGACGTTCTGGGTCGACGGATCCTTCACGCTTGACAATCTGAAGCCCTTCGCGGCGAGCTGGTACGACCGGCAGTCGGCCGTCAACAGCGTGCTGCTCGGCTCCGCCGTCGGCCTCGCCGGCACGGCGCTCGGTTTCATCTTCGCGTTCGCCGTGACGCGCCTGAACATTCCCGGCTGGCTCAAGGCCGCCGTGAGCGCCGTCACGATTCTGCCCCTCATCTCTCCGCCCTTCACGAGTTCGATCGCGCTCACGCTCTCGCTCGGACCCAACGGCATTCTGATGGAGTTCTTCGGACTCGAGGACTTCAACTTCTACGGCTTCTGGGGCACGTTCATTTCCGAAACGCTGACGTTCTTCCCCGTCGCCTTCATGACGCTCTCGACGATTCTCGCGCGCATCGATCCGAATCTGGAGGACGCGGCCTACTCGCTCGGCGCGTCGAGCTTCAAGGTCTTCACCTCCGTCACGCTGCCGCTGGCGGCGCCCGGCATCGCGAACGCCTTCCTGCTGGTGTTCTCCTGCTCTCTCGCCGACTTCGCGACGCCGCAGGTGCTCGGCGGCCACTCCTTCCCGGTGCTCCCGACGCAGGCCTATCTGCAGATCACCGGCATGTACGACTTCAAGGGCGGTGCGGCGCTCTCCTTCATGCTGCTCATCCCGGCGCTCGTCGTCTACGCGCTGCAGCACTACTGGGTGGGCAGAAAGAGCTACGTCACTGTGAGCGGCAAGGCCGGCGGCCGCAGCAGCGTGAAGGGCCCGGGCGTCTTTCTCTCGAGCCTCATCATCGGCACGGTGTCGGTCGTCGTGGCCTTCATCCTCTATCTCTACGCGATCATCCTGCTCGGTTCGGTCGTCAAGGTGTGGGGCGTCAACAATACGCTCACGCTCGAAAACTACGAGTACGTCTTCACGTACGGCATGAAGGCGATCAAGGACACGCTCATCATCGCCTGCATCGGCACGCCGCTCGGCGGTCTGCTCGCCGTGCTCGTCGGCTATGCTGCCGCGAGGCTCAAGGTGCGCTTCCACAAGACGCTCGAGACGGTGTCGCTGCTCAACTACACGCTGCCCGGCACCGTGGTCGGCATTGCGTACATCATCGCCTTCAACGACAAGCCGATCGTGCTCACGGGCACGCTCTGGATTCTGGTGGCGGCGTACCTCTTCCGCTACTCGTCGGCCGGCATCCGCAACGTGATCGCCGCGCTTACCCAGATCGATCCGTCGATCGAGGAAGCGAGCCGCAGTCTCGGGGCCTCCTCCGTGAAGACCTTCACGTCGGTCACGATTCCGCTCGTGCTCCCCGCGGTCCTCGCCGGCATGCGCTACCTCTTCATCCACTCGATGACCGCCATCAGCGCCACGATCTTCCTCGTGTCGGTCCACTGGACGCTGATCACGACGCGCATTCTCGAGTGCATGACCGAGCTGCAGTTCGCCCAGGCCTGCGCCTTCTCGATCGTTCTCATTATTCTCGTCTTTATTGCTTCCGGCGTGATGCAGCTCCTGGCGCGCACGCTCTGCCGCAACGGCGGCAACATCGGAGTCCGCTGACATGTCCGTTTCCCTTTCGCTTAAGAACATCCACCGCCTCTACGTCAAGGACAACGAGGAGTTTGCCGCGGTGAGCGGCGTGAATCTCGACGTTGCTCCCGGCGAATTTCTGACCTTCCTCGGCCCGTCGGGCTGCGGCAAGACCACCACGCTGCGCATGATCGCGGGCTTCGAGACGCCGACGGGCGGCAGCATTCTCGTCGACGGCGTCGACATGACGAAGGTGCCCGCCAATGAGCGCAACATGGGCTTCGTGTTCCAGAACTACGCGCTCTTTCCCCACATGAAGATCTTCGACAACGTGGCCTACGGCCTGCGCATCCGCGGCGAGTCCGCCGATGCGATCCGCCGCCGCGTCGCCGAAGCGCTTGCGATGGTGGGCCTCGAAAAGGCGGGCGCGCGCTACCCGAACCAGCTCTCGGGCGGCGAGCAGCAGCGCGTGGCGCTTGCGCGCGTGCTCGTGCTTCGTCCGAAGCTTCTGCTGATGGACGAACCGCTCTCGAACCTCGACGCCAAGCTGCGCCTGCACATGCGCACCGAAATCCGCCGCATTCAGCAGGAGCTTCGGCTCACCTGCCTCTACGTGACGCACGACCAGAAGGAAGCCCTTACGATGTCGGACCGCATCATGGTGATGAACCGCGGCCGCATCGAGCAGATCGGCACGCCGATGGCGCTCTACGAAGATCCGGCGACGGCCTTCGTGGCGGACTTCATCGGTCAGGCGAACCTCATCGCCGGTCGTCTCGAAGGCACGGACGCCGACGGCTACGGACTCGTCTCGGTAGGCGGACGCACGCTTCGCGCCCGCATGGGCCGTCAGAATCCGCCGGCCGCGGGCGAGGACGCCTGGCTGGTGGTGCGCCCCGAAAATCTCCGCATGGGCGGCGGGGGAAGCGGCGTGCCGATGCTGATCGTCAACCGTCTCTTCGAAGGCGACCGCATCGACTATCACGTCGTGCTCCCCGAAAACAGGGACGCCAAGCCCTTCAGCATGTCGGTGCCCTTCCTGCCGGGCACGGCGCTGATTGAGCCGGGCACCACGGTCGACGCGTCCTTCATCCCCGAGGCGGGCGTGCTCATCCGCCGATAAGGAGACCGCCGTGCGCCTCAATCCGCCCGCTGCCGCCGATACGCCCGAAAACCTGTCGGGCGGCGTGCTGCTCGTCCTGCTGCCCGGCTTCGGGCCGGAGGACGGCGGGCGTGACCCCGCGGCGCTCACGCGCCCGCGGGGACTGCTCACCTCCGCGCAGATCGACCGGGGACCGTACGTGCCGCGCGTGTTGAAGTGGCTCGCCGCCGGGCTCGATCTGCGCTCGGCGGCGCCCCGTCTTCAGCTCGCGGTCTGGCCCGAGGCCTTCGAAGGCCGTCCCCACGGACCGCAGTGCGTGAAGGCGCTCGTCCGGCAGTCCGACGCTTTTCTGAAAACCGTCGCGGAGCGCCGGCCGCGCCTACTGGTCTTCGTCTCCTGCTATCTGCACGATGCGGCCTGCGCGCCCGAACTCGACGGGCCGCTCACCGCCGCGCTCGGCCGGGCGATCGAGCCGCCCCGGCGGCTCTGCGCATCGCGGCTTCGGGTGCAGATCCAGCGCCGGGAACGCGCGCTGATCCTCGCGCTTCCCGTGCCGACCGCCAATGCGACGCCCGCCTTCGAGGCCGAACTCACGGCGGCGCTGCGGCGCGAACTTCGAACGATCGCCGGCGGTTTTGCCGGACCGACGCTTTCCTGAAACAGGGAGAAACCCGAGGGTGTCGGCGTGCCGACAGTGAGGCTCTTTGTCGAGATTCAGAATCGTCCCATTGATTCTGTGAGGCATCCCGAGACCGAAGGATGCCGATGAAAGGAGACTCATATGAAGACTTTTGTTCGTACGCTGACCGCGGCCGCCGTGATGGCCGCGATGACCCCGGGTTTTGCCGCCGACGTTGCCTATGACGCCGACATCGTCGTGATCGGTGCGGGCGGTGCCGGCACCGCCGCCGCCTGGGCGGCCGCTGAAAAGGGCCTGAAGGTCGTGACGCTCGAAAAGCAGGCCATGCCGGGCGGCACCTGCAAGTTCTCCGAAGGCATCTTCGCCGTGGAGAGCTCGATGCAGCGCAACTGGAACTACGGCCTCACGCGCGACGAAGCCTTCCAGAAGATCATGAACTACGGCCACTGGCGCGGCAATGCGAAGATGGTCCGCGCTTTCGTCAACAAGTCGGCCGATACGATCGACTGGATGATCAAAAACGGCGTGAAGTTCGAAAAGCTCTTCTCGAACTATCCGAACGGCCTCTATACCTGGCACATCTATGAAGGCCGCGGCGCCGGCTGGATCAACCTCTTCATGAAGAAGTACAAGGACGCCGGCCAGACGCTCCTCACCAACACCTGGGGCGAATCGCTCATCACCGACAAGTCGGGCCGCGTGATCGGCGTGAAGGCCACCAACAAGGCGGGCGACAAGATCACCGTGAACGCCAAGGCCACCGTGATCGCGACGGGCGGCTTCTTCGCCAACAAGGAAATGCGTGAAAAGTATCTGCGCTTCCCGGCCGCTGACGGTCTCGCTCAGGCCGGCAAGACGGGCGACGGCATCCGCATGGCCTGGTCGGTGGGCGGCGGCAGCGAAGGTCTTGAAGTTCAGGCCTCCTACCGTCCGGGTCCGCGCGGCATCGGCACGACGAACCACGTCGCCGCCACCGCCAAGCAGCCGCACCTCTGGCTTACCCCGAAGGGCGAACGCTTCTGCGACGAAAAGATCATGCTCGAATGGCCGTTCGCCGGCAACGCGCTTGAACGCATCGGCGGCACGATGTACGTGGTCTACGACCAGGCGACGCTCGACCATATGGAAAAGGATCAGGGCATCGACCTCGGTGTCGGCGTGATGGTCCCGGTCGGCACGAAGCTCAACAAGTTCCAGACCGAATTCGCCGATGCGCAGAAGGCCGGCTGGGCCTTCAAGGCGAACACGCTCGACGAACTCGCCAAGCTGACCGGCATGAATCCCGACAAGCTGAAGAAGACCGTCAAGGCCTACAACGGCTTCTGCGCGATCCGTCACGACGAGGAATTCGCCAAGGATCCGGCCTATCTGCGCGAAGTGAAGACCGGTCCCTTCTACGCCGTGAAGTCCGTCGCCTCCTCGCTCGGCACGCTCGGCGGCATCAAGGCGAACGAACGCTTCGAAGTCGTCACGCAGGCTGAAGATCCGATTCCGGGTCTCTATGCCGCGGGCAACGACGTCGGCGGCATGTACGGCGACTCGTACGACCTCCTGATGGCGGGTTCCACCGTGGGCTTCGCGGTGAACTCCGGCCGCATCGCGGTTGAATCGGCCTCCGAATACATTAAGACGATCAAGTAATCCTTCCGACTCGGCACGAAGCGGCCCGCCGCAGCCTGTCTGCGGCGGGCCGATTTCGTTCGATCCTGCGCGGACGCAGGCGGACCTCGGCGTCAGACCGGCCGCCAGTCGGGCAGACAGCCGCCCCGATGATCGATCCAGTCGTAGACGTCGTCGAAAAGCGTCCGGCGGACGTCCAGATCCTGTCCGACGCGTCTGGCCAGCCCCGCCCGGCGCCAGCCGCTGATGATTTCGGTCACGCTCTGACGCGTGAGGTTCACGGTCTGGCCGAGCGTTTCGGCGGAAATCCGGTAGGGGAGCCGGTGCCATTCGCCGGTGTCCGAGGCGTTCAGCCGGTCTTCGTAGAGCAGAAGCGCCTTCATCAGAATCTTGAGCCGCTGCTCGGGCGGGAGCGTGAAGTTCGCGATCATGCCTTCGATCGCCGACTCCTGCTTGGCGACGGCATGCTGGTACTTGATGCGGGAGGCTTCCGGGTCGTTGAAGACGTGCCTGTCGAAAAAGTCGGGCGAGGTGCACCAGACGCGCGAGGCGACGACCGCACGGGTTTCGACGTTGCAGCGCTTGCCGACGCTCGACGTCATGTCGCACATCGACGTGCCGGGAAGAATGAGCGACATGATGGCGGGCCGGCCCGTCACGTCGCCCGCCACGTAGTAGGCGCAGAGGCCTTCCTCGAGCAGAAAGAGGCGGTTGGCGTCGCCGCCCCGCTTGAGCACTTCGCCGGCGGCGACGCTTCGCAGCGTCCCGTGGCGGCGGATGCGCTCTGCAATGATGTTGGGTTCGCGCGGCGAGATGTACGGGTAGTTGACGAAAATCTGTCTCATGGCAGAAAACCGTGTTCACGGCGACGATCAAGCCAGTCCCGGCAGTCGGCGAAAAGGTCGGCGTGGACTTCAAGGTCGAGCCCGGCGCGCCGGGCGGCGCCCTGCCGGATCCATTCGCTGATCGTGCGCGAAACGTTGGCGCGCGTGAGATTGACGACAAGCCCGAGCACTTCGGCGGGAAGCCGCCAGGGAACGGTCATCCAGCCCTCCGTCTCCCGGTCGCCGGCGCGAATCAGCTGACGGATCAGAATCTTGAGGCGCAGCGCGGGCGGCAGCGTGAAGTTGGCGGACATGGCCTCGAGCGAGGCCTCCTCCTTCGAGATCAGATGCTGGATCTTGAGGGCCGACAGTTCGGGGTCCGAAATCACCATTTCCGAGAGGACGCGCGGCGGCACGACGAGAATGACGCCGTCGGTCACGGCGCGCCATTCGATGTTGTAGGTCCGGCGGCCGAGCGTCGTGATGTCGCCGAGCGTGCAGCCCGGCGTCATCAGAAACGGAATGAAGGGATGCGGCGTATCGATGCTGTAGTAGGCGCAGACGCCTTCTTCGACGAGGTAGAGCCGGTTCGTTTCCGTTTCCGTCTTGATGACTTCGCCGCGTCGGACGCGGCGAAGCGTGCCGTGGCGGCGCATGAGCGCGATGACGGGGTCCGGATCGGGCGGCGGCACGTAGGGTTCGGTGGTGAAGAACTGGCGCATCGTCTCTTGTGTCGGTCGGCGGCCCTTCCGGACGCTCAGAGCGTGAGGGTCACGGTCACGGGCGCGTGGTCGGAAGGCTGCGGATTGCTTCGGGGAGTTTCGTCAATCCTAGCGTCGGAAAGCGCGGGTTTCAACGCCTCGGAAACGAGCAGATGGTCGATTCGAAGTCCGTGATTGTTCTCGAAAGCATGGAACCGGTAGTCCCACCAGGAATACGCTTCGTCCTTCGGATGCACCGCACGGAAGCTGTCGAAGAGGCCGAGCGAGAGAAGACTGCAGAAGGCGTCGCGCTCGGGTGCGCTCACCAGCACGCCGTCGGCCCAGCCGGCGGGATCCCAGACGTCGATGTCGGCGGGCGCGATGTTGAAGTCGCCGCCGAGCACCAGACGGGGAGAGGTCTCAAGACTGCGCTCAAGATAACGGCGCAGGGCGCGCAGCCAGTCGAGCTTGTAGAGGTACTTCCAGCTGCCGGGCGCCATGCCGTTCGGGAAATAGGCGCCGACAAAACGAAGCGAGGTCTCTTCGGGCGCACCTCTGGGACGCAGCGTCGCCGCGACGAGGCGTTTCTGCTCGTCCGGGTAGCCCGGCATGTTGAGGTCGGTCTGCGCCGGCGCCTCCATCGTCTCCCGGCGCGTCAGCAGCGCCACGCCGTTGTAGGTCTTCTGGCCCGTGAAGACGGCGTCGTATCCCGCCGCGGCCAGCATGCCGGCGGGGAAGGCGTCGTCGGTGAGCTTGGTTTCCTGAAGCACGACGGCGTCCGCCTTCGAGGCGTCGAGCCAGTCGATGAGCTGGGGCAGACGGACTTTGAGCGAATTGACGTTCCAGCTCGCAAGCGTGATCTTGGGCAAGGGCATCTCCGGCAAACATGATGAGGATGCCTCTGATTGTAGCGCGGAGGTTCCTGCCGGCAGAGAAAAGCCCCGCCGGACGGGATGCGTCCGGTCGGGGCTGGAAGGAGGGAGGATCGGCTGAGCCGGGCCGTCAGGCGGCAGCGGCCTCGTCCGTCATGCCGCTGTGGCGCAGCAGGGCGTCGATCGTCGGACGGCGTCCGCGGAAGGCGACGAAGCTTTCCATCGCGTC
>JAXEEN010000142.1:0-2071 GCA_034104065.1 Sutterella sp.
AGGCACCGGCGGCACCTGCCGGCGGACGCTTTCGGTCCGTCCGGCAGTGTCATGATCGAAAAAATCAGAGCAGGTTGACGAAGATACTGGCAATCACCACCGAGGTAATCGTCACCGTCACGAAACCGCCCACGATCATCGACGGGAAGAGACGGCTCATGAAAAAGTCCTTTTCCTCCTGATTCTTGGCGAGCGCGTCGCAGGTCGATTCCGTAATGATCGCGTCGAACGGGAAGCCGTACAGTGCGGTCAGACAGTTTGCAAAGGCGAGATAGAAGGAGAGGCGCAGGACCTTGGCGATGATGACCGAGAAGACGAACATGCCGATCACGCCGAGGATGACGAGAATGATCATCGGGCCGATGATGTCCATCAGCATTTCGGGCGTGCAGTCCTTGAGGCCGGAGAACACGAACATCATCAGGGCGAACATGAGGATGTTGTATGAATTGGCCTTGTGAAGGGCGTCGGAGTCAAGGAAGCCGAGATAGTTGAAGATCACGCCGAAGACGAGAGCCCAGACGGCGCCGCTCAGACCGGTCCACATGCCCATGAGGGAGGCGAGCCAGGCCACGATGCCGAGCTTCGTGAGAATGACGATCGGGGAATTGAAGCGTTCCGGGATGCGCAGAATGGTGAGGCCCGACGAGCTGGGGACTTCCACGACCTTGGAGACTTCGGAAAGGTCCGCGGCGTTCGTCTGAACGCGGCCGGCGCGGAATTCGTCGAGAAGGCGCTGACCTTCGCGCTTGAGGCAGACGGCGGTGATCGGATAGCCGGCAAAGCCCTGCACGCAGTACATCGTGATGGCGAAGACCGAAGCGGCCATCAGGCCCTTGGAGGCGGCGGCCGACTGCATCATCGTCGCGGCGACGATGCCGCCCGTGAGCGGCGGCAGACCGGCGATCACAAGTGCGCGGTCCATGAGGATCGGACCGACGAAGTAGCAGAGCACGCACATGCCGAACAGACCGGCAAGACAGACGCAGACCGTCTTCCACTGTTCAATGAGGCGCTGAAGACTGATCACCGTACCCATGTGGGTAATCAGAATGAAGATGGCGATCGACGAACCGAAGGGAACCAGCTTGGAGTCCGCGACGAGGGTGGTCGGGATCACGGTCCAGTAGCCGACCAGAAGCAGGCAGGCCGTCACGAAGACGGACGGCACCCAGGCTTTGGTCCAGGATGAAACGAGTTCGCCGATGATGACGAGCCCGCCGCAGATCACGAATGCGAGCACGAAGTTATACATGAAGGATCTCCCGTAAAGGGTTGGCCCGTTGGGGCTTCTATTACTGTTTGTAACATCCTACCCTCATCGGCACGGCCCTTCATATTCGTCCTTCGACGAACTGACGATTTGTTGACGGTCGGCGAAGGGTCTGAGCACTATCTCCTAAAGGCTTACGCCAACGACGCAGGATTCCTGAACAGTTCTGCTTTTCAATCGTTTTGCTCATCGCACCGGCTGCCGGACGCTCCGTGCGGCGCCGGCGAAGCCGCCCGAAAGCCCGCTGCCGTCCCCGACACCGGAATGACGGTTCCGTCTTCAGCGGCCCAAAAATAAAAAAGGGACCCTGTTACGGATCCCTCTTTTCGAGACTTCGACGGTCTTTCAGAACATCTTTCGAACGGTGCCGGCAGTGGAGCCTAATCCTTAAAACCTTCACGCGAGAGCAACTCAGTGTCACTCACCGTGGGGTTCGCGCGTTGCATCCCGCGCGCAAAGACTTGCCGGACGGCATGGCGCTGTACGGAACGCCCGAAAGGAAGCTTCTTTGTTCCGAAAGATCGGACAACGAAAATTATTCGTCAGCCTTCGTCGCAATCACCTTCTTGCCGCGGTAGAAACCGGTCGGGCTGATGTGATGACGGCGATGCACTTCACCGGTCGTAGCTTCGATCGCGGTGGGCGGATTGGTCAGAAAGTCGTGAGCACGGTGATTACCGCGCTTGTTGGTGGATTTCTTGTTCTGCTGAACAGCCATGGCAAACCCCACGTATATAAACGAGTGACATTACGAGTGGCCCGCAGACCCGCACTCGAAAACCAGGTCTGCAGACTTCC
>JAXEEN010000143.1:0-7271 GCA_034104065.1 Sutterella sp.
CGGCCTGTTCTTCCGATTCTTCTCAGCCATGGTTAAAAGCCGTGACTGAGGCCGGGTGCTGTTGGCGCCGGGGACGGGCGCCGGCTCTCGGGCCGAGCGGTGTTGCTGCGGTTTTCCGGCGGGTGTCCGATATCGAGGAAGCTTCTGAGAAACAAAAAAGCCCCTGCTGCGCGAAGGGCTTTCTGCAGAGGCAGTCGAAACGAAATCCGAACGAGCGATACCACCGGCTTTACCCGCGAATCGTCGCTTTACGTCGAAAACGACGCCTTCGGCCGACTGGCCTTCGACCGTCCGGCCAAGTTCAGCTCCGGCCTCGGCACGTTCGACATGCTGACCGGCTACGCCTTCATGGGGTTCGCCGAACGCGAGCGCGAGGACAACCCGAAGCGCTTGCGTCCGATGTTCGACCGTCTGATGCAGACATTTCAGAAGGCGTGAGACCGATCGGGGCGCCTGTTTGCCGAACGTTTGACGTGATGCGTGGCTTTGCCGGCGGTGCGGTGGGATAATGCTCGGATCGCCCGTTGACGGGCAAACAGTGCGGAAACTCTCATGCAGTCACTCTGGATGGTCGTCGCGGCGGTGTTCTATGCCTTCTACGGCGTCTTCATCAAATGGGCGGGAGAACTCGGCGTCGGCTCCTGGCAGGTGCTTTTCTACCGTTCCTTCTTCGGTCTGGTGCTCTTCTACATCATGATGCGCTCCAAGGGCGTGGCGCCCGGCACGCGTCATCCGGCGTCGCACGCCGTTCGCTCGATCGCCGGCACCGGCGCCATCATCGCGGGCATCTATTCGATCTCGCACCTCAATCTCGGTCTCGCGATGACGCTCAACTACACGGCGCCGCTCTTTCTCGGCGTCTTCGTGGTCGGCTATTCGCTCATGCATCACGCCCGCATCAACTGGGGTCTGATGCTGTCTCTCGTAACGGGCTTCATCGGCGTCCTGGTGCTCCTCGGGCCTACGATCGGACCGCACGAATACTTTGCGGCCGGCGTCGGTCTGACGGCAGGTCTCTGCACGGCGGTGGCGACGGGCTTCGTGAAGCGTCTCGGCATGTACCGCGAGCCCGAGCCGCGCATCATCTTCTATCTGATGCTCGCAGGCACGGTCTGCGGCGCCGCCGGCGTCGTCTCGATGGGCGGCTTCACGCCGTGGACGCTCGAGCGCTTCTACTGGATCTCGGGTCTTTCGATCTGCGCGGCCCTGGGTCAGCTCACGCTCACGAGAGCCTTCAGCCGCGGCAACATGGTGCTCTCGGGTGCGCTGCAGTATTCGGTCATTCTCTTTTCGACCGTGATGGGCGAAATCGTCTTCGACGAAGCCGTGACGCTGGCGGTGGTCGCCGGCATGGTGATCATCGTCGTGTCCGGCCTTTCCGCCAGCTGGTTTACGAAGAAGGAGGAAAAGCTCCTTCGCGACAAGCAGAAGGCGGCGAAGGCCGCCGCCGAACAGACGGACTGACTGAGTCCCTTCTTCAGACTTTTCCCGGAACCCGCCGCAGCCGCCGGCGGGTTTTCCGTCTGCAGGCCCGGCGGATGATCGGCCTGTAAAGCCCGGCCGAAAAAAACAGGTCCCCGGAAGATGAAACTTCCGAGAACCTGCCAACCAAAGCGCAGCCGGAAGCCGGAAAAGCGGGACATGGCCAGCGGCTGCAGGCCTATGGTAAGTCAGCCCGGCCGATCAGGGAAACCCCAGTTTTGTGAACAATTGATGTACTACTGCCGACATAGGTATAAGTCCGTAAGCGGTTGTTTGGTTTGTGAAACAGACCCGCAGAAGCGACTGCCGCACAGGGGGGAATGTTGACAGCTGATACAAATGGTAACGAGTCAGTGTTTCAATGAACGGTTTCCGGCCTCAGGGTGAGGCGCTGCCGGCGCTCCCGACGTCTGAGGCGGGCGGAAGACGTTCACTCGGACGCCGGCTGCGGCGTACGCACTCCCGCATAAGCGTGATCCCGGGAAAGGCAAGTCCCTGACGCCGCAGGATTTGCGGAATCCGATCCGGGACGGACGGCTTCCGAGTGTTGATGAGGCGCGCGGCTTTCTGTAGTATCGCATTCTGCATGCACAACAGATTGTGTTTAATTCATCAATGAAACGCTATATGTCGCGTTTTCAGTTTCAGCGGGAAGGACGACGGGATGACGGTGAAGACAGATCCGGCGCGGGATGCGCTCTTTGACGAGCTCGGGCTCATGCGGCTGCGGGAAAGCTACATGAAGGCCGGCGAGGAAAGTCCTCAGGAGCGGTTTCGCTTCGTGGCGGAGCAGTTCGGCTCGAATCCGGCGCACGCGCAGCGCATCTACGACTACGCAAGCCGGCACTGGCTTTCCTTTTCCACGCCGATTCTTGCGTTCGGACGGGCGAAGAAGGGGCTCCCCGTCTCCTGCTACCTCGCCTACATGGACGACAGCGCGGAGGGTCTGGTTGACACGCTCTCCGAAGTGAACTGGCTCTCGATGCTCGGCGGCGGCGTCGGCATTCACGTCGGCATCCGGCCCGCGGACGAGAAGTCGGTCGGCGTGATGCCTCATCTGCGCGTCTACGACGCGGCCTGTCTCGCCTACCGTCAGGGCTCGACGAGAAGAGGCTCCTATGCGGCCTTTCTCTCGATCGACCATCCGGACATCATTCCGTTCATCGAGATGCGAAAGCCCACGGGCGACCAGAACCTGAAGGCGCTCAACCTGCATCACGGCGTCAACATTTCCGACGCCTTCATGGAGAAAATCGAGGCCTCGATGCGCGACGCGGATGCGGACGACGCCTGGGACCTTCGCCATCCGGCGACGGGCAGGGTCGTGGCGACCGTCTCGGCGCGCGACCTCTGGCAGCGCATTCTGGAAATGCGCATGCAGACGGGCGAACCCTATCTGGTCTTTCAGGACACGGCCGAACGGGCGCTCCCTTCCTGGCTCAGGGACAAGGGCCTGCGGATCAACGGCTCGAACCTCTGCACGGAAATCTTCCTGCCGACCTCGAAGGACCGCACGGCGGTCTGCTGTCTTTCGTCCCTCAATCTCGAGTATTTCGACGAGTGGAGGAACCATCCGGACTTCATTTCCGACGCGCTTGAATTTCTCGACAACGTGCTGCAGTACTTCATCGAGCATGCGCCCGACACCATCGCCCGGGCCCGTCGTTCGGCCGAGCGCGAGCGCTCGGTCGGTCTCGGCGCGCTCGGCTTTCACGCCTATCTGCAGAAAAAGGGCATTCCCTTCGAATCGGTCGTCGCCAAGGTCACGAACCGCGCGATCTTCCGCCATATTCACGAGGCCTGCGCCGAGGCCGACGCAAAGCTCTGCGCCGAGCGCGGACCCTGTCCGGATGCGGCCGATTCGGGCGTCATGAGGCGTTTTTCGCACTGGACCGCCGTGGCGCCCAACGCCTCGTCCTCGCTCATCATGGGCGGCACCAGTCCCTCGATCGAGCCCTACCGCGCCAACATCTACCGTCAGGACACGCTCTCGGGCGCCTACATCATGAAGAACCGCTTCCTGAAGGCGGCGCTTGCCGAACGGGGTCTCGACACGGACGAGGTCTGGGCGGACATCATCGCGCACGACGGCTCCGTGCAGCACCGCACGGATCTGCCGCAGGAGGTCAGAGACGTCTTCAAGACGGCGACCGAGATCGATCAGCGCTGGATCGTCGAACTCGCCGCCGACCGTCAGGCCTTCATCGATCAGGGGCAGAGCGTGAATCTCTTCTTCCCGCCCGACGTGTCGGTCGCCTATCTGCACGCCTGCCACTTCACGGCGTGGAAGCTGGGCTTGAAGAGCCTCTACTACAACCGCTCGGACAAGCTGCGCAAAGCGGACCGCGTGGGCGTTCAGGTCGAACGCCGCCGCATCGAAGACGAAATCAACATGCAGGCCGTGGCCGACGGCACGACCTGTCTTGCCTGCGAGGGATGACATGACTGAGAACAAACCGGAAGAGGGCCTGCTCGGGCGCCGCGACTGCTTCAAGCCTTTCCGCTATCCCTGGGCCTACGAGGCCTTCATGCAGTCCGAGCAGATGCACTGGCTCTGGACCGAAGTGCCGATGCTCGAGGACGTCAAGGACTACTCGCAGAAGCTGACGGAGAGCGAAAGAGAGTTCCTGACGAAGATTCTGCGCTTCTTTACGCAGGGCGACATCGACGTCTCGGGCGCCTACGTCAACCACTATCTGCCCCGCTTCGGGCAGCCCGAGGTGCGCATGATGCTTTCGAGCTTCGCCGCGCGCGAGGCGGTGCACATCGCCGCCTATTCGCATCTGATCGAAACGCTCGGCCTGCCGGAATCGATCTACAACGAATTTCTGCAGTACGAAGCCATGGCGGCCAAGCACGAGTTCTTCAACGAGGTCGCCGAGGACCGGGACGATCTTGCGGCGCAGATCGCGGCCTTTTCGGCCTTTACGGAAGGCATGCAGCTCTTTTCCTCGTTCGTCATGCTGCTCAACTTCACGCGAAACGGCACGATGAAGGGCATGGGACAGATCATCGCCTGGTCGATCGCCGACGAAACGCTCCACACCGAATCGATGACGAAGATCTTCCGCGAATACGTCAAGGAGCATCCCGCCGTCTGGACCGACGCGCTCAAGGCGAAGATCTACGGCATCGCCGAAACGATGGTCGGACTCGAGGACCGGTTCATCGATCTCGCCTTCGGCGTCTCCGACATGAAGCGACTCACGAAGGAGGAGGTCGGAAGCTACATCCGCTACATCGCCGACCGCCGTCTGATCGGCCTCGGCATGAAGGGCATCTTCGGCGTGAAGAAGAATCCGCTTCCCTGGGTCGACGCCATGCTCGGCGTCTCCCATACGAACTTCTTCGAAAACCGCGTGGTCGACTACGCCAAGGGCGCCATGACGGGGGGCTGGGGAGACGTCTGGGGAAAGGCGTCCGAGTGACGGCCGCGAGCCTCGTCGCCGGCCCCTGGGATTCGTTCCCGGGTGTATGATCTGCGCTAGTCATCCGCCCGCCGCAGGCCGTGTTCAGCACGGTCCGGAACGGGCGGTTCGGTTTTTTCGGAAGGGAATTTTCTATGACGAAGCGCAGTGCGGCGGACGGAATCCGCCGTCCGATCGATCTCGCCGCTTTTCTCATCTGCGTGGTGCTGAGCTTCATCTGGGGGCTTCAGCAGACCGCCATCAAGGCGGCTGCGCCGGACGTCAGTCCGATGCTGCAGGTGGGGCTTCGCTCGGGCGCGGCGGCCGTGCTGCTTCTGGCCGCCAACCGTTTCTTCCTGCATGAAGTCTGGAGCCGGAAGGTGCGTCTTCGCGACGCGCTGCTGGTCGGCATGGGCTTCGTCGGTGAATTCTTTTTCGTTGCCGAGGGCCTTCGCTACACCACGGCCTCGCACATGTCGGTGCTTCTCTACACGGCGCCCTTCTTTGCCGCCGTCGGGCTGTCGATCCGTCTTCCCGAAGAGCGTCTCGGGCTCGTGCAGTGGGCGGGACTCGCGACGGCCTTCGCGGGCATTGCGACGGCGTTTCTTCTTCCGGCCCTTCTTGAGGGCGCGGGTCCCGAGGGGAATCTCTGGCTGATCGGCGACGCTCTCGGTCTGCTCTCGGGACTTTCCTGGGGCTGCACCACGATCTTCCTTCGGACCACTACGATGAACGACGCGCCGCCCACGCAGATGCTCTTCTGGCAGCTCTTCATGGGCTTTCTGCTTCTCACGCCCTATGCGTTCATTTCAGGGCAGGGCTTCTTCACGGGGACGGCCGTCGCCTGGTCGAGTCTGCTCTTTCAGATCTTCATCGTCTCGTTTGCGAGCTATCTGGTCTGGAACTTCCTTCTGAAGCGCTATCTCGCAGCGCGGCTCGGCATTCTGGTCTTCATGACGCCGCTCTTCGGCGTGCTCCTTTCCGTGGGGCTTCTCGGAGACGAGATCGGTCTGCCCTTCGTCTGCGGCTCGCTTCTCGTGCTCGCCGGCCTCATGATGGTTCAGTGGAAGACCCTGAAGACCTTCCTTCGCCGTCGCTGATCGCCGGGAGGGCGGCGGACCGGCCGGGCGCTCCGAAAGCCGGCGGACTGTTTCAGAGCCGCGCCGCGTCGTCCCAGCCCTCGATGAAGAGCCGCTTCACCGTATCGAGACCGCCGCGCCGGATGCGCAGATCGGCGGTCTGCGCGAGCGCGGGCGTGCCGTGAAAGGCGACGCCGATGTGGGCCGCCTTCACCATGTCGACGTCGTTCATTCCGTAGCCGCAGGTGAGGGTTTCCTTCATGCGCACGCCGCGGGCGGCGCAGAGAATTTCGAGCGTGCGGCGCTTGCCGGCCGCGTCGAGAAGCCGGCCGCCGGCCGGTCCCGTCACGAGTCCCGTGATTTTTGCGTCCCGGATCTCGAGCTCGTTGGCGACGAAGCCCGTCATGCCGAGACGGTCGGCGACATGCGCGGCGATCGGCGTAAAGCAGCTGGTGATGATGTAGGTGAGAATGCCGTTGTCGCGGCAGAAGCTCATCAGGTCCTCGGCGCCCGCCGTCAGGCGGATGCGCTCGAGCACGTTGTCGACGAGGGAGGCGGGCGCGCCTTCGAGCAGCCTCACGCGTGCGGCCAGACTGTCGGCAAAGCCGAGTCCGATGTCGCCCGAAAGACCGTGCCGCGTGAGTTCGCGGCCCAGATTCCCCGAGCCGGCGAGTTCCGTCAGGTCGTCGAGACATTCGTTTTCGATGAGCGTGCTTTCCATGTCGAACGCCATCAGACGGATGTCTGCGACCGAGAGTCCGGACGGGACGGGAAGCACTTCGGCGGGCGGCACGTCGCCGATGCCCGCTCGCAGGAAGTCGGCCGAGGAGCGGCTCAGGACTTCAAGCCGAACCGAGCCCGGACGGCAGAGCGCGCCCGAAGCGCCGAAGGCGGCCTTCAGATTGGCCGCGTCTTCAGAACGGAGCCCGTCGCGCTCGATGATCATATCGTACATGCTGCGAAATCCTTCTTATTGTCGGGGGATCGGCCCCTTCGCATTCCAAGCGCGAATATCCCCCGCGAAGGACCGATCCGTGAGGGATATTGTCCGGACCGAACGTGGCGCTTTTATGACGCCCGTATGACAATTTGATGACGGCAGGGGAAGGACCGGCGGTCGTCGGCCCTGGCGACGAGCGCAGCGTCTTATTTCGGCGGCAGGCCGAGACGCCCCGTTTCGATCCGGGGGCTTTGGGTGCTGAAGGCTTTTTCGACGGTGGTGAGAACCGCAAAGGAGGGCGTCCAGCCAATCTCCGCGGCGCTTTTGAGGTTGACCGCGAGCCCGCCCGCCGGCAGGAAGACC
>JAXEEN010000144.1:0-2668 GCA_034104065.1 Sutterella sp.
AGTCCTTCGGCTCGATCACGTCTCCCCTCGCGCTTTTTTTCATCGGCATGACGATCTGGAAGGTCGGATTCGACAAGCTGCGTCACATGCCCAGGGAAATCTGGCTCATTCTCTTTTCGTGCTTCGTTCTGCGTCCGCTGATCATGTACCTCCTCTGTCTGCCCTTCGACATGGAACCGATCATGCGCAAAGTCTTCGTCGCGGGCGCCGCTCTTCCCGTGTCCTCCGTTCTCGCCGTGCTCTCGAAGAACTACGGCGCCGACGAGGAATACGCCTCCGAAGCCATCGGAGCGTCGACGATCGGCATCCTGTTCGCCCTCCCCGTGCTGCTCTTCATCGTCAACTTCGTCTGACCGACCAAATACTCCAATGCGACGGCGTCAGCTGAGATGCGCCTCGCCTTCTTCACGGTCCGCCGTCCCACGACAGCGGGCCGCTTTTTTTGCGATTGTTTCGAGGCGTAACGAAGAAGCACATTTGTCTTCGGAAAGCGCCCGCGGCGTCCCGGCCGACTAGAATTAGGCCCACGCACATCGGTCCCGTCCTTTGAAAATGATCAGAAACCGCCTTGCATCCCTGCTTTTCTCCTTCGCCCTTCTGACTGCCGCCGGCACTTCGGCCGCCGTCGAAGCCATCCCCGAAGCCTGCCTCAAATGCCGCAGCGCGTCGGACGACGCGTCCTTCATCACCTGTCTCTACGACTGTCTCGGCTCCGTGAAAAGTCTGAAGAACTTCGGTTCTGACGAAGCGCCGGCCGTTTCCGACGGTCCCGCCGAAACCGACGGCGCCCGCGCCGACTTTCCGAAGATCGAAGGCTGGGTGCTCGATGAGGAGCCCGGCACGAAGGAAGGCCAGAAGCAGCGCACCGCCGTCCGTTCTTCGGGCAGGGCCTTCAGCTGGTTCTTCGACATCGTGGAGCCGAGCCTCGTGCTCGCCAAAGCCGAAAAAAGCGGCGTCATGGTCGTCATCGACTTCAGCCCCGCGATTCTGCAGGGATTCAGCGACCGTATTCTTGTTCAGGTCGACGACAACAAGGTGCGGGCCTACCGGCCTCAGATCGTCTGGAACAATCACGCGGTCTTTCTTGACGACAAGGCCCTTCTGAAGGAAATGAAGGCCGGCAAACGCCTTTACGTCCGCATGGAGATTTTCGGCGCCGGAACGCGCACCGTCTCCTTCGACCTGAAGGGGGCGACGGCCGCCTGCCGCTGGCTTGAAGAACTTGACGCAACCCGCAGCTGACCGAAGCCTGTCCCGCTTTCCGTTCCCGGCCCGCCCGACCCTGTCCGGCGGGGTTTTTTCTTCAAACTCGATTCAACAGTTCACGGTAGACGCCGCAGAGAATTTCCGAGTCAAGCAGTGCGCCGTGGTGCGTTCTCGACGAACGGTCCACGCCGAGCCGGGTGCAGAGAACGTCAAGCGTATTGCTCTGATGCGGGAAGACGCGTCTTGCCATGCGCAGCGTGCAGGTGACGGTGCAGCCGGCGTCTTCAAGCAGAGGCCGCCCGGCGCGTCCGAGCTCCATGTTGAGAAATCCGCGGTCGAAGGCGGCGTTGTGGCCAATGAGCTCCGCACCTTCGACAAAAGCCAGGAATTCGTCCGCCACATCGGAAAAGAGCGGCTTGTCCGAGAGAAACTCGGTGGAGAGACCGTGAACCCGGTAGGCGCTCCAGGGCACGCTTCTCTGAGGATTGAGATAGGCCTGAAAGCGGCGAACAGGCTCCAGAGCCTCGTTCATCCCCACCGCACCGATTTCCACCACGCGGTCGCCCATGCGCCAGGAGAGACCGGTCGTCTCCGTGTCGAAGCAGATCCTGCGGCGTCTGAGGGGCACCGGTCCGAGACCTGCCGGCGCAGCACCGCCGTTCGCTGCGGCAGCAGGCGGATCAGCCCGGTCGTTCCGTTCCGTTTTTGCCTCGACTGCCTCTCTGAGCCAACGGCTCATCGCGGCATGGGATACGCCGGCACGCCGGGCGGCTTCGGCAATGGACAGGCCCTCCCCGAGAATCAGGGCGGCAGCCGGGTTGGTACGGTGTTGAGGCATGGCGTTGAGAGCGGAAAACGGGTTCGACAGTTTACCATTCGAAACCGTCCCGCACGCCGCGGACGCTCATTGACAAGTCGGGATCCGAACATCTGTTGCACCGGCTCCCTCTCCCGTTAGAATAGTCGGACTTGAATCATCCGTCCGCCGACCGACTGCATATGAACAAAGACAAAGGCTTTACGCTGCTTGAAATCGTCGCCGTGCTGCTCGTGATCGGCATTCTGGCCGGCGTGGCTCTGCCCAGCTATTTCGACCTGACCAAAAGCACCGACGGCATGACGGCGGCAGCGGCCCGAGACGAAGTCCAGGCCCGCATCCATGCGAAGTTCGCCGAAGAGCTCAGGCTCGGCAAACCCTGCAGTGAAGCGCGAGAAGCCGCCGCCAGTCTCGGCAGTCTCGCCGATGCCGACAGAACCTTCAGAGGGTTCGTCGTCGCCGAAAGCGGAAGCCGCAGTTCGGACGGTCTCACCGTCACGATCAGGCAGGGCGAATCCGGCGACAGCTTCACCGAAACCCTGGTCCTCCCGGCATGTCCGGACGGGGAATACAAAGGCAGTCTCGGCGACAAGGAGGTTGTGGGAGGCCCGAATCCCTCTCGGGGAACATCGCAGGAACTCACGG
>JAXEEN010000145.1:0-2723 GCA_034104065.1 Sutterella sp.
ATGGTCTCAAGACGACGGTTGTCGTCGGTACGGAAAAGACCATCATCGGCGTGATCGGCGACACCCGCCGTCTCGACGACAACCAGCTTCTCGGCAATCCGATCGTCCAGGTCGTCAAGCACATTTCCGAACCCTTCAAGCGCGCCAACCGTCAGTTCCATCCCGACGACACCGTCATCGACTGCGGCGGCGCCAAGATCGGCGGCGGCCACTTCGCGATGGTCGCGGGTCCCTGCTCCGTCGAGAGCCGCGAGCAGATTACGGAAGTCGCCCGTGCGGTCAAGGCGGCCGGCGCCACGATGCTGCGCGGCGGCGCCTTCAAGCCGCGTACGTCTCCGTACGACTTCCAGGGCCTCAAGGCCGACGGTCTCGAACTGCTGCTCGAAGCCAAGCGCGAGACCGGTCTGCCGATCGTGACCGAGATCATGAACATCAACCATCTGCCGCTTTTCGAAGAAGTCGACGTGATCCAGGTGGGCGCCCGCAGCATGCAGAACTTCGAAATGCTCAAGGAACTCGGCCGCACCGACAAGCCGATCCTCATCAAGCGCGGTCTCGCCAACACCATCAAGGAACTTCTGATGGCGGCCGAATACGTGATGTCGGGCGGCAACGACAACGTCATTCTCTGCGAACGCGGCATCCGCACGTTCGAAACGGCGACCCGCAACACGCTCGATCTGTCGGCCGTCTCGGTGCTCCATGAAATGACCCATCTGCCCGTCATCGTCGACCCGAGCCACGCCACCGGCGTCGCCCGCTACGTGAAGCCGATGGCCGCCGCCGCTGCCGCCTGCGGTGCAGACGGGCTTATCATTGAAGTCCACAACAATCCCGCCCGCGCGCTCTGCGACGGCGCTCAGTCGCTGACGCCCGAGCAGTTCCGCGATACGGCCGAGCTCGTCGCCGCGGTCCGTGCGACCGTCGCCGGCCGGCTCTGATCCCTTCACACATTTGGAGAAACGCATGAAGACCATCGACGTACGAACCGGCAGGCCCTATCAGGTGCTCATCGGCAAGGGGCTTTTGAAGGACGCCGGCCGGCTCGCACGGCCGCTCGTGAAGGGAAGCCGCACCGTCATCGTGGGCGACAGCAACGTGATGCCGCTCTACCGCGACGCGGCGGCGGAAAGCTTCCGGGCGGCGGGCTTCGAAGTCTCCTTCTGGGAATTCCCGGCAGGCGAGGCGTCGAAGAACCCTCAGGTGCTTCTTGAGCTTCTCAACCATCTTGCACGGCTTCGCCTCACGCGCTCCGACTCGATCGTGGCGCTCGGCGGCGGCGTGACGGGAGACCTGACGGGGCTCGCCGCATCCCTCTACCTGCGCGGCATCGCCTTCGTCCAGATTCCGACGTCCCTCCTCGCCATGGTGGATTCGAGCGTGGGCGGCAAGACCGCCGTCAATCTTGAAGCCGGCAAGAACCTGATGGGCGCCTTCTACCAGCCGGTCCTCGTCGTCTGCGATCCGGCGTGCCTCGACACGCTGCCGGCGGACGAAATGTCCAACGGCTGGGCCGAAATCATCAAGTACGCCGGCCTTCGCGGCGAACCCCTCCTTTCCATGCTGGAGGGAGAGGTGACCGAGGCGGTGCTCACGCAGATCATCGCCGAGTGCGTCGGCATCAAGCGCGACATCGTCTCGGCCGACGAATTCGAGGCCGGCTGCCGCGCCCTGCTCAATCTCGGCCACACCGTCGGTCATGCGGTCGAACGCGTGACGCACTACGAAGTGGCTCACGGCCGCGCCGTCGGCATCGGCATGGCCGTGATCTACCGCGGCTCGGTGAAGGCCGGCATCTGCGACGCCGAGGCTCTTCCGATTCTCGACCGGCTTCTCAGGAAGTTCGGCCTCACGAACCTCTGCCCCTACGATCCGGCGGCGCTCTTCGAAGCGGCGCATTCCGACAAAAAGTCGGCGGGCAAAACCATTACCCTCATTCTTCCCGAGACTTTCGGGCGATGCCGCGCGGAAAAATCCCCCTTCTCCACGCTTGAAAAGCTCATCGAACTCGGACTTCATCCCTGATTCAGACCAGACAGATCAAGATCATGATTGCCACCGTTCAGAAGGGGCGCCTCTCGGGCGAAATCCCCGCCATCGCCTCCAAATCCTATGCACACCGCCTGCTGATCGCCGCGGCGCTGGCCGACCGGCCCACCGAGGTCGTCTGCTCGACCGTGTCCGAAGACATTCTTGCGACGGCCCGCGTGCTCACCGCCATGGGCGCTTCGGTCGAGCGCACCGACGCGGGCTTTGCGGTCGAGCCGATTTCCTGCCGTCCGGAACAGCCGACACTCGACTGCGGCGAATCGGGCACGACCGAACGCTTCATTCTTCCGGTCGCCTGCGCGCTCGGCCTCAACGCCCGCATCACGGGGCACGGCCGTCTGCCGCAGCGCCCGCTCTCCCCGCTCTACGAAGAGCTTCAGGCGCACGGCATCCGGCTTTCGCCCCAGGGCATCTTCCCGCTTCGCAGCGAGGGCCGTCTGCCTGCGGGCGACTATTCGATCGCGGCCAACGTCTCCTCGCAGTTCATCGGCGGTCTGCTCTTTGCGCTGTCCGTGATTCCCGGAAAGAGCACGCTGACTCTGACCGGCAGGATCGAATCCGCCCCCTACATCGACATGACGCTCGACGTGCTGGCCCTTTTCGGCGCGCGCATCGTGCGCAGCGAGGACGGCCGGCGCTTCGACATCGACGGCCTCGAGAAGCTGACGAGCCCC
>JAXEEN010000146.1:0-10952 GCA_034104065.1 Sutterella sp.
GTATGTGCGGACCGAAGTTCTGTCCGATGAAGCTTGCTCACGAGCTTTTTAAGGACTGATGTCCCAATACTGAAAATGCACAAAAGCCGGCGAAACGAAGCCGGCTTTTGTGTTTGCAGTGAATCAGGCGGGACTGTCGGACTGAGCTCTGCGGCGAGATTTTCTCGGTCTGCAGGGCGCCTCGATGGGACTGACGCCCGGCTTTTTTCTGGCCAGTTCGTAGAGAATGCTGATCGGCGCCGTATTGCCGAGCCTTTTCATGATGTGAGCGCGGTGGACTTCCACCGTTCTCTGGGAGAGAAAGAGCTTGTCGGCGATTTCTGTGTTCTTGAAGCCCTGACAGAGAAGATCGAAGATCTGAGCTTCGCGGCGGGAGAAAGTGCTGAGTTTTTCGCGAATCAGCGCCTTCTGATGCTCAAGACGCGACAAGTCAAGCGCGAGATGGACTTTTTTGACAAGTTCATCGGGATCGACGGGCTTCTCCAGGAAGCAGACCGCACCGTTTTCCATGGCTTCGACAGCCATGCGGATGGTTCCGTGCCCCGACAGGACGATGACCCGGATGGGACTTCCGGCTTCTCGAAGTTTGGTCTGCACGTCGCGGCCGCTCATGCCCTGCATGGTCATGTCGACAACGAGACAGCCGGGCTGTGCAGGGTTGACCGAACTGAAGAATTCTTCGCCCGACGAAAATGTCTCGGCGTTGAGACTGTGCGTGGCGAGTGCAAACCGGATGGAATAACGGACGTCGTCATCATCCACCACCCAGACCGGCAGGTCGGCGGGAACTTCTGGAGTTGCTTCAGTGAGTGCCATAAAAAAGCGAGGGAATGCTTGCAGCTGTATGATGCCTTCAGGCGGCAGCGGACGGTCGTCGGACGCTGCCTCCGAACTGCCATTCGGTAATCCTACCAAAAGCTGGAGAAGTTGGCTTAAAAGGCGGAAATCCCTGTAAGGGCTGTTCCGAGGCGTTTCACGCGAATAAACAATTACGCCATGATTAAGAGCGATCGACCGTTATATGACGATACCCCTTCGCACGGGGCTCCGGTACGGCCGGCGCCTGCAGACGAGGCGCTGAAGACGCTGGTTCAGCGGCGGCCGTCGGGACTGCGCACGGGCACGTGCGGCTGGGCGTCTCCGGGATGGAGAGGCATTGTTTATGCCAGATCCAGCGGCGCCGGCGCCCTGAGGGGACCGGAGGGACTGGCGGCTTATGCCCGCTTCCCTCTGATGAATACGGTCTCTTTGGAACGCAATTTCAGGGAGCCTTACCGGCTGGCGGATTTTCAGCGTTTTGCGGCGGCTGTCCCCGAGGATTTTCGCTTTGCCGTGCCGCTGCCGGCTGTCGTGACGGATCCGTTTCTGAGAGATCGTGCGGGAAGAGCCCTGTCGGAGAATCCGAGGTTTCTCGACACGGCGGCAGCCGCCGATGCGCTGTCGCTGGCCGTTCGGGGACTCGGCGCCAAATGCGGCCCTGTTCTTCTTGAGTTCGCACCGTTTCCCAGACAGATGACGGCAGACTCCGAAGCCCTGCAGCGGACGGTCGGACGTCTGGAAGGTTTTATGGCGGCGCTTCAGGAAAGAAATCTGTCCCAAGCGGTGCTCGGTGCCGAACTGAGAACGCCCTCGATGCTGACGCCTCGGTTTGTCGCAGCTTTGGGACGGGTCGGCGTTCGGCTCGTCATGGGGCTTCATCCGATGATGCCGGGCGCGCTGAGACAGAGCAGAGCGCTTCGGCACTGCGAGGATCCGGCGGATGACCATCCCGACTGGGGCTTTTCAGGACCGCTGATTGTTCGCTGGAGCCGTTCGCCCTCGCTGGCTCATGCCGCAAAAGTTCCGGGGGATGCCATGCCTGCGAGCGATCCGGCAACGCGGGCCGTGATCGCCTCGCTGATCGTAAGAGCGCAAAAAAGCCGAATGCCCGCCTGGATTCTGGCGGGCAATCGTGCGGAAGGCAGTGCGCCGGGGACGCTGCGGGCCGTCCTGGAATCGGTCGTGAGGCAGTGCCGGGACGGCCGCTGACAAGCTTTTACCAGCGAACCAGAGGCAGGTGCTCGTCGTTGCCCTGACCGATGTCGTTGTAGTCGACGGGCTTGTCGGGGGTGCCGACGAGAACGAAGCACAGAATCGCTTCTGCGGCGGGATCATAGAGCCCGTCCGGCGCTTCGAAGTCTTTGGCGGAAACGGTTTTCGCCGCAAATCCCTGGGCGTGCAGGCCGAGAAGCAGATTCATGAGAGAGGCGCCGGCGGTGAGCTTGCGCTCCGTTTCGTCGCGCTCTGAGCGTTCTGCACTGATGTCGGTTTCGATCAGAGCGAGAAGCATCGGTCCCTTGAGGGCCTTGCTTCGGGCTTTGGCGCGCGCCGATTCGTCGGCGTCTGCCGGAAGAGCCGACTCAAAAAGCGAGGCGAGGCGCTCGCGTGAGGCGACTTCCGCCCAACGGAAGGGAAGAACCTCCCCGTGGCAGGGAACGTGACAGGCAGCGGAAACCGCCAGCCGAAGTGCGCCGACGTCCGGCGCGGGAATCGTCTGATGCTTCGGGCCGAGAGAATGGCGGGAAAAGACGAGTCTGAAGAAGCTTTCGTCCATGATTGTCAAGCCTTGAATGAAAATGGCGTCGCGGGTTCGGCGGACTTCGGCCGAATGGGCGAGGCGGAACGAGCTTATTGTATGGTAGCCTCCAAAGTTGAGCAAAAGGAGGCGTCATGCGAGAGCTTTGGGATATTTCTCCGGCGGTGGGGGCACGCTCGCCGGTCTTTCCGGGAGATACGCCGTTTCAGGTCCTGTGGAACGAGCGCATCAATGACGGAGGCGTAGCCAACATTTCCACCGTGCATATGTCGCCGCACACCGGTGCGCACGTGGATGCACCGATGCATCTGGACGGCGGCGCCGTAGACGTTGCGGGACTGCGTCTTGAACGCTTCATCGGACGATGCCGCGTGATCGATCTTTCAGACAATCCGACGTCGGAGCCGGTCACGCCCGAGGAGCTTGCCTGTGCCTGCTTTTATGAGCGCGTTCTCATCAAGACGAGAAAAGAACTGCCGACCGTGTGGACGGATGAGTTCCGGGCGGTCTCTCCGGCTGCCGTGCGGTTTCTGAAGGAGTCCGGCGTCGTGCTGATCGGCCTTGATACGCCCAGCATCGATCCGTCCGAAAGCGAACTGCTTCCTGCGCATCGAATTGCCCTCTCAAACGGCATTTCCATCATTGAAAATCTTGATCTGACCGCCATCAGTGCAGGTGAATACGAGCTGATCGCTCTGCCTCTGAGACTCTCGGGGGTTGAAGCCAGTCCCGTGCGCGCCGTGCTTCGCACAATGGCTCACCGCTGATTCGAACCGATTATGACGAAACTTGTTTACGAACAGCCCCTGCGCATCCGTTGGAGTCACTGCGATGCCGCGGGCATTGTCTACCATCCGCACTATTTCACGATTCTCAATAATGTGATGGAGGATTTTTTCAGGAACTGCGTCGGACTGAGCTACGAAAAGAGCCTTCAGACGGGCATCGGCTTCCCGATCGCCGGGATCAGATGCGACTTCTGCGCGCCGAGCCGGGTCGGAGACGACTGCACCGTCAGACTGTGGATCGAAGCGATGGGAAAAACGTCGGTGAGATTTGCCATGACGATCTTTGCGGGAACGGAATGCCGCCTGCAGTGCATCGAAACGGCGGTCTGTGCCGAACGTCAGGGCAATGGCATCGGAAAATGCGAAATTCCGGCCGATCTGCGTGAGAAGCTGGCTCAGTACATGCCTGATCAGCCGCCGCTGGACCTGAGGGCCTGATCCGCGGCTTCAGAGTTCCCGAAGCTCGGCTTTCGGATTCCAAAGCGTGCGAAGTACTGCTTCGCGCGCTTTTGTTCTTCCTGTGGTGTAGAACTGTTCGTTGCCGGGTGTCTCGGACGGACGAAGAAGGGAGGCCAGTTCAAGGCGCCGGCGCAGTTCTCTGGCGACGGCCGGCGCCGGATCGATCAGCTCCACGCCGGGACCGGCGGCTTCGGAGATGACCGGCATGAGAAACGGATAGTGCGTGCAGCCGAGAACGAGCGTATCCGCACCTGCTGCTGTCAGCGGCCGGACGAATCGCGAGACGAGTTCCGCGGTGTTGGGCGTGCGGAATTCTCCGGCTTCCACACAGTCCATCAGGCCGGGACAGGGACGGTCGATCACCGTAATGTCGTCGGGAATGCGGGAGCGAAGATGCCGGTATTTGCTGCTTCGCAGCGTCTTGGTCGTGGCGAGCACGCCGATGGTTTTGGTCTGAGTGATGCGTGCGGCAGGCAGCAGCGCCGGTTCTATGCCGACGATCGGAAAACGGTACTTGTCGCGCAGTCTTGCCGCGCAGACAGCCGTCGCAGTGTTGCACGCAATGACGACGGCTTTGACGTGAGAACGAACGAGGAAGTCCACGACTGCGTCGGTACGGACATTGATGAAGTCGTCCGTGCGGTCCCCCCACGGAGCAAAGCCGCAGTCGCAGGCGTAAATGATGTTTTCGCAAGGCAGTTCCCGACGAACGGCTCGGGCGACGGACAGGCCTCCGAAGCCGGAATCCAGAATGCCGACAGGCTGAGAACAGCTCATGACGGTCCTCCCTTTTTCTTTTTCCACTGCACTTCGCCCATGAGGATGCCGCCCACAATCAGCGCGCCCCCCAGCATGCCGGCAACGCCGAGATCCTCCCCGGCAAACCATCCGATGATCGCGCAGAAAACACTTTCCATGGCGAAGATCACGGCAGCCCGTCCGGCGGGTACATAACGCTGCGCCCAGGAAAGGAGAACCTGAACGCAGCCGACGATGACGGCGAGCCATGCGACGGAAAGAATGACCGTTCGGTTGAGGACGGTTTCCTTCAGCGGCAGCCCTGAGGCTTCAGCCAGGATCAGGCCGAGAGCGGCGAAGACGGTGACGCTGGCCAGCTGGGTGAACGCGAGCTGTCTGGCCTGCGTGCCCGGCGCAAAACGGCCGACGACCATGATTTCAAGCGCCGACAGAAACGCCGAGAGGATGGTCATCCATTCTCCCGCGTTGTTGGAAAAGCTGAGGGTAAAGGGGTTTGCCAGAAGCACCAGGCCGCTGAAGGCCATGGCGACGCCGAAGAAGGCTCCCGCTGAAGGCGGCTTGCCGTAGACCACCCAGACCAGAAGCGGCGTAATCGGAACGTAGAGCGCGGTCAGAAAGCCCGATACCGAGCTCTCAAGCGTCATAAGTCCGGCGGCGTTGAAGGCATACGCCAGGTAAATGATGAGACCGCAGATGGCCCCGGCCTTCCAGGTACGAGGCGGGATCCCGCCGATCCGTCCCCGAAGAAGCAGGGCAACGATCACGGCGCCCAGGGCGAAGCGCAGCATCACGAGCGTCAGCGGATTGGTGTACTCAAGCGCGCTGGCGACGGTGATGAAGGAGCTGCCCCAGAAAAACGTGGCAAGGAGCAGTGCCAGCACCGGAAGTCCCGTTGTATGTCTTGAAAGAAAGTCCTGAATCATGGGAAAGGAAAGCTGCCGGAGCATGAAGCTTCGGCAGCTGCTTGGAAGCGTCTCAGAGAATCAGCCGACGTGTTCGGCCCAGAGCGCTTCGCTGACGCCGACGGTCACGGTCCCGTCGGGGAAGACGACGACGGGACGCTTGATAAGGCCGGGTTCGGCAAGCATCAGCTCCCGCATGCCCTGAGGATTGTCTTTCACGCGAAGGCGGGTTTCCTCGTCCACCTTGCGCCAGAGCAGACCTTTGCGGTTGAGAAGAACGTCGGCGGGCACTCGGGCAAGCCATGAATCGAGTACTTCTGCTGCCAGACCTTCCTTACGGAAGTTGTGAAAGACCGTTTCGACGTTCTGTTCGCGAAACCAGGCAATGCCTTTTTTCACGGAGCCGCAGGTCGGAATGCCGTAAATATCAATCATGAAAAAATCCTTGTTCTCACGCGGCGGCACGGCCGAGGCGGTCATTGACGGCCGCCCATGCGGGCGCCTGGGGCGGGAGTTCGATCAGAATCCGCTTGGCGCCAGCTCTGTCGAGCCGGTGAAGATTTTCGTAAAGCGAAGCTCCGTAGTCATGCAGAGCTTCAGGCGCTTCAACGGCAAGCATCGGCTCGGCGTCCAGAGCCCGAAGCACGGCGGGCGAGGCCATGACGGCAATCTCCGCCGTGCCGAGTTCGGACGCCCGGGAGGGAAGGACTTCCGCGGGACAGAGCTCAAGCTTGGTGCGAGGCGCATAGTGGCTCTTCAGCCGTCCGGAAGCGCGGGGCGCATTGCTGCCGGCGTCGGGTACGGCAAAGCCGAGCGTTTCCTCGATCATCTCCCGCGTGATGACGCCGTGACGAAGCACCGAGGGATGGCCGTCCGACAGATTGAGCATCGTCGACTCGATGCCGAATTCACAGGGACCGCCGTCGAGAATCATGTCGAGCTTTCCTGCCGGCTTGACGCCGAGATCGTCGGCGACATGCTGAGCCGTGGACGGACTGATTCGTCCGAACGTGTTGCAGGAGGGGGCGGTCAGGCCGCGCTGGGTCGGCCCGGCAAATGCGGCGATGAGCGCATGCGCCCACGGGTGGGACGGACAGCGAAGCGCGACGGTATTCTGACCGCCCGTCACCCACAGTCCGCAGCGGGCTTTTTTCTTCAGCACCATCGTGAGCGGACCGGGCCAGTATTTCTTGGCAAGCGCCCATGCCTCGGGAGGGACGTCTTCGGCCCACCGGGAAATGGCTTCGACGCCGGCGACATGCACGATGAGCGGATGATCGGCAGGTCTGCCCTTCGCGGCATACGTTGCCATGACGGCGGCTTCGTTGTCGGCGTCAGCGGCCAGACCGTAGACGGTTTCAGTCGGCATGGCGACCAGGCCGCCCGCTTCGAGAACACGGACGGCGCGGTCGATCAGGGCGCTGTCGACGGGAGGCGTGGTCATCAGACGGGCTCCGGAAGGTGAAGAATGCGGGCGGCTTCGCGTGCACGCGCCATGGCCTCGTCGGCCGTTCGGCCGAGAACCGTGACGTGGCCCATTTTGCGGGCGCGTCTAGCTTCCGCCTTGCCGTAGATGTGCAGTTTGGCCCCCGGGACTGCGGTGACGCCGGCCCAGTCGGGTTCACGGCGGACGCCGTTTTTGTCAAACCACTCGTCCCCGAGAATGTTGAGCATCACCGCAAAACTGTGCTGAGCGGTGTCACCGAGCGGCAGCCCGGCCATCGTGCGGACCTGCTGTTCATACTGACTCGTGACGCAGGCGTCGATGGTCGCGTGACCGGAGTTGTGCGGACGGGGAGCCAGCTCGTTCACGAGAAGCGAACCGTCCTCAAGCACGAAAAACTCCACGCAGAGAACGCCGACGTAGCTGAGCGCCGTTGCAATCCTGGCCGCATAGGCGCGGGCGCGGGCCGCCGTCTCTTCATCAATGCGGGCGGGCAGGACCGAAACGGCAAGGATGCCGTTGCGGTGGAAGTTTTCGGAGACCGGGAAGGTCGCGGTTTCCCCCTGCGCATTGCGGGCGACAATCACCGAGACTTCCAGTCTGAGAGCAAGCCGCTTTTCCAACACGCATTCAACGCCGCCGAAATCACGGAAAGCCTGACGAACTTCTTCAATGCTCGAGACGCGGGCCTGACCTTTGCCGTCGTAGCCCAGACGGGCCGTCTTCAGAATGCCGGGAAGCAGCGCGGCATCAAGGGCGTCGATGTCGGCTTCGGTACGAACGGCGGCGTTGGGTGCCACGGGAACGCCGGCGACGGCGCTGATGAAGTGCTTTTCATCATTGCGGTCCTGGGTGACCGCCACGGCGGAGGACGGCGGAGCGACGCGGAGACCGGCTTTTTCGAGAAAAGCGAGGGCCGGCGCAGGGACGTTTTCAAACTCTGTCGTCACGGCCGAGACTTTGCCGGCAAGCTCGGCAAGCGCGGCTTCGTCGGTGTACTTGGCGGCGATCTGTTCGCGGGCGACTTCACCGGCGGGCGAGGAAGCGCCCGGTTCAAGCACGGCCACGTGGTAGCCCATCGTCGCGGCGGCCTGAGCAAACATGCGGCCGAGCTGGCCGCCGCCCATCAGACCGAGGGTCGAGCCGGGAAGAAGAACGGTTGCGCTGTCAGTCATGGGCGTACCTCAGAGGGGAAGTTCCATGGCGCGGGCCTTGGCGTTCTGCGCGGCGCGGAATTCGGTGAGGCGGTCTGCAAGGCCGGCGTCCGTCGTGGAGAGAATCTGGACGGCATAGAGCGCGGCATTGGCGGCACCCGCTTCACCGATGGCGAACGTGGCGACGGGAACGCCCTTTGGCATCTGAACGATGGAATAGAGACTGTCCTGGCCGCGAAGATACTTCGAGGGGACGGGCACGCCGCAGACGGGAAGCGTGCATTTGGCGGCGATCATGCCGGGGAGATGGGCGGCTCCGCCCGCACCCGCGATGATGACGCGAATGCCGCGGCCGCGCGCCGTTTCGGCGTATTCAAACATCTCGTCGGGCATGCGGTGCGCACTGACGACGCGGGCTTCGAAAGGAATGCCGAAGGCCTTGAGCATCTCGGCGGCGTTTTTCATCACTTCCCAGTCGGAGTTGCTGCCCATTACGATGCCGACAACGGGCTTCACGGCTTCAGTCATTGGAATACCTCGAAAAAAGAGTATGAAAAGAAAGATAACAGGTCAGTGCTTTCAGGGGGAAAAAGCACTGGCCTGCCGGCTCTCGAACGAATCAGTATAGACAAAAGGACCGGCGGGCGCCTGCGGCCGTCGGTCCTTTGATCAGAGCGTCTGACGCAAATTACGGTTCAATATCCGTGTCGGCCAGACGGCGAAGGGCTTCGCGGTACTTCTGGGACGTCTTTTCAATGACGTCTTCAGGAACCTTCGGAGCCGGCGGGGTCTTGTTCCAGGGCTGGGTTTCGAGCCAGTCGCGGATGAACTGCTTGTCGAAGCTCGGAGGCGAAACACCGACGGTGTACTGGTCGGCGGGCCAGAAGCGGCTCGAGTCGGGCGTGCAGACTTCGTCCATCAGACGGATCTGACCGTCGGCATCGATGCCGAATTCAAACTTCGTATCGGCGATGATGATGCCCTTCGTCGCGGCGTATTCGGAGGCGCGGCGATAAAGCTCGAGCGTCGCGTTCTTGAGCGTCGTGGCGATTTCTTCGCCGTAAAGCTCGACGACGCGTTCGAAGGAGACGTTTTCGTCGTGCGTGCCGACTTCAGCCTTGGCTGCCGGCGTGAAGATCGGTTCGGGGAGCTTCTGCCCCATCTTGAGGCCGGCCGGGAGCTTGATGCCGCAGACGGAGCCCGTCTGGCAGTAGTCCTTCCAGCCGCCGCCGATCAGATAGCCGCGGGCAACGCATTCGACGAGGATGGGCTTGAGCTTCATCGCAACGACGGCGCGGCCGCGGACGAGCGGGACTTCTTCCGGCGCAACGACGGATTCGGGATCGATGCCGGTGAGGTGATTCGGAAGCACGCCGTCGAGCTCCTTGAACCAGAAGTCCGTAATGGCGGTAAGAACCTTGCCCTTGCCCGGAATGGGATCGCCGAGGATGACGTCGAAGGCGGAAATTCGGTCGCTCGCGACAATCAGAAGCTTGTCGTCGCCGACGGCGAACGTATCACGCACCTTGCCCGAATAAACCTTCGGCAGAGAGGTGATGTTGATCTGGGAAAGACCAGCCATGGTTATATCTCCGTTGAGAGAGCGTTAACCGGGATAGTTAACTGAAAAACTGTGACCGTATTCTAAAGCCGCCTGACGGGGCAGACGTCAAAAAGCTCTAGTAATTTTGCAAAGGTGAGGGTGCGCTCGATCAGTCCGCGATCATGTGCCAGGCTGCGGGAAGCGCGATGAAGGCCCATGTCGTGCAGAGGATGACGATGGCGATGAAGACCGCGGCGCTCCCGAGGTCTTTGGCACGGCCGCTGAGCGGATGAATTTCGGGGCCGATGCGGTCGACCACGGCTTCCAGGCCTGAGTTGAGAATTTCAACGAGCATCAGCAGAAGCACGGAACCGATCAGAAGCACGCTTTCGACGGCCGGCAGACGAAGAAGCAGCGCAGCCGGAATCAGAACGGCGGCGAGAAGAACTTCCTCCCGGAAGGCCGCCTCGTGCCGGTATGCGGCGGCAAAGCCTTTCATCGAATAGTGCGTGGCGTTGATGAGGCGCTGGAGGCCTTTTTTGCCCTTGAGGGCGGATGCATCGTTTGCAGACATAGGTATGCGTTCATCAGACGAAAACGCGTCCGTCCCCCGTAGGAACGAACGCGTCTGAAGAAAGTTATCAGGTCATCCGCGCGTATCAGAGCACGTTCTGACGCAGCGTGCCGTCGGCATAACGAGCGGCAACGACGCTGAGCGGAAGCGCCTTGATGCGGGCGCCCTGACCTTCGCAGCCGAATTCAAGGTAGCGCTGCTTGCAGAGTTCGGTGGCGGCCTTGCGGGCGACCTTGAGGAAGTCGCGCGGGTCGAACTTCGAGGGGTTCTCGAAGAGATACTGGCGGACGGCGGCCGTCATTGCGAGGCGGATGTCGGTGTCGATGTTCACCTTGCGCACGCCGTGCTGGATGGCCTTCTGGATTTCTTCGACCGGAACGCCGTAGGTTTCGCGCATGTCGCCGCCGAACTGACGGATCGTGGCGAGATATTCCTGCGGCACGGACGAGGAGCCGTGCATCACGAGATGCGTGTTCGGCAGGCGTTCGTGAATTTCCTTCACGCGCTGAATGGAAAGCGTTTCGCCGGTGGGCTTGCGGGAGAACTTGTAGGCGCCGTGGGATGTGCCGATGGCAATGGCCAGTGCGTCGAGCTGGGTGGCCTTCACGAAGTCGGCGGCCTGGTCGGGGTCGGTCAGGAGCTGTTCGCGGGTCATCGTGGCATCCGTGCCGTGACCGTCCTCCTTGTCGCCGCGCATCGTTTCAAGGGAACCGAGGCAGCCGAGCTCGCCTTCGACGGAAACGCCGATGCAGTG
>JAXEEN010000147.1:0-2015 GCA_034104065.1 Sutterella sp.
ACCGGGACGCGGCCCGCCACCGTCGCAATGGTGTGGCGGACGACTTCGGCGTCTTCCTCGTGGCTCATCGTCGGATATTCGCCCGTTGTGCCGAGCGTGAGGATGGCGGCCGTGCCGCCTGCGATCTGACGCTCGATGAGCTGGGTGAGAACCTCGAAATTCACGCTGCCGTCGGCATTGAAGGGGGTGATCATCGCAACGATGGAGCCCTGAACATGATCGAACTTCATAATGTGTGTCCTAAGAACTTTTAAAGAAACGGGTACAAAAAAAGTCGGTAGAGACACGCCTCTGCCGACAGTTTTCTCCGCTTCCCCTCCGGCTGAAAGAGCAGCGAACGTTCATTCTGCAGGCGAATAGCGCTCCCGCAGAGCCGATGCTCCGCGGACAGTCCTGCAGGTGTTTCCTGCAGACCCACCTTCGAAACCGCGCCCGGTCCGAAAGTTCGGCGGATTTGCCTCTCCCGCCTTCGCAGCCTGCCGGCTCCGACGGGGTCTTCGCATCCGCGCCTCTATCTTCCATGCGGAAAACCATACCACGAATAATCAGACCGACGGGCATCAATCGCGCTTTTGTCCGATTAAAGCAGTCGAGCTAGAGGAGATGTCTTATCTCCGAAGAAACCCTCATCACCCGTGCTATTCTGTTCCGCTTCCATCATCCGCTTTTTCCGTACGCCCATGACTGATTCCGTCGTCCTTCACCGCCGAGCCCTTCACCGCATTCCCGAGCTCGACTTCGATCTTCCCAAAACGCTGAAGTACGTCCGCAGCGTGCTCGAGCCGCTCGGCGCCGAGATCACGGTGCCGCAGAAGGGCAGTCTCTGCGCCTTCTTCGATGCGGGCCGGGAGGAAACCGTCGCGCTGCGCGCCGACATGGACGCGCTTCCCGTCGAGGAAAAGACCGGCCTGCCCTATGCCTCCGTGCGTCCCGGCTGCATGCACGCCTGCGGCCACGACGGCCATACGGCGATCGAGCTTTCGGCCGCGGAGTGGGTGTCCGAGACGCTGAAGGCGGGCGGAACGCTTCCGAGAAACGTGCTCTTCATTTTTCAGCCGGCGGAGGAAACCTCGGGCGGCGCGGACGGAATCTGCCGTTCCGGCGTCTTCGAGAAGTACCGCGTGACGCGCGTCTTCGGCCTGCACATCTGGCCGAAGCTCCCGCTCGGCACCGTGGCGTCGCGCCCGGGACCGCTGATGGCCCGCTCCAACGAAGTCACGCTGACGGCGGCGGGCTGCAGCGTTCACGTCTCCCGGGCGGCGGAGGGGCTCGACGCGATGAAGGCGGCCGTCGCCTGGATGAACCGCGCGTATGCGTTTGCCGAAAATCTGCCTCCCGAAGTGCTGCGCGTCCTTCAGTTCGGGCATATGACGGCGGGCACTGTTCGCAATGCCGTGGCCGGCGAAGCCCGCATCGAGGGCACGCTTCGCACCTACCGGGAGGAGGATGCCCGGATGATCCGCGAGCGACTGACGGAACTCGCTTCCGACATTTCGAAAGAGACGGGCTGCACTCTTTCCGTGAACTACAGCACCGGCTATCCGGCGGTCTGGAACAATGAAGCGCTCTTTGAAGAGGTCCGGCGCGGACTCGGCGAAGAGACGGTCGGACTCGTGGAAAAGCCCGCCCTGGCCGCCGAAGACTTTTCCTTCTATCAGAGAAAGGTGCCCGGCGTCTTCTTCTTTCTCGGCGCGGGCGATACGGAGGAACTCCATTCGCCGGCCTTCGTCTGGGACGACGAGGTTGTTCTGCCGAAGGGACTCGGCTTCGTGAAGCGCCTGATGACGCTCGGCTGAGTCGGGCGGCGTTTCCGGTGTCATCTCTTTTCTCGAGGCCGGGAAGGCGGTTTTCGTCCCGGCGGACGGGGACTGCCGACGCTGATGAACGTTATGATTTTTCTGTATTTTCAATCTTTCATCAGGGAGAGGAGATTCTTCTGACGCGCTTCTTATTCGGGCGGTCTCGGCGACGGCCGCGGAGATCCAGGCCCGGCTGGAAACCGTTTTCGCGCATAA
>JAXEEN010000148.1:0-15082 GCA_034104065.1 Sutterella sp.
GTTCATCATCGCCAACTTCGTCAAAAACGCCCGATCCGCAGTGGAGCAGACGGCCGATCCGCGGATCGTCATGCGCATTCGCCGGGATGATCCGCACGTTGTTCTGACCGTGAGCGACAACGGACCGCCGATTTCGGACGAAGCCTTCGCCCGGTTGGGCCGTGTCGGGCGAAGCGGCAAGACGGACGGTCTTGGTTTCGGCCTGGCCATTGCGGGCACGCTCGCGGAAAAGTCGGGCGGCCACATCGCATTTGAGAGACTTTCCGGCGGCGGACTCGCCGCATCGCTCGTTCTGAAGATGGACGGGGAGGTTGCCGGGCCGGACCGCGTTTCGGAGAAAACGAATGAAGAAATCGGATGAGACGCCGCTGGTGCGGCTTGTGGATGACGATCGGACGGTGCTCGACGCACTCAGCGTTTTTCTGCAGATGGCCGACATCAGCGTCAGAACCTTCTGCAGCGCGGAAGCGTTTCTGCGCGAAGACGATCATTCGGTGCCGGGCTGCGCGGTGCTCGACGTCCGCATGCCCGACATGAACGGCATCGAGCTTCAGGCTGAAATGAAGCGCCGAGGCATCCGTCTTCCGATCATCTTTTTATCCGCGCACGGCGACATTGAAATGGCCGCCGAAGCCGTCCGGGCCGGGGCCAAGAATTTTCTGGTGAAGCCGCCCAAGCCTGAAAAACTGCTGGCGCTCATCGGCGAAGCCAACTTCGAAAGTCTGACTGCCGCCCGCGAGAGGGCGTACGGCGCTTCGCTCGAAATGCAGTGGGACACGCTGACGCCGGCTGAAAAGCAGACCGCGCTGATGGTGGCCAAGGGCCTCACGAATGCCGTCATTGCCGAGGCGCTCGGCGTGGCGGACCGGACGGTCCGCGCGCACCGCGAGGCGGTCTACGGCAAGCTCGACGTGGAAAATGCCGTGGAGCTCGCGGATTTCGTCCGCGAACGGGCAGCCTACGGAGGCGGATCATGAAGCGCAGAACCGTCCTGCTGGGCGCTGCGGCGGCGGCCGTCGGCGGCGTCCCGGTCCTTCGGGCCGAGGAAGGCGGGTCCGCTTCGGCCGACGTGATCGTGGCGGGCGGCGGTGCGGCGGGCTTGTGCGCGGCAGTCCGCGCGGCCCAGGCGGGCGCACGCGTTCTTCTCTTTGAGAAAAATGAAAAGCTGGGCGGCGATACCCTGATTTCAGGCGGATACTTCAATGCAGTGGATCCGGTGCGTCAGGCGCCGATGGGCATCTTCGACAGTGAGGAAGGGTTTGAGACGCAGATTCTGAAATCGGGCGCCGGCTTCAATTCGCCTGAGGCGGCGGCCGTGCTTGCCCGCGAAAGCAGCGCGACGCTGAGCTGGCTCGAATCGCTCGGCATGACGTTTCTCCCCGGCGTTTATGAAATTTTCGGAAGCGGGTTTCCCCGTGCGCACAAGCCCGTGCTGCCGAGAGGACGCGGCTATATCCAGACGTTGTCCGAAGCGGCGCTGAGCCGGGGCGTGATCATCCGGACGTCTTCCCCGGTGGAAGCCTTTCTGCAGGCCGACGACGGCCGGGTGACCGGCGTCAGAACCGGCGGCCCTTCGGGACTGAGAATGTGGACGGCGGGGCGCGGCGTGGTTGCCGCTTCGGGCGGCTTCGGCGCCAGCCGGTCCATGAGGAGGCGCTATGCACCCGATACGGCCGATCTGCCGACGGACAGTCAGTCCGGGGCGACCGGGGAACTGATCGAGGCGGCCGCCCGCGTCGGCGCAGACATCGTCAACATGCGCTTCGTCGAGTGCGTGCCCGGCGGTGCGGCGGAATTCGATTATCCGATCCGACTCGACTACGTGCCCTCGCGAATGATCATCGTGAACAGCGCCGGCCGCCGCTTTGTCGATGAAACCGGGGGGCGCCGCGCCATTGCCGCGGCGGTGCTCGAGGAAATGAAGCGGGGACCGTGCTTTGCCGTGGCGAGCGACCGGGCGCTCGATCTTTTCGATCCGATCAGCAGGAAGAATCTGTACAGGGGACTCTATGCCGGTCAGGCATGGCGGGCGAAGACGCCCGAAGCGCTTGCGCGGGCTGCCGGTCTTCCCGAAGAGGCGCTTCTTGCCGAAGTGTCGGCGGCTGCGGCGCAGAGGTCGCTTGACCGGCCGCCCTTCTGGGCCGCGCGCATCTGGCTGCGCGTCCATCATACCCTGGGGGGCATCGCCGTCAGCGGCCGCGCCGAAGTGCTGAACGGCGGGGGAAGACCCGTGCCGGGGTTTTATGCGGCGGGCGCCGTCACCGGCAATGTTCACGGCGCGGAGCGCATCGGCGGCAACGGTCTGGCATCGGCCTGCACGTTCGGCCGCATTGCGGGGGAAATGCTGGCGAAAACTCTTTAGTCTACGACGATTTCCTTAGCCTGACAACGGCTTTCCCGCCGATGAAGAGGCGGCGGGCAGGCGTCAGAATGACGGTAGCAAAACGGACGGCCCGGACACCGTGTGCGCGGCCGTCTTTCAGTCCGCAGTCCGCGATCGGGACGGCGGACGTCATTCTGAGGAGATTCAACATGACAAATCGTCGTCAGTTTCTGACCGGTGCGCTCGGCGGCGCCGTGGCCGGCATGACCGTTCCTTCCGCTTTTGCCGCTCAGGCGACTACCGCGCTTCCCAAGAAGTGGGATCTGACCGCCGACGTCGTGGTGCTCGGCTACGGCGGCGCCGGTGCGACGACGGCCATCGTGGCGGCCCAGAACGGCGCCAAGGTGATCGTGCTCGAAAAGAATCCGCAGGACGCCCATATTTCCAACACCCGCATGTCGGGCGGCATCTTCCACTGCCCGTTCAAGGACGGCGACCCGAAGGCCCTCAAGGCCTATGCGAAGGCCATGTTCTCGGGTGAAAACATCGAGTGGAAGGAAGAGGGTGAAATTCCGGAATATTCCGACGGTCTTGCCCAACTCTGGGCCGATCTTTCGCCGACGAACCTCGACTTCCTGCAGAGTCTCGACCCCGAATTCATCGGCGGCAGCCAGCCGGGCTACGACAAAGCGTCCTTCCCCAACTTCCCGGGCGCCAAGGAATGCCGCTACAACGCCTACCGCGCGACCTACACGAAGCGCATGAAGAACTTCAACCAGGTGTCCTACAAGTGCCCGAAGAAGGAAACGAGCTCCGGCGAAGCCTTCTGGCTCTGCCTGGAGGAAGGTGTGAAGAAGCAGGGCGACAAGATCAAAATCTGCTGGGAAACGCCGGCCGTCGAACTTCTGAAGAATGCCAAGGGAGAAATCGTGGGCGCCGTCGGCGTCCGTGCCGGCAAGAAGGTGTTCGTCCGCGCCAAGAAGGCCGTGGTGCTCTGCACGGGCGGCTACGAATACAGCCGCGCTATGCGCTCCGCCTTCCTCGAAGGCCCGGGCATCAACGGCTGGGCCTTCTACGGCACGACGTCCAACACGGGCGACGGCATCGCCATGGGCATGGCCGTCGGCGCCGGTCTGCAGAAGGCGGGCAAATCCGCTGAGCGCGTCATCGTCCCGACCCAGGTGAAGTTCAACGGCATGCGCCTCGGCTCCATCACGCCGTCGGTCGGTTCGCCCAATTCGATCGTGGTCGACAACTACGGCAAGCGCTATGAAGCTGAAACGAAGGTGACGGACAATCCGAGCCGCTACTTCTTCTACAAGGCCGCCGTCCAGTTCGATATTTCGACGCTGACCTATCCGAGAACGCCGTCGTGGATGATCTTCGACGAAAAGCTCCGCTCCTCGAAGCCGCTCGTCGGTCTCGGCATTTCGGTCGTGGGCTTCGGTCTTGTCGACTGGGACAAGGACAACCTGAAGGCGATCGAAAGCGGTCTGATTCTCAAGGCCGATACGATCGAAGAGCTTGCCGAAAAGATCCGCAACCATCCGGAAAACAAGAAGCGCATGGTGCCCGCGAATCTCGTGGAAACGGTGAAGCGCTTCAACCGGTTCTGCGACGACAAGAAGGACGCCGACTTCAACCGCCGTCCGGCCACGCTCGGCAAGGTCGAGCAGGGTCCGTTCTACGCCATGCCGCTCGTTGCCGGCGGTCCGAACACCAAGGGCGGCCTGCTGGCGAACGCCGACCGCGAAGTGCTCACCTGGGAAGGAAAGCCGATTCCGCATCTCTACTGCGTCGGCGAAATCGCTTCCGCACTGAAGTTCGTCTATCAGGGCGGCGGCAACCTGACCGAATGCCTGGTCTACGGCCGTCACTGCGGCAAGATCGTGGCTAAGCTTCCCGATACGAAGCTCTGAGCCCGCAGCGCTCCGCGCAGAGAGGCGCAGTCAGGTCTGAAGAAGGCTGACGGCGCCTGAGGAAAAAAGGGCCGGCGGTTATCGACTGCCGGCCCTCTTTAAAAAAAGGAAGATCGATGAATCTGCAACAAACCGCCCGTACGCTGACGCTGGCTGCCGCGCTGATGCTGGCCTTCGGGAGTGCCGCGGCATCCGCCGAGACGGCGAAATTTCTCGGCGACCGCCATGTCGAACGGGGACTCGCCTGCGACGCCTGTCACGAAAAGGACATGAAGATCAAACTGAACGGCGATCTGGACGTGTGCTCGTCCTGTCACGGCGACTACAAGGCCATGATTGCCAAGACGGAGAAGCGCTACGAAGTCAATCCTCATGCCCAGCATGAAGGCGCGCTTCCCTGTACGGAATGCCACAAGGGCCACAAGCCCGGCGTCAACTACTGCGGCGGGTGCCACAACTACACCTACAAGGTGCCCTGACGGACGTTCCTTCGAACTCAGCACGGGCTGCACGGCATGCCGCGCAGCCGATGACGGACTCGCAAAACAAAAACGGGGCACATTGAAGCGTGCCCCGAGTTGTTGAACCGATTGTCTTTGTGGTCTGTGGGCTCTCCGATGGCAGCCGTTCGAGCGCGCTCGGTCTGTCGACAGACCGAATGGATTCCCAACAGCGACCCGCTGATCGTATGCCGGTCGGATTCCGAACTCAGCACCACAGCATCCACAACGAGAAGTACTATAACAGAGCTTCTAAGCAGAAGCAAGGAAAAACTCCCTTTTCCTTTCAGTCGCTTACAAATTCATCATATTGTCACAGAGAGGCCGGTTCCGTCATCGGACCGTCAGACATCAGACATTTTCCCGAGGGGTAAGACCTGAGGTTTTAATTGTCGACAATATAGAAGACTTGGGGGAATTCCCGAGGATTTCGAGCTTGCCTTGCTTCAGAATACCGACGGTCCGCAGAAGCCGCCGTCGTTTCGGTCCGGAGGAATACCGAAGCATCGAACGGGCTGACTGCGACCGTCCCCAAAATAACCTCACTCTTGCGATCAGGACATATCATGTCTTTTACCGTGTGGATTGCCTGCGCCGTCGTCATCGCGACGGTGTACGCTCTCATCAAGCGCTATGAAACGCGCCTCGTTCTTCTGGTTTCCGGTCTTGTGATGGCCTGCGTTTCGATGCAGCCGATGATGGCCTTCAAGCAGTTCGACAAGTCGATGACGAACGGCTCGCTTATCATCGCCATCTGCTCGGCCATCGGTTTCGCCGCCGTGATTTCCTTCACGAAGTGCGACGTTCATCTCGTCCGCCTTCTCACGAAGCCCCTTAAGAAGATGGGCCTCTTCCTTCTGCCCGTCTGCATGCTCATCACGAGCGTGATCGCCACCGCCATTCCTTCGATGGCCGGCCTCTCCGCCTCCGTTGCTCCGACGATGGTGCCGATTCTGGTCCGCGCCGGCTTCCGTCCGAGTATGGCCGCCGCTTCCGTCGGCGCCTGCATGATGCCCGCCTACTTCAACCCGGGCGTCTCCCACAACCCCTTCATCTCCAAGCTCGCCGGCATGGACGTGATGAGCTTCATCGGCGCCCACGCCACGATGACCCTCGGTCTCGGCCTCGCTTCGATCGTTCTGATGACCATCATCTGCGTCATCTACAAGGACTATCGTCCGGAAGGCTTCGAATGCGAATTCACGAAGAACAACACCGCCGCCGATGACGACTTCAAGGTGAACGTGCTCTATGCGATCGCTCCGCTCGTTCCGGTCGTTCTGCTCGTCGTGGTGTCCCTCTGGGTTCCCGGCCTTAAGATTTCGGTCGCCACTGCCATGCTGATCGGCGCCATCTACGCGCTCGCCGTCACCCGCACGAATCCGCAGGACGCCACGAAGAAGTTCTTCGACGGCATGGGCAAGGGCTACGCCAACATTCTCGGCATCATCATCGCTGCCGGCGTGTTCGCTGCCGGTCTGCGCGCCTGCGGCGTGATCGACCTCTTTGTTCAGTTCCTGACGCACGCCAATGAAGTCGCCAAGATCGGCGGCAGCTTCGGTCCCTTCGCCCTCGGCGTTCTGACCGGTTCCGGCGACGCGGCGGCCTTCGCCTTCAATGAAGCCGTGACCCCGCACGCTCCGCAGTTCGGCATGACGGTCGACGGCCTCGGCTACCTCGCCATGATGGCTGCCGGTATCGGCCGCATGGCTTCCCCGCTCGCCGGCGGCATCATTCTCCTTGCCGGCGTCGCGATGGTGAGCCCGCTCGAAATCGTGAAGCGCACCGCTCCGGCTGCCTTCCTGATGCTTCTCGGCCTCTACTTCTTCTCCTGATAACTCAGCGTCCCGAACCGTCTGCCGACGGTTCGGGTCTCGGGAGAAAAAACAAAAGGGCGGCTGTTCTTCGGAACGGCCGCCCTTTGGCGTTGATGGCGTTCGGTGCCGCGTCAGACGGTCTCTCTGGGTGCAATGTCGCAGTAGCGAAGAAGCGCCTGGCGCAGGACCGGCGAACGCTCCTCGCGGAAGACGGCGTAAATCTTCTTCGGTTCCGAGCCGCCCGTCGCGGCGGCGAGCGGCTTGGCGATCTCGACGAGGTCGCTGCGCATGACTTCTTCGCGAACGGAAAGGTAGGGGAGAACCGTCAGCCCGAGTCCCGTCATGACGGCGCGCTTGATGGCGCCCATGGTGTTCATGAGAATGATGTTCTGGGCCTGGATGCCGCGCTCGTTGAGCCAGGAGAGCGCGACCGCGCGTTCCCTTTCTTCGCTGTCGAGCACCCAGGCGGCGTGAGAGAGTTCGGCCGGCGTGATGTTCGAGGCGATGTAGGGGCTCGAAAGGCCCGCGACGATCGTACGCCGGTCTTCAAAGCACGGAAACGCCGAGAGCTCCTGCGAAGCGGGCGGGCCGCTGATGAAGCCGATGTCGATGCGGTTGCTGATCACGCCCTGCTCGATGGCGGCGTTGTCTTCGATGACGAGTTCGGCGTCGACGGCCGGCATGCGGGTCTTGAAGAGCATGAGCCTGCGCGAGAGCACGTAGATGCCGAAATGCCGGTTCGAGCCGACGACGAAGCGGCCGGCCTTTCCCCGGCTCAGATCGGCGAACAGTCCTTCGGCTTCCAGACTCTTTTCCACGATCAGCGTGGCGTAGGGCAGGAGCGTTTTCGCGGCATCGGTCGGTTCGAGCCCGGAATTGAGCCTGACGAAGAGTTCGGCCGAAAGCGCATTCTCCAGATCCCGGATCGCCTGGCTGACGGCGCTCACGGAAAGCGAAAGCCGACGGGCTGTTTTGGAGACCTGACGAGTTTCATAAACTGTTCGGAAAATGGAAAGCTGGCGAAGCGTGATGCGCATGGGATTGGCCGAAGTCGGAGAGAAGGCCGCCGGAGAAAGCAGCGGCCGGAAGGCGGATTCGTTCAACAGGTTCACAGTAACACAACTTCGGGTTAGGGTTCGTCGGTCGGGGACCTGGCGATAATGAAAACAGGCCGGAGCCCTTGACGGCTCCGGCCTTCAGACAGCATCGGCTAGGAGAAGCGCCGATTTTCGGGGGATTTATTTGCCGAGGGCAAAGGCTGCGGCATGTTCGCCGGCGCGGCGGCCGAAGACCACGGTGTCGGCCACGGCATTGCCGCCGAGACGGTTGAAGCCGTGAACGCCGCCCGTCACTTCACCCGCAGCGTAGAGACCGGGGATCGGACGGCTCTGGATGTCGAGCACCTGGCTCATCGTGTTGATCGCCACGCCGCCCATCGTGTGATGGATGCCGGGAGCGACCATGACGGCGTAGAAGGGCGCCTTTTCGACGGAGAGCGGCATGTCGGCGCGGCCGAAGGCCTCATCCTTGCCGGCGGCGCGGAAGCGGTTGTAGTCGGAGACCGTCTTCGCGAGCACGTCGGCCTTCATGCCGGTGAGCTTGGCGAGGTCTTCCACCGTGTCGGCCTTCTTGAGCATGCCGAGGTGGTCGTAGCCGCGGACCATCTTGGCCTTGGAATAGAGCTGGCTGTCGAAGACGAGCCAGGCGCTGCGCGAAGGCTGCTTCAGGATCGCGTCGCTCGCACGGTCGCGGGTTGTCAGTTCGTTGATGAAGCGGGCGCCGTCGGTATTGACCATGATGGCGCCGACGCCGCGGACGGTTTCACTGATGAGGATGCGGCTGTCCTTGCCGACCGTCGGGTGAGCCTGAACCCAGTCGATGTCGGTCATCGAGGCGCCGATGTTGAGCGCCATCTTGATGCCGTCGCCGGTGCTCGTGACGTTGTTCGAGCTCGTCATGCCCTTGAAGGTCGGGCGGTAGACGGCGATCATGTCCTGGTTCATGCCGTAGCCGCCCGTGGCGAGCACGACGGCCTTCGCGGCGACCTTGTAGTAGCCGGTGTGCTTGCCGTGAACGATGACGCCGGCGATGCGGTGACGGTCATCCGTCAGAATCTTGACGACGCGGGAGTTGAGGCGCGGCGCGACGCCGTCCTTTTCAGACTGGGCGCGAAGCACGTCGACGATGTGCGGGCCGACGCTCTTGCCGCCCGTCGGACGATGCGTGCGGTCGACGCGGGCGCCGCCGGAACGCTTCACTTCGGAGAGGTCGGCGCCCATCGATTCAAGCCATTCGACGCCCGAGGCGCTTTCTTCGGCGAGGATCTTCACGAGTTCGCGGTCGTTCTTGAAGCGGCCGCCCTTCATCGTGTCCTCGACATAGGCTTCGGGCGTGTCCTTGATGCCCTTGGCCTTCTGCTGCTTCGTGCCGACGGCGTTGTAGCCGCCCGCAGCGAGCATCGAGTTGCCGCCCGAGAAGACGTGCTTTTCAAGAAGCAGCACATTGGCGCCGGCGCGCTTGGCGCTGATGGCGGCGTTCATGCCGGTGCTGCCCGCGCCGATCACCACGACGTCGGCCGTTTCACGCGGCGCGGCGGCTTCGGCCTTCAGAACGGCGTCGGCGTCAATGCCGTCGTCCCACTTCTTCGCCTCGGGCGCATCGGCGAAAGGCATCTTGTTCGGGAAGGTGTGGCAGTCGTTGCAGACGAGCTTCGGCTTCACGTGGGCCGTGTGGCAGCTCGTGCAGTTCACGTTGCCGAGGTGGGAGCCGTGCGGATCGATCTTCTTCGATTTGTTCGCGAGCTTGTCGTAGCTGCCGTGGCAGTTGGTGCAGCTCTTGTTGAGGGCGTATTCGTCGTCGGGAATGGCGTTCGGGACGACCTTGTCGGTGCCGTGGCAGACGGCGCAGCCGCCCATGGCACTGTGGAAATTGGCGAGAACGCCCGTCTGGGCGGCAGAGGCGGCACCGGTCATGAGGGCGGCGACGGCAAGCGCAATGAGTTGCTTCTTCATATTCGTTGCTCCTGAAAGCAAAACGGGTTTGGCTGGATGACGGAGCAGAGTTTAGGCGAGCTATGGCCCTATTTTTTGACAATTATCAAGCTTGAGAACGAACTTCTTGCGGATTTCGGAAACCGATTTCACTTTTTCTGAAAGCGATGTTTTCGGAATCATTGATCCCGGAAGCCGGGAAATGCGTTCGATCCGCTTCGTTGAGATGTATATGAACGACAAAAAGCCCGAATTCCCGGGAAAGGAATTCGGGCTGCGAGCAGAATCAGCTCAGAAGGTCGGAAGGCGCATCAGGAACGCACGGCGGCGATCGGGATGATCCGGCGGCCCTTGCCGCCGTTCTTCTTCGCGAAGGTGCGCATCCAGAGGAGCATGAGTCCGAGGATGACGGCCGACGCGGCGATGCAGACGATCGAGTAGGTCGGATTCTGGGCGAATTCGCCGATGCGGTAGACGACGGTGGCCGAGCAGTAGCCTAGCGCCGTGGTCCAGGCGCAGAGGAAGAGCGTCCAGGCCGTGCCCGCTTCGCGCCAGACGGTGGCGACCGCCGCGCCGCAGGGCATGTAGAGGAGCACCATGAGGAGGTAGCAGAAGGCGGCGAAGGACGAGCCGAAGAGCTGCTGCATCATGGAGACCGTGTCGAGCGCCACTTCCTGCTCCTCGGCGGCCGCGGCCGTGTCGGAGAGGTCGTCGACGCGGATGCCCATCGGGTCGAGAAGCGCGTCGCCGAGTTCGGAGAGGTTGTCGACCACGGACTGGCCGGCTTCGGCAAGCGTTGCCGTGAAGGACCAGCCTTCTTCGCCTTCCTCAGCCGCTTCTTCGGGCTTGGCGCCCGATTCGGCGTTCCTGGCGCGGGCCATCGAGTCGTAGAGCGAATTCATCGTGCCGACGACGGCTTCCTTGGCGAGCACGCCGGTGAAGATGCCGACGGCGGCGGGCCAGTTTTCTTCGGAGACGCCCATGGGCTTCAGAACCGGAACGATCGTCTGACCGATTTCGGAGAGAACGGAGTTGTCGGAGTCTTCATTGCCGAAGGTGCCGTCGGTACCGAGCGAATTGAGGAAGCCGAGGCAGGCGACGATCACCACGATGACGCGGCCGGCGCGCAGCACGAAGCCCTTGAGGCGGTCCCAGGTACGCAGCATCACGCCCTTGACGGTCGGGATGTGGTAGGGCGGAATCTCCATCACGAAGGCCGAGGCGGCGCCCGGCAGAGCGATGCGCTTCACTAGGAAGCCCGTGATCACGGCGGCGAGAACGCCGATCAGATAGAGGCCGAACACCAGATTCTGGCCGTTGGTCGGGAAGAAGGCCGTGGCGAAGAGCACGTAGACCGGCAGACGGGCGCCGCAGCTCATGAAGGGCGCCATCAGGATGGTAATGATGCGGTCGGAGGCGCGGTCCATCGTGCGGGTGGCCATGATGGCGGGCACGTTGCAGCCGAAGCCAACGATCAGCGGCACGAAGGCCTTGCCGGGCAGACCGAGCGCGCGCATCAGACGGTCCATCACGAAGGCGGCGCGGGCCATGTAGCCCGAGTCCTCGAGAATGGCGAGGAAGAAGAAGAGGAAGAAGACGACCGGGATGAAGGTCGAGACCGTCTGGATGCCGCCGCCGATGCCGTCGGCGAGAATCACGCGCAGCCAGTCGGGCGTGCCGGCGGCGGAGAGAAGTTCGCCGAAGCCGTCGACGAGCACGCCGCCCACGAGAATGTCGAAGAAGTCGATGAAGGCGCCGCCGAGATTCTGCGTGAAGAGGAACATCACGTACATCACGAAGAGGAAGATCGGCAGGCCGAGCCAGCGGTTGAGAACCACGCGGTCGATGCGGTCGGTGAGCGTCGACGAGGCGTCGCCCGTGCGGTGCACGGCCTTTTCGGCGACGGACGCAACGAACTGATATCGGGCGTCGGCCACGGCGATGTCGAGGTCGCCGTCGAAGGCTTCGGAGACGGGCGCGAGGATCGGACGGATGCGTTCCGGCGTGCCGGCCGGGAGCTTTTCCTCAATGCCGGGCGCGCCTTCGATCACCTGAAGGGCGAACCAGCGGGCGCGTTCGGAACCCAGAGCGCCGAGTTCGGGTTCGATGGCGCGGGCGCATTCGGCGATGCGCTCGTCGAACTTCACCTGCATGGGCGGCACGGTCGGGTTCGCGATGAAGTCGGAGATGCGGTCCCTGAGTTCCTTCACGCCGCTTTCGCGCGAGGCGACGATGCCCACCACGGGGCAGCCGAGCGCCTTTTCCAGTTCGTTGAGGCGGATCTGAATCTTGTGCTGCTTGGCGATGTCGAGCATGTTGACGACCACGATCATCGGCACTCGCATTTCAATGAGCTGGGCCGTGAGGTAGAGGTTGCGCTCGAGATTCGAGGCGTCGACGATGTTGATGACGGCCTGCGCCTCGTTCGTCAGGATGTAGTCGCGCGCGACGCGTTCGTCTTCGCCGGACGAGGACGAAGGCGTGATGGAATAAATGCCGGGCAGGTCGACGATGTCGATCTGCTCGCCGTTCCAACGGTAGGAACCGGTCTTCTTTTCAACCGTGACGCCGGGCCAGTTGCCGACGTCCTGATGCGAGCCCGTGAGGGCGTTGAAGAGCGTCGTCTTGCCGCAGTTCGGGTTGCCGACGACGCAGATGATGTTTTTCGTCATGATGCTGTGCTCTCTCTGGTTGTTCTGCGGCCGGATTTATTCGGCCTCGACCTGCATGAAGGCGGCTTCGTCCTTGCGGACGCTGATCATGCTGCCGCGCACGCGGATTTCGACCGGGTCGCCGAGGGGAGCGATGCGCACGACTTCAAAAGTCGTGCCGGGCGTGGCGCCGAGCATCAGAAGACGGCGGCGGTATTCGGGGTGCTCCTTTCCGTAGGAAAGAATGCGGCCGCGTCTGCCCGGTTGGAGATCCTGGAGATACATGAGGGTGTAATCCTTAAGAAAAGACGTAAATTTTCTGTGCGACGCCGTAGTTGACGCCGATGCGTCCGTCGCCGACGGCGAGGAGCACGCTTTCATTGGTCGTGCCCTGAAGAATCCGGACGCTGGCGCCTCTTCTGAGGCCGAGCTCGGCAAGCCGGTTTTCTTCGGCTGCGTCGAGCTTGAGCTTGGCCACCGAACCTGCGGCACCGGGTGCCATGTCGGTCAGGCGGCGGATGGATTTCAATGTCTGCGTGCACATGAATTTGGTCCTGAAGCTTGAAAATGACCGCTGCAGCGTCCCTGCAAAAAGGACTCTGCGTCGGAACTGAATATAGATGAGAAGCATTCTCATTACAACTTGGCGCCGTTCGCATGGAATTCGGCGCTTGAAGCCATGGCGCAGTAGGGCGCTGGTCGATGTAAATGAGAATTGTTCTCTCGAACGAGAGCAGGGTTGTTTGATGTAACTCAAATGAGAATGGGTCTTATTACGCTATTGAAAAAGGGGTGCCGATAGAGCGATTCAAAAAGCTGATTGCAGTCGGGTTAAATCGTCCTACAATAGCGGCCCCTGAATATGAACTTCCCGAAATCCGTGTCCCAGAATGATCAGCGCCGCAACTCGCGGCTTTTTCTCATCATCTTTCTTGCGGCGCTCTCCGCCATCGGCCCCTTCGTGACGGACTTTTATCTGCCTGCGCTGCCGATGCAGCAGATCGATTTTTCGACCTCGGCCGCCATGGTTCAGCTCGGACTGTCGGCGACGATGTGGGGGCTGGCGGCGGGTCAGCTGTGGGTGGGTCCCTTCTCGGACCGGCACGGACGCCGTCTGCCGCTCGCGGGCAGTCTGCTCGTCTTTTCGCTGGCGACCCTCGGCGCCGTCTTCGCGCCGACGATCGAGGTCTTCATCGGCATGCGCTTTCTGGAGGGGCTCGGCGCTTCGGGCGCCCTCGTGATGTCGCGTTCGGTGGCGGCCGACCTCTATACGGGCCGCGAGCTCGGATCCTTCATGGCGGTGGTGGGCGCCGTGCAGGGGATCGCGCCCGTGACGGCGCCGATGTTCGGCGCGCTGATCGCGGATTTCGCCGGCTGGCGCGAAATCTTCTGGCTCCTCTTTGCGATCGGCGCCGTGCTGCTGGTGCTGACCGTCGTGCGCTTCTGCGAGTCGCTGCCGCCCGAGCGCCGGCGCAGAGCCGGCGAAGGCAGCGCCGCGTCCTTCGTCTTTCTCATGAAGGACACGCTCTTCGTGGCCGTCGTGCTGCAGCAGCTGGCCTCGTCCTTCGTGCTCTTCGGCCATATTTCCGCCTCGCCCTTCATCTTTCAGACGCATTTCGGACTTTCCGCCACGGCTTACGGGCTTCTTTTCGGCGGCATGCGACGGGCGTCACCGTCGGCGCGATTTCGAGTTCCCGCATGCCTTCGCCCGCCGCCGCGCTGGAAGCGGGCGCCTGGGGCATGCTTGCCGGCGCGTTTCTGACGGCGGGCGCCTTCTGGGCGGATCTGCCGCTCTGGGCGACGGTGCCGGCCTTTCTCGTGCTGCTCCTCTCTCTGGGTCTGACGCTCCCCGCGGCGATGACCTTTGCGCTCACGCTGCACCGTGAACGCGCCGGGGCCGCGGCCGCCGTGCTCGGCGCCGTAGCCTTCGTGAGCGGCGGTGCGGCGGCGCCGCTCACTTCCGTTGCCGATCCGAGACTCTGCGTGAGCGTCATCTTCATCGCGTCGGCCGTGATCCTGGTCGCCATCGCGCTCTGGATGAGGCCGCTGGTGCGCATCCTCGTGAAGCGCAAGCCCGCCGGCGAACCGGTCCGCCTGTCGGAATCGGAGGCCGACGAGGACTGAGAATCCGATGGGCCGGCCGGCGGGCCGGCGCCTTCCGAGCAGGTACAATCTTCCGATCAGGAAAAGGTTGTGCCATGAACGACACCCGCATCATTCTTCAGCATTTCGGCGACTCTCAGGCTCAGGGGCGCATGGCGCGCCTCGGCGACTACTACGTTTCGGCCTTCGCACTGGAGCGCACGCCGCCCGCTGCGCTCGGCGAATTCGGCAGTGCGGAAGCGGTTTTCCTGCTGACGGTGAGGGACGGCATGACGGGCCGCTTGCTTGCCCATGCGGCGTCGGGCCGCGCTTCTGAGACGCTGCCGCATCTGCTCTCCCGGCGCGGGCGCCCCTTCTTTTCCGATCTGGTGATTTTCGGCGGTCCGGATGCGGCGTGTTCGCTCTGCGCTGTCTCCGCCGAACTCCTCCGGTCGGGCGGCACGGATTTTATTGAAACGCCGTCCGCCGAATCTCTGCGGTCCGGCGCTCCGCTGCCCGATGTCTGGCGTCAGCTTGCCGGCGCACTCGGCGGGCATCCGGCCGGTCTTTTCAGCGCGGCGGCTTCGGCGTCCTCACGGGCATATCCCGACGGCATGCGGTTTTCCTGCACGGAAAGAGGAGCCGGCGGGCAGGGTATTCTCACGGCTTCCGGCTTCATCGTCGAAGCCGGCAGCTGCTGTTCTCCCGCCGATCCGACGCCGTCCTTCGTCGCCCCTCTGCGCGCCTGCGTGAAGACGCTGGCTCGCGACGGCACGCTGGTCAAGTCGGGAGGCATCTGG
>JAXEEN010000149.1:0-2399 GCA_034104065.1 Sutterella sp.
CAGGAAGCCTTCAAGAAGGCTGAATCCGTGATCGACGCCATGGCTCGCAAGGGCGTTCTCCACGCCAACGCCGCCGCTCGCCACAAGAGCCGTCTCTCCGCTTCCGTCAAGGCCATGGCCTAATCGGTTGTCCGAGCGATAGAAAATCAAAAGCGCACCGTCCGCGACGGTGCGCTTTTTTCATATCCGGACCGCTGCTGCCCTCCTGCCGATCACCTCGCCGGGAGGACGTAGAACAGCACTGAAAAGAACTGCAGAACCGTTCCGCCGAGCACGAACAGATGCCAGATGGCGTGATTGAACGGAATGCGGTCCCAGAGATAGAAGACGACGCCGAGCGAATACACGACGCCGCCGCCCGCGAGAAGCCACAGACCGGCCGCCGGCAGTGCCGCGGCGAGCGGCTTCATTACCAGAACGACGCACCACCCGAGAAGAAGATATAGCAGGCAGTTGAGCCACTCGGCGCGCCTGAGCAGCACGGGCTGAAGCACGGCGCCCAGCACGGCGATCGTCCAGACGGCTGCGCACAGCACCGTGCCCGTCGTTCCCCGCAGCGTGATCAGGCAGAACGGCGTGTAGCTGCCCGCAATCATGACGTAGATCGCACCGTGGTCGAGCATCTGCAGAATCCGCTTGGCGCGCCGATTAGGAACGGCGTGATAGAGCGTCGAGGCCGTATAGAGAAACACCATGGCCGTTCCGAACACGGCCGCCGCCGCGATCACGCCGGCCCTTCCCGATCCGACCGCGGCGCAGTACACCAGCACGCCGAGTCCGACCAGACTCAGGAGCGCGGCAATGCCGTGCGTCACCGCATTGGCGATTTCCTCCGCTTTGGAATACCCGCCCAAAGCCGAAGCCGGCGTCGCTGTTCCCATCTTGATCTCCTCCCTGACAACGCATGTGCGCGAAGTGCGCACAACAGCATTCTCAGGAGGAATGACGTCCCGTCACGGAACGATTTTTTCGGGTAAACCCGAGTTTATGTTTCAGCGTTTTGCTTTTGTAAAACCGGAAACCGTGCTGACGCGCCGGCAGCAGAAAACGCTGCCGGATCGGACTGCGCGGCAGCGTTTTTCAACAGCGGCATCGGAGGCGGTCATCAGCCGAGGACGACGGGCTCCATCGCCAGCGTCACGCCGAAGAGCTCTTTCACGCGGCGCTGAATCTCCTCGGCCAGCGCCAGCACCTCTTCGCCCGAGGCCCCGCCGCGATTGACGAGAATGAGCGCATGGTTTTCATACACGCCGGCATTTCCGCGAACGGCCCCCTTGAAGCCGGCCGCCTCGATCAGCCAGGCCGCGGCGAGCTTCATGCGGCCGCCGCCCAGTTTGTAGTAGACAAGACTCGGATGCTTGGTCAGAAGTTCGCGCCAGTGAACCTTGGAAATGATCGGATTGGTGAAGAACGACCCGGCGTTGCCGAGACGGGCCGGATCGGGCAGCTTGCGTCCGCGCACCGCACGGACGGCGTCCGAGAGCGCCGCCGGCGTCAGCGTGCCGGCGGTCAGTCCCCGGGCGGCGATTTCCGCGTCAAGATCGCGGTAGCCCGTCACCGGATACCAGCGGGCGGGCAGACGCAGCAGCGCGGAGAGCACGACGAGTCCCTTGCCGGCGGGCGTCTTCAGAATGCTGTGGCGGTAGGCGAAGTCGCACTCCTCCGTGCTGAGATCGCGGACCTCGCCTGCCTTGGCATCCCAGACCGTGACGGACTGCAGCCGTTCGGCGAGCTCGACGCCGTAGGCGCCGATGTTCTGAACGACCGCGCCGCCCACCGTCCCAGGCACGGCGGAGAGGTTTTCCAGACCGCCGAGTCCTTCTGCAACGGTCATCTTCACGATGTCGTCGAAAATTTCACCCGCGCCGCACCGGATGAGCGTGCCGCCGTCGGGCGCGGGCCGTTTTTCAATGCCTTTGAACGCCGTGCGGATGACGAGCCCGGGCACGCGGCTCATCGCCAGAGTATTGGCGCCGGCTCCGAGAAAATGCACGGGAAGACCCTGCTCCGCCGCCAACGCGAGAAGTTCCTTCAGCGATTCAAGCGACGAAGCTTCGGCATACGCCTCGGCCGTCGCACGGGTGCCGAAGGTGGTGAGGCCGTCAAGCGGCCGGTCACGGAAAATCTGGACTGTCATGTTGTTCGGCGGCTGTCGCGAGCCGCCCTTTGGAGTTGTTCTGCCCTCATTATAGGGAGGGCCCGTGCCCGAGCCTTCCGTGCATACAGTCTGTTAAGATGTTTACTTTGTCCGCCGGCGGACACGCCGCCGGCCTCATTTCATTGACTCTGCAGGAAACAGAACATGCCGTCTTTTGACGTTGAAGTAAAGTGTGATGCCGTTGAACTGCGCAATGCCGTGGACCAGGCCAAAAAGGAAATCGGCACGCGCTACGACTTCC
>JAXEEN010000150.1:0-6842 GCA_034104065.1 Sutterella sp.
TCACCGAGGCGTCGAGCGGATTCTTGTTGCGGGTGATGATGCCCTGCAGGGCCTGGGCCGTCTGAATCAGCGTGAAGACCGGGTCCTGGCCGAGATGCGGCATGGCGCCGTGGCTGCCCTTGCCGCGCACGCGGATGCGGAACCGGTTCGAACTGGCCATCAGCGCGCCGGGACGCGTAGCCGCAGTTCCCGACGGCACGCCGGGCCAGTTGTGGAAGCCGAAATAACGGTCGGCGGGGAATTTTTCGAGAAGACCGTCCGCAATCATGGCCGAACAGCCTCCGCGGCTTTCTTCAGCCGGCTGGAAGACAAAAATGACCGTGCCGCTGAAACGGCGCGTGGCGGCAAGGTACCGGGCGGCGGCCAGCAGCGTCGTGACGTGGCCGTCATGCCCGCAGCCGTGGAAGGCGCCGGGGTTCACGGAGACATGCGCAAAAGTATTGGCTTCGCTCATCGGGAGCGCGTCCATGTCGGCGCGAAGGCCGATGCGGCCTTCGCCGCTGCCGTTGCGCAGGATGCCGACGACCCCTGTCTGGCCGATTCCCTCGTGCACCTCGATGCCCCAGCTGCGGAGTTTCTCGGCGATGATGCCCGCCGTGCGGGTTTCTTCATAGGCAATTTCAGGATGCGCATGGAGATCGCGGCGAAGGGCGCGGTCTTCCTCAAAGTGCGCGGCAATTTCAGGAAGGATGTTCATGGTGATGTCAGGAAAGAAAAAAGAAGGAATCCCTAAGCCGATCGCTGCGGGCGGATCTGTTAATCTTACTGCCGCTCGGAAGCGCAAGACCGCGTGCGGGAGAGGGAATGAGCGGACCGCCGGCGAGTGTTTAACATTTTGTTACATTTCATTTTGCATTTTTGGAGAAGTTCTGGTATAGTTTCAATTCTCTGATCTCGGGGGATTAGCTCAGCTGGGAGAGCGCTTGCATGGCATGCAAGAGGTCAGCGGTTCGATCCCGCTATCCTCCACCAAGACACAAGGTCCCTATCGTCTAGAGGCCTAGGACACGACCCTTTCACGGTCGGTACCGGGGTTCGAATCCCCGTGGGGACGCCAGTTTCAAAGCCCGTCAGGTCAGCGCCTGTCGGGCTTTTGGTTTTTTCGGGTGTCAAAAAAGGCGCCGGACATTTCCGGCGCCGACGGGATCGAGGACGCCGCCTTTTCAGGCGGACGCCCCGGCATGGTCGTCAGTGGTTCCGACGCTTGTCAGCCTCTTCCTTGACTGAGCGGCGGACGGTGTCGAAGGCTTCATTGATGGCAAGCATCACGTCCATGTTCGTGCGGTTCACGATCACGTTCTGGCCGGAAGCCACGAGGTCAACGCGAACACTGAACGCACCCATGGTCTGATGACCTTCCTGACCGATGGTCACCTTGCAGGCACCGAGCTGATGGTCAAAGCGCTGCAACGCCTCGACTTTTTCCGTTACGGCCGCTTCAACGGCGGGAGAGCGGTTGATGCCATGAAAGACGATTTGCAGAGATTGGGTCATAAACACCTCTCTTGTTGTTGTGGTCTTTTTCGGGGACGATTGCTCTGTCCGTACTTCAAGTCTATATCGAAATGCCCGGACTTGCACAATTCGCCGTAGTTATCTCTTAGAATGAGGCGGCACGAATGCACGCGCAGGCAATCCTCTTCAGAGGCGCCGTCCTGCAGTCTTTTTCTGAGCCCCGAACGCCGGCATGATCACGGTCTTCCGGGCATTTTTTATCGAGAGTTTCATGGATCGCAAACCTTGGCAGAACAACGGCCCGCATCGGGCTCCCTTTGGCGCCGACCGTCGTGAAGGCGGCCGCTTCTCCGATCGCCGCGAAGGCGACGAACGCGGTTTCGGCCGCCGTCAGGACCGCAGCGACCGCCGTGAGTTCGGAGACCGCCGCGAAGCGGGCGAGCGCCGCGACTTCGGCGCCAGGCGCGATTTCGGCGACCGCCGTCCCTTCGGCGAGCGCCGTGAGGAAGGCCGCCGCGAGTTCGGCGGCGACCGCCGCGGCTTCAGCCGCGACCGCCGTCCGACGCCGGGCTTCGGCGCTGCGCGCCGCCGTGAGGAATTCGGCGTGCGCTCGGGACCGCGCGCCCGTGCGCTTGAAACGCGCCGCTTTTCCGAACGATCCGACTTCTCCAAGTCGGGCATCGTGAAGCTGGATGCCGATCTGGCCGATTACTTTGAGAATGCCGAGGCCGTGAACAAGGCTCTGCGCATGCTGGTCGAAGCTTCCCGCCTGGTGAAGTCGCCGGCTGCCAGGAAGGCCGAGGCTCCCGCCGTGGCGCCTGAAACGGCGGAAGCGGTTTTCAGCGACATGGATTTTGAGGACGACGTAGAGGCCGAGTCCTACGGTCAGGCGCTCGAAGAGGCTGAGGCAGCCGAAGCGGGTGAAGAAGCCGGGGCCGAACAGCCTGAGGAAAAGGCGGCCGAAAAGACGGCTGAATAAGACGCAGCGGCCGCGTGCGGCCGCCCTGCCGGAAAAAAGCGCCTTCGGGCGCTTTTTCCGTTGAAGAAACGTCTGCGGAGCCATCGTTAATCCTCCTAGGCAGGTGTCAATAATTTCGATAAACTCTATTAGTTAAGTCCGTCTCATTCGCGGGATTGACGCTTCTCTGAGGCGTTTTTCCGCGCCGTAGCCTGCCGATGAAGTACATTCTTGCGCTTGATCAGGGAACCACGAGTTCCCGCGCCGTTCTCCTCAACCACCGCGCTCAGGTCGTGTCGATGGAGCAGATGGAGTTTGCTCAGCACTATCCGCAGTCCGGCTGGGTCGAACATGACGCGCTCGACATCTGGCGCACGCAGATTGCCTGTGCCCGCGCAGCCCTTCGCAAAGCCGGCGTCAGCGCCGACGAAGTGAGAGCCGTCGGCGTCACCAATCAGCGCGAAACGACGATCGTCTGGGACCGCAGAACGGGCGAGCCCGTCGCACCGGCCATCGTCTGGCAGGACCGCCGCACTGCGCCCTTCTGCCTCGAACTGCAGCAGAAGGGGCTCGAGGTGATCGTGCGCGAAAAGACAGGCCTTCGCATCGATCCCTATTTTTCGGCGACCAAGATCCGCTGGATACTCGACCATGTGCCCGGCGCGCGTGCGCGCGCGCAGAGAGGAGAACTGGCTTTCGGCACGGTGGATACGTGGCTGATCTGGAACCTCACGGGCGGCCGTGTGCATGCGACGGACATCTCGAATGCATCGCGCACCATGCTCTGCAGCCTCATCACGGGGCAGTGGGACGAGGAGCTGCTCGACATCTTCGGCATTCCTGCCTCCCTGCTGCCCGAGATCGTACCGAGTTCGGGACTGATCGGCATGACCGATCCGGACATGTTCGGCAGACCCGTGCCGATTTCGGGCGTTGCCGGCGACCAGCAGGCGGCGACCTTCGGGCAGGCCTGCTTTGAGCCCGGCTGTGCGAAGAACACCTACGGCACGGGCGGCTTCCTGCTGATGAACGTCGGCGGAGAGCCCCGCTCCAGCATGCACCGTCTGATCGGCACCGCTGCCTGGAAACTCGGCGAGGAGAACACGCAGTACGCGCTCGAGGGCTCGGTGTTCATCGCCGGCGCCGTCGTCCAGTGGCTTCGCGACGGACTGCAGTTCTTCAATTCCGCCGAAGAAATCGAAACGCTCGCGGCGAGCGTGCCAGACAACGGCGGCGTGTATCTCGTGCCCGCCTTCGTCGGACTCGGCGCGCCGCACTGGGACAGCGAGGCCCGAGGCATCATGATCGGTCTTACGCGCGGCACGACCCGAGCTCATGTGGCCCGGGCGGCGCTTGAGGGCATTGCCTTTCAGTGCGCCGAGGTGCTTGAGGCGATGCAGTTGGATGCCAAGACAACGCTGCGCGAACTGCGCGTCGACGGCGGAGCGTCCCGCAACAATCTTCTTATGCAGTTCCAGGCGGATATTTCCGGCGTGCCGGTCATTCGTCCGGCCATTACGGAAACAACGGCGCTCGGCGCCGCCTTCCTCGCCGGTCTGGCTTCCGGTGTCTGGGACTCCTGTGACGAAATCTCTTCCCTCTGGCGGGTCGACCGGGTCTTCGAACCCGCGATGAGCGCCGATCAGAAAGACTATTTGATGAACCAATGGACCCGCGCCGTCGGCCGGGCCCGCAACTGGAACAAGTGACATGACAGATGTGAAACCCATCGTTCGCGAGGAGCTTCTCGCCAAACTTCGTGAAGACACCGTCTGGGACGTCGTCGTTATCGGCGGCGGCGCAACGGGCGCCGGCATTGCGGTCGATGCTGCCTCGCGCGGTCTCAAGACCGTGCTTCTCGAGGCGCAGGACTTTTCGGCCGGCACGTCTTCGCGTTCGACGAAGCTCATTCACGGCGGCGTTCGCTACATGCAGAACCCGCGCGACTGGGGACTCGTGCGCGAAGCGCTGAAGGAACGCCGCATCCTGATCAAGAATGCGCCGCATCTTGTTCACTCGAAGCCCTTCATTCTGCCCTGCTACAAGAAGGGCGAACGCGAGTTCTACACCGTCGGTCTTGGCATCTATTCCGCCATGACCTACGGCGGCTACAACATCGGCCGTACCTCGAGCCTGTCGCGTGAAGACACGCTGATGCGCCTGCCCGGCGTCAAGCCCGAAGGTCTGATGGGCGGCGTGCAGTTCTACGACGGTCAGTTCGACGACGCCCGTCTGGACGTCGCGCTGGTCCGCACGGCGTTTGAGCACGGCGCCGTGCCGCTCAACTACATGCCCGTGACGGCGATCGAGCGTCAGGGCGGCGTGATCCGTTCTGTGACGGCGACCGACAAGGAAACGGGTGAGGCCTTTACGATCCGTACGAAGATGGTCTTCAATGCGGCGGGCGCCTGGGTCGATCCGATCCGCCGCCTCGTCGATCCGGAAGCCTCGACGCTCGTGCGCGTCTCCCGCGGTTCGCACATCCTGCTCGACAAGTCCTTCATGCCGGGCGATACGGGCATGCTGATTCCGAAGACCCGCGACGGCCGCGTGCTCTTCGCCATTCCCTGGCACGGCATGCTGCTCGTCGGCACGACCGACGTCGAACAGAAGGAAGCCGACTTCAACCCGCAGGCCAGCGAGGAAGAAATCAGCTTCATGATCGAAACGGCCTCCGGCTATCTTGAAAAGCCGATCACCCGCGCCGACGTGAAGGCCTCGTTCGCCGGTCTGCGTCCGCTCTTCAATCCGCAGGCCACGGGTTCCGCCGGCTCCACCGCCAAGGTGTCCCGCGAACATGCCGTGATTCCGGAATTCGGCAACATGATCACCGTGACCGGCGGCAAGTGGACGGCCTACCGCAAGATGGCCGAGCACGCCATGCTCGTGGCGACGCTTCGTCACCTGATCCCGCCGCGCCTCTGCGTGACGAAGGAACTGCCGATCTTCAAGGATCCGAACTGGGACCACGCCGCGCTCGAAATCGAAGCGGAAGCTTCCGATGCGGCCGACGACAAGGTCGTGCAGTTCGCGCTCTATGCCCGCGACCATGAAATGGCCCGTTCGCCCGAAGACGTGCTCTTCCGCCGTCTGCGCCTCGGCCAGATGAACGAAGCCCGCACGAACGCGCTGCTGCCGAAGATCGCCGCCGCGTTCGCCGGCACCGAAGCCGAGTGCGCCTGCGAATGCACGGAAGGCTGCTGCGAGTGCGAAGAGGGCAAGTGCGAGTGCGCCGAAGCCAAGTGCGAATGCACGGAAGCGCCGGCAGCCGGAGCGCCTGAAGCCGCTGAAGCTCAGAAGTAAAAGTCGGTCGGGCTGACCTTTCGCCCGAGCCTTAACGAAGGGATGCATGCCTCAGGCGTGCGTCCCTTTGTTTTTCTGGAGGGACTCCGAAAATGGAGTATTCATTCTGGGGCGGCCTCATGCTGATGCTGCTCATGGCGGATCCCGTCGGCAATATTCCGCTGACGCTCGCCTGTCTGAAGACGGTGCCCAATCAGCGGCGCCTCTGGGTGCTCGCGCGCGAATGCGTGATTGCGGGCGGCATTCTGATTCTGGCCATGTTCTTCGGCCGGCAGTTCATGCAGATGCTCGGTCTCAGCGACGCGGCGCTCTCGATCGGCGGCGCGGTGATCGTGATGCTGATGGCCATCCGAATGGTCTTTCCGAGTAAGGAAGGGATCTTCGGCGAAACGCCGGGCGGCGAACCGATGATCGTGCCGCTCGCCGTGCCCGCGATCGCCGGTCCGTCGACCATCGCCACCATCATCATGCTCGCGGCGGCGCAGCCCGGGCGGCTCCTTGAATGGGGTGCGGTGATCGTGGTGACGATGGTCGTGTGCTTCGCCGTGCTCGGCTCTGCCGAATGGCTGCAGCGCAGACTCGGCGACAAGGTGACGATGGCCATCGAACGTCTGACGGGCCTCATCCTGGCCATGATGGCCACGCAGATGTTCCTCGGCGGGCTCGACTCCTACCTGCGGCACATTCAGACGCTCTGAAAAGAAGAAAAAAATCGGCGTCTTCGCTGGACACGGACATGGCCTTCAGGTAGAATCGCCAACCTGACTTTGCTTCGCGGATTGCTTACCCCATCGATTTTCCACTGGCGCCGCGAAACGATGCGAAGTCGGAAACGCCATGTATTCAAGAGGGCGAACCAGACGGACAGTGAGTCCACAACAGACCGGTCCGGGTTCGCTTTTGTTTTTATTCAAGTATTTCGTCCCGACTGCGGGTTCGGCGAGGCGCCGGACCGCGGCGCCATCCGTCAGCAGCGGAACGGAAACTTCTACTTTATTAGGTGAAACGCAATGAAGACCTTCTCGGCCAAGCCGCTTGAGGTTAAGCGCGACTGGTTCGTGGTCGATGCCAGTGATAAGGTGCTCGGCCGTCTTGCCAGCGAAATCGCTCTGCGCCTTCGCGGCAA
>JAXEEN010000151.1:0-2032 GCA_034104065.1 Sutterella sp.
GAGAGGATTCGAACCTCCGACTCCTACGTCCCGAACGTAGTACTCTACCAGGCTGAGCTACACCCCGAATATCTTCCGCAATACTGTTTCAACTGCGAAGGAGACAAATTGTAGCAGAGATTTTTCAAAAATGGAAGATCCGATGAAAAATTCCGCTTGATGAAAAAAGCACTGCATCCGCAGTGCTTTTTTCGGAAATCCTGGTCGGGGTGAGAGGATTCGAACCTCCGACTCCTACGTCCCGAACGTAGTACTCTACCAGGCTGAGCTACACCCCGAGGGCTTCAGACGGTGTCAGCGGTCGCGCTGAACCGTGAAGGCGAGCAATTCTAGCAGAGAATCCCTGAAAATGGAAGGGGCCAGTTTGCCGAGCGCACGACGGCCTCGTTCGAGCTCCTGTTCGGCTCGCTCGGCGCAGCGGCGAAGCGAGTCGGACTTCAGCACGATGCCGGCGATGGTTTCGAAGTCGCCGTCGCCCTGACGGATGGCGTCGTCGATGAGGGCGCGCTCGTCGTCCGTGCAGCTCATGCGGGCGTAGATGATGGGCAGCGTCACCTTGCCTTCGCGGAGGTCGGCGCCGAGATTCTTGCCGGTGTCGGCGGCGTTGCCGCGGTAGTCGAGCACGTCGTCGGCGATCTGGAAGGCGTTGCCGAGCGCAAGCGCATAGTCGGCGACGGCCTCTTCGAGTTCCTTCGGGCAGTCCGCCACGGCGGCGGCCATGCGGGCCCCGGCTTCAAACAGGCAGGCGGTCTTGCGTTCGATGACGCGGAAATAGCGTTCCTCGTCGACGCTCGGATCGTGGGCGTTGACCATCTGCACGACTTCGCCTTCGCTCAGACGGTTGGCGGCGTCGGAGAGCGCCTCCATGACGCGGAGGTTGCCCGCCTTCACCATCATCTGGAAGGAGCGCGTATAAAGAAAGTCGCCCACGAGCACGGCGGCCCCGTTGCCCCAGCGGCTGTTGGCGGTCGGACGGCCGCGGCGCATGTCGCTTTCGTCCACGACGTCGTCGTGCATCAGCGTGGCGGTGTGCAGGAGTTCGATGGTGGCGCCGAGATAGCGGTGCATCTCGCCTTCGTAGCCGAGCGCGCGGCAGATCAGCATCAGAAGGGCCGGGCGCATGCGCTTGCCGCCGGCGCTCGTGATGTATTCGCTGATCTCGCGCATGCGGGGCACGTCGCTCGAAAGCTCATTTCGGATGATGTCGTCAACGGCCTTCATGTCGTCGGCGATCGGTGCGAGCACCTGCCGGATAAGGGCCTTGGGATCCTTGCTGTTGTCGGACATGGCTGATGAAACGGATGGTTGATTGCGTCGGTCGCTCAAGTATAGCCAAGGCGGCGGCGCCTGAACGCATCCCGAGGGACGCATTCCCGCGAGGTGTTTCGGGCGGGCGGCAGGCAGGAAATGCGGACTCCCGCGAAAAGACGGCGGAACGGAGAAAAAAGCCCGCGTTTTCGCTTGACGGGCCGCGCTTTTCGTGTGATAATCCACCGCTTTCCACGCACTCAAACGTGCAACCGCGACCTTTGGGGATGTCCCCCAAGCGCGAACACGCTTATTACAAAAAGGTTTTGCACCAGCCGGCCTTCGGGCACGGTGAAGCAGAACGGGCGAGGTTTATATACATGTACGCTATTATCAAGACTGGCGGTAAGCAGTACCGCGTTTCCGTCGGCGACAAGCTCAAGGTTGAATCCCTGGCTGTCGAAGCCGGCGCTCAGGTGACCCTCACCGAAGTTCTCGCTGTCAGCGGCGAACAGGGTCTCAAGGTCGGCAATCCGACGATCGAAGGCGCTACGGTCACGGCGACCGTCCTTTCCCACGGCCGTGGCGAAAAGGTCCGCATCTTCAAGTTCCGTCGCCGTAAGCACTCCATGAAGTCCGGCGGCCATCGTCAGAACTACACCGAGCTCAAGATCGAAGCGATCGCGGCTTAATTTGCAACCGACTTTTTATAGAGAAGTACTAAAATGGCACACAAGAAAGGTGGCGGCTCTACCCGCAACGGTCGTGACTCCAAGGCGAAGCG
>JAXEEN010000152.1:0-3536 GCA_034104065.1 Sutterella sp.
GTCGGCGGCCTGAGCGCCGGCGGCGAGGGAGAGAAGCGCCGCCGTGCAGGCGGCGCAGAGAGCAGTCTTGTTCACGATGAGACTTCCTGAAAACAGTGCAGGCATCGGCCGGCGGACTCGAAGTGAGAGCGAGTTTAGGAAGCCGACGTGACGGCGCCGTCACGGCCGGATGATCTTCGCGTGAAGAAGAGGAACGACGGCACGGAACCGTCATCGGCACGTCATGAAAACATCAAAGGGAGAAGACCGCGGTCTTCTCCCTATCGGAATGGCATGGGATTGTTCAACAATGATCCTGCATGCAGGACGGCCCGGCAGCCGGGCATCGCGCTGGTCAGGTCACGATCTTCAGACCGATCAGACCCGCAATGACGACGAAGAGGAAAAAGAGACGCAGCAGGGAGGCGCTGTCGCCGAAAAAGAGAATGCCGATCAGGACGGTGCCCACGCCGCCGATGCCCGTCCAGACGATGTAGGCCGTCCCGATGGGAATGGTGCGCTGCGACAGATAGAGCAGAGCGCCTGAAGCGACCATGGAAACCGCGGAAAAGGCGATCCACAGAAATGACAGGCGTCCGTCACCGCTCGAAGCCATTTTGAAGCCGACAGGCCAGCCGATTTCAAAAAGATCCGCCAGAAAAAGGTAAAGCCAGGCAGACATACGATACCCGGTTCAGTTGTTGAATGAGCGAAATGACTTGGCTCGGTGCTGCGTTGACAGCAATCGACCGAGGAGAAAGCTTGCCCCAGAAAAAGAAAATGGGAGAAGATCGAAATCTTCTCCCATTTGGAATTGTGGCGGAAGGAGAGGGATTCGAACCCTCGATACGGAATCTCCGTATGCCGCCTTTCCAGGGCGGTACATTCAACCACTCTGCCATCCTTCCTTAGATGCTCAGCGAAATACCGGTCGTGGTGATGACTAGTTCGGTATTCCAAACAAGCTGAGAATGAACATTATACGGAATCTCACGGAAAAGTCAAGCACGATTTTTCGGGCAAAGGCAGACCGGCGGATGCCGAAGATCGTCGGGCAAAGCCTTCCGGCTGCGAAGGCGAACGGCTGAAAAAATAAAAGAGGCAGAAAGCCGTGACTTTCTGCCTCTTGAAATCTGGCGGAAGGAGAGGGATTCGAACCCTCGATACGGAATCTCCGTATGCCGCCTTTCCAGGGCGGTACATTCAACCACTCTGCCATCCTTCCTGGGATGTCCCGTGCCGCGTCGGGCAACGGGGAAAACGGAGTATACAGTATATTTGCGGAATGTGTGGTTCTTTTTGACGCAAGGACGTGATTTTCTCCATGGGTCTGAAGGTTTTTGATTTCTGCTGCAGCGCCGGTCATGTCTTCGAAGGATGGTTTGCGTCGGACGACGACTGGAAAAACGACGTCGAGTCCGGGCGGTTCACCTGTCCGGTCTGCGGTTCGCCGGATATCGACAGACGTCCGACGGCTCCCAATTTCGGACGGGTGTTCGGCACGACGAGAACCGACGTGTCGGCCGATGTGGCAAAACGCACCAAGGATGAGATGAAGGCGAGACAGGCCAAAGCCATGGCGGCGCTGCGCAGGGTGGCTGCCGAGGCGGAGGACGTTGGCGATCAGTTCGCCCGGACCGTGCGCAGCATCCATGAAGGCCGGGACGATCCCCGCCTGGTCCGCGGGACGTGCTCCCGGGAGGATGCCGAAGAGCTACTTGAGGACGGCATTCCCGTGATGCCGCTTCCCGATGCGGCTCTTAAGCCTCTCAACTGAATTTGCCGCTAGACTCTCCATATTTCAATATTCCCCGATCGGAGTCCCTCCAAAAATGACCCAGCAGGAACGTAACCCTGAATTTGCTCCTCATGTTGCCATCGATCTCTGCGATCAGAACAGCATGTTCCTTGCGCTCGAGGAACTCGGCATTGCGCATATGCAGAACGTATGGATCCGTGAAAACGATCCTCAGCACAAGGACGCAACAGCCGTCAGCGAACAGGCCCAGGAATTCTTCGCCGACATGCTCGGCATTCTGACGACCGGCGCGGACGCCTCCCGCGTGGTTCAGAACGGCTGGGCGGGCGCCGAACTCGCCGCCCATCTGCGCACGGCGCTCGCCTCGGAACTCCGCCGCGCGCTCGACAAGGCGGGTCGCAGCGAAGCCGTCGAAACGCTGAACGACGCCGAGACGATCCGTCTCGCGCTCGAGGGCTATCTGAGGGACGTCGAACTGCTTACCGCGCGCGACACGATGGAAAAGATGAGGGGCCGCAAGGTGCCGCCGAAGGAGTACATCGACTTCATGATCGCGTGGTCGGGCGTATTCTCCGGACAGAAGACGACGCTGGATCTCCCGATGTCGTTCCTCGTCTTCAAGGGCGCTCATCTTTAAGAACTTTACCGCCGTCCTCCGGATGGCGCAGAGCCCGCAGGCATCACATCCTGCGGGCATTTTTCTACCGTTATTTATTAAGTCGACATAAGAATTTCCCACGTCGGCGCCGTTCCGCCTTCAGATTTCGGCGGCGCGACAGATGCTAAACTTTCGGCGTCATTCATTTGAGGAGGAGCAACGTGCCGAGCAATCAGTATGAGACGCTGATGCGCCACGTCTTCGAACACGGCACCCGCAAGTCGGACCGCACCGGTACCGGCACCCGGTCCGTCTTCGGGTATCAGATGCGCTTTAATCTGCAGGAGGGGTTTCCGCTCGTCACGACGAAGAAGCTGCACCTGCGCTCGATCATTCATGAACTGCTCTGGTTCCTCCAGGGAAGCTCGAACATCCGGTATCTGCATGAGAACGGCGTCACGATCTGGGACGAGTGGGCCGACGAGAACGGCGACCTCGGACCGGTCTACGGCGTGCAGTGGCGCAGCTGGCCGACGCCCGACGGACGGCACATCGACCAGATCGCCGGCGTGATGGATCAGATCAAACATCATCCCGACAGCCGCCGCATGATCGTCTGCGCCTGGAATCCCGGCGAGGTGGACCGCATGGCGCTTCCGCCCTGCCACTGCCTCTTCCAGTTCTACGTGGCGGACGGCAGGCTTTCGTGCCAGCTCTATCAGCGCTCCTGCGACATCTTCCTCGGCGTGCCCTTCAATATTGCGAGCTACGCGCTGCTCACGCACATGGTGGCGCAGCAGGCCGATCTGATGCCGGGAGACTTCGTCTGGACGGGCGGCGACTGCCACCTCTACGACAACCACATCGAGCAGGTGAAGCTGCAGCTCTCACGCGAGCCCCGGCCGTATCCGAAGCTGGTCATTCAGCGCAGACCCGAATCGATCTTCGACTACCGCTTCGAGGACTTCGTGATCGAGGGCTACGATCCCTGGCCCCACATCAAGGCGCCCGTCGCCGTCTGAGGAGCCGGACATGATTGAGATGATCGTGGCGCGCGCCCGCAACGGCGTTATCGGCGGCGGCAATCAGATGCTCTGGCACGTTCCGGAGGATTTCAGGCATTTCAAGAAAACAACAATGGGCCATCCGGTGGTGATGGGCCGCAAGACCTGGGAGTCGATCGGCAGACCGCTTCCGGGT
>JAXEEN010000153.1:0-8611 GCA_034104065.1 Sutterella sp.
TCCAACCGATAATGCCTTTGGAAACCCGCATGGTTTGTCGACTTATGCAGTCTTCATAAATTTTGTCAAACTCGCACGCCTCGTCCATTTTCATCCGGCACATACCGAACCGAAATCAAAAAAAGGATCCCGGCGCAAACAATGGTCGGAATCCTTTTTTCAGTTCAGCCTGCCGGCCGCTACTTTGAGAACCGGCTGCAGACAAAGGCAAAGAGGAGTCCGGCAGTGCAGAACCCGATCCCGGCCAGACAGCAGTCGGCAAAAGCAAAGCCCGAGGCCTGCAGACTTCTCATCAAAGCGGGACCGATCATTCCTGCAAGCGCAAAACCGCAGAACATGATGCCGTAATTGACGCCGGCGTTTCTCGCGCCGAATCGGTCTGCCGTAAAGCCCGGATAGACCGCCATGAAGGCGCCGAAGGCAATGCCGACGAGGACGCAGCCGCCGTAAAAGAGCGCCGTATCGCCCTTTCCTGCCGTCATCAGGGTGAACAGACCCGCGGCGGAGAGAACGAGACCGAAGGCCAGAACACCGATGCGGCCGAGACGGTCGGACAGCGTGCCGGCGAGAAGCCGGCCAGCCATATTGAAGAGGGCAATCACCGACACGGCGCCCGCCGCAGCCGCCGGCGTCATGCCGATTTCCTGACGGGCGATGAAGGCCGCCTGAGAGAGGATCATCATGCCGGTGACGGCGCCGCACATCAGAAGCGCCAGCATGGGCCAGAACACGGGGCTCGAAAGCATTTCGCGCCAGTTCTTCCCTTCGGCCGCCGCACGGGGCGGCAGGCTGACGCCGGCCGGGACGAAGCCGTCCGGACAGCGCGAGCAGAAAAAGCCGCAGACCGCGATCACCGCGCCGAACACCGTGCCGAGAATGACGAACGTCTGCATCACGCCGAAGGCGGAAATCAGGACGTGGGCCGCGGGAGGCACGATGACCGAGCTGAAGCCGTAGGCCGCGGTCACGATGCCGCCGGCAAACCCGCGGCGTTCCGGAAAATATTTGACGACAGTCGCAATGCCGGCGCCGTAGGCCAGGCCGAGGCCGATGCCGAAAAAGCCGCCGAAGGCGAGCGTGATGCCGGCGACGGAATGAAGGATGCCGCAGAGCGCCAGACCGACGCCGATCAGCAGACCGCCCGTCATGATGACGAAGCGAGGGCCGAAGCGGTCGTTGACCGCGCCGCCCAGAATCATCGGAATCGGTCCGACGCTGTTGGCAACGCCGAAGGCGATGGCCAGATCGCCCGGCGTGACGGGCGTGCCGGTCAAAGCCGTCAGACTTTCCGCGGCGGCGGCCGAAAGCACGCTCCAGGCATAAACGGAGCCCGCGCACAGGTTGATGAGGCAGATGAGGATCAGGATGATCCAGCGTCTGCGCTGGACGGATTCTTGTTCGGTCATGTCGTCTCTCCGGAATTCAGGGTTAAGTCGTTCAAATGGCGTCAATCGCCTGGCTCAAAGCCTGAGAGGCAGCTTCCTGATCGGCGAAATAAATCTCGATCCAGTCGCGCTCGCGGCTGAGAAGATCCTCGGCGCTGCGGATCTGCTGATCAAGCATCAGAGGCGAAGCGCTGCCTGCCGTCTTTCTGTTCTGAAGAATGGCCAGAGGCTCGGTTGCTTTTTTAAGATGATCTTCCGAAAGCGGAAACTCGGCGGTCAGCCCGTTCTCGGAGGCAAATTTTTCCCAAATCGAACAATACGCCGAGAAAGGCGTATCGGCAGGCGTTCTGCCGTTTTCCCTAGCCCAGGTGACAAAGTGAGAGGCAAAACGATGCCCGGTCCGGAAGTCCACACCCGCTTCGCGCATCAGCGTATCGGCAATTTCCTGCGTGCAGGTCCAGTCGGCATTGAGTTCCGCAAGCGCACGCTCACGGTCCACCCGCAGGCTCGACACAATGCCGGTGAAGGTCCGCACGACCGTACAGGCATCTGCAAAAAGATCACGCATGATCCAGGCGTCGCGCGCATCGGCCATGCCGAGCGTCAGATTCTGCAGACGAAGACGGATGCCGTCCGTTTCTCCGAGAACAAGTCCCGCATCACGGCGGCAGTCGTTGATCAGACCGGGATTGCGCTTCTGCGGCATGGCGCTCGAACGATAGACGCCGTTCTGACTGACGCTGTAAATCCACGGCTGCGCCTGCGAATACTGCTGCATGAAATCCGCAAGGAAGGCATTGATGTGAATCATCACCGAAGCAATGATCTGGCTCGATTCGAGCGGAAGATCGTTGCCCTGACACTGTCCGGCGTCGAAGGCATTGTCGGCGGCTCGCGAAAATCCGAGCAGCTCGGCCATGCGGGACGAATTGAGGGGCCATCCGGTGCCGTTGCAGACGCAGCTGCCCATGGGACAGACGTCGTAGCGGCGGCAGCACTCCATCAGACGGGTGATGTCGCGGCAGAACACCCTGCACTGCGCCAAAAGATAGTGACTGTAGAGCGTCGGCTGCGCCTGAACGCCGTTGGTGTAGGCCGGGACAACGGCATCCGACTCCCTGCGGGCGGCTTCAATCAGAGCAGCGCAGAGATCGGCCACCGCCTCCGCGAGCATCATCAGGTGCTCGCGGTTCATGGCGGCATTCGCCGTCGCCAGAATGTCCTGACTCGAACGGCCGGCATGCAGCACGCTGGCGCCGACGCCGCATCGCTTCAGAAGCTTCGGTTCAAATTGAATGTAAAGATCGCAGCGATCGGCACCGGGCTTGCCGGCCTCTTCGAGAAGCGCATCCAAAGCACTGCGAATCTGCCGCGCGAGTCCGGCATCGAGAAGACCCGACTCGGTGTTGGCCACGACGGATGCACGGTTGATCTGCTGAAGCCAGTATTCCGTATCGTGTTCCGCGCGCTTGAACGGGGCCGGTACGCTGCCCATGTGAAAACCCAGCATGATTAATGAATTCCTATTCCTATGAATGGCGTTTTACAGTTCTCGCCGGAGAGCCGCAGGCTCATGCTGCGGCCTCTCCGTGTTCAGATCATCAGAAGCGGTGCATCAGACCGACAATGGCTTCGTGAGCGCTGATGCTCGAATCCTGCCAGTCGGCATCCTGCCAGAACCAGCCGCCGATGGCGTAAACGGACGTGCGGCGGGAAAGCGGATAGACGTAGCCGAGACCGGCATTGGCGCGCTTCATCTTGTTGTCCGAGTCGACGTTCTGGTTTTCGCCCCAGGCATATGCGACGGAAGCCTTGACAGTGCCGCCGGCTGCCTTCCAGTCGAGACCCGTGGCAAGCGCCCAGGCTTCAAAGCCCATATTGAGCATTTCCTTATTTGCACGAGGAGCCCATTCCTTCGTACTGTAGCCGCCGATCCAAGGAACGTTTTTCAGGTACTGAACTGTTCCGAAGACTTTAACGTCGTCGTCGACCTTCCAGTGACCGCCCGCCAGTGCTTTCCACGCATCCTTGCCAGCTTGTCCGGCTGTGTTAGCTGAGCCTGCCTTAATCCAGTCCACCGCAGCAGCAAAGTAATATCGGTCGGCTGTCACGCTGGCGCCGACAGCAGACCAGCGATCGACACGCACAGAACCTTCATCGGCACCACTTTTGTTTCCGAGGGAATGCTGAGCATACAGACGAACACCGCGCCAACTGGGCGAAATCCAGTTGATCATATTGTTCCAGCGGGCCTGGGCCAGCGTACCGGAGAACTTCCAACCGCCCGTCATGTTGCCCCAGCCGGCGCCGAACGGATTGACGCGGCTGTTGAAGATGCCGGTCGTGCCGGAGCCGGTCGTGAGCGCAGGCATGCGGCCCGCTTTGAGTTCGCCGAAAGTCTTGGAACGAAGACCGAGAGTCGATTCTCGTTCAAACATAGTGGAGCCGCCGTAAAAGGTACCGTCGTCAGCCAGAAAACCGCTTTCCAGATGAAACACGACATCCAGATCGTCGGTCAGCTTTTCGCTTCCCTTCATGCCCCAGGTACTGACGTTGCCCGTTCCCTGAGAAAGACCGGTTTTCGTACCGGCCGCCCCGACCTTTCCATTTGACTGAAGAATCGAAGCGGCCGCTGACTGTCCTACCGGAGCAGCCATGCCGGCATTGAGATCTTCATGAATATAGGCGAGGCCCTGATCCAGAAAGCCGAACATCGTGATGTCGGCAGCGGAAACGCTGCCGGCGAGAACAGCGGCAGCCACAGCAGCGGGCAGTTTGTAATTCATGGCAATAGTCCTTGATGTATTTGAAAACGAGGGGTTGAAAATAGTGTTCAGCCGAAACAGCGGCTGAGAGCCGGAATGCCGCCTTTGAGCACCTGCGGCGTCAGTCCGGCACGGCGCACAGCAGCGGCACCCTGTTCTGTGCAGAGTACGGAGCCACCCTGTCCGACGACTCTGCCGTTCAGAAGGACGGGACGGCCGGCGGCGAAACTGGCAGCGGCACGGTGCTCTTTCACGGAAAGGAGCGTGATGTCGGCGTCAAATCCGGGCGCGATGTGTCCCTTTCCTTCAAGTCCCAGCATGCGGGCCGGAATCAGAGACGTTTTGGCGGCAAACTCGGTGAGCGTCAGCGCCGAAAGACCGACCAAGGCGAGTCCCGCTTCGGCAATGACGTTTCTCGGGATGGCGCCGCCGTCCGTCGCAATACCGTCGACGAGGAAGGTGCCGTCGTCGCGGCGGGCGGTTGCGAAGTACACGCGGGAAACTGCAGGATTGACCCGGTCGAATGAACCGTCGGCTGCCCGGCCTTCTTCCAGCGCATCCGCGCCCGACCGGCCGGAGACGAGTTTCAGCATGCCGTCCTCAGGGAGGATGACGGAGAGCACTCCGTCAAGCACAGCCTGTCTGAGACCCTTCCGGTCGGGCGTGAATCCGAATCGGCGCAGATTGCCGCAGACGACCTTTGAGAGCGGATCGCCGTTCTCGTCGCGAACGAGCGGTGCGCCGCTTCGCGCCGAGAGATAGCTTTCCGTCACGATTTCGGGATGTGCCCTGAGAAGCGACGAAGCCTCTTCGCATTCGGCCAGTTCGGAACGGACGCGTCCCCTGCAGTACGCATTGATGTGCGCAAGATGAAACGGACGTCCTTCGGCGAGTTCGACGGCCTGACGCATGCCGTCGATGTCCGACCCCGCCGTCAGCGTGCCGGCATGCCAGGCCATGTAGACGCCGAGCCGGGCCGACTCCTCGACCATGCGGGCCGATGCTTCGGGCGTGAGCGGAAAATGTCCGCCGAGAAGCTTGACACCGAAGGAACCTTCGGAAAGCGAGCGTTCGATGAAGTCATCGAGCTCCGCCGCCGAGGGATCGCGTCCCCCGACGTTGGTTCCCGGCAGCACGGCGTTTAAAACCGCTACCGAGAGACCGCACCCGTCGGAAAGCTTTCCGGCAAATACCCTGTCAGCCGGTCCGGCCATTTCCACGCACGTCGTCACGCCGGAGGCGGCGGCCATACGTTCGCCGTAGGGATGCGGAGCAAGATGAAGATGCGTATCAATCAGACCCGGAACCGCCGCCAGTCCTTCGGCATCGAAAACCGTTTCCGCCGGTTCGCCGACGGACTCAGCGACACGCACGATCACGCCGTCTTCGATACCGATGTCGGCTCGGCTGCAGAAGCCGCTTTCCGGATCCACCGTCAGGGCGCCGCGAATCAGAAGGTCAAGCATGCCTGTCTCCTTCGGTTAAACCACGATGAGGGCGGAGATGATCAGGGCAACGGCCATGCCCGGGAACAGGCGTTTGGCGACGCTGACAGGATCCGCGCCGGCCATGCCGGCCACGATGATGATGGCGCCCGCGAGAGGGCTGGCCGTGCGGCCGAACTGGCCGGCAAGAATCGCAAGCAGACCGAGCGAGTGCGGTTCCATGCCGAAGCTCGCGGCATGCGGCGTCACGGCCTGATTGAAGGCCCAGATCGCAGCTTCGCCGGAACCGGTGCCGACGGCCATCAGGAAGGGACCGACGGCAGCGCCCCAGCGGGCGAGCTCATTGGAGCTCTTCAGCGCATCGATGAAGGCGGCCACCGTGCCTGTCGCCTGCAGACCCGCGGAGAAGACGCCGGCGGCGACGATGAGACCGATCACCTGGGCGTAGCCCGAGCCCATGCCCTTGAAAAACGCCTTCGAAATATCGCCGGGATTCATCATGGTGATGAGGGCGATGACGACCATGCCGATCAGCATGGCGGCCACGACGTCAATGCCGGCTTTCGGGAACCAGATCGAGGCGGAGATGAGAATGGCAAGCGGCACGAGCGGAGCGAGCGCCTTGAGGTAGTTCACCTTCAGCTCGGCTCTGGCTTCGGACTTGAAGCTGCGGAGTTCTTCTTCCGACGGCTTGTGATCGCGGTACTTGAAGAGTGCCAGCGCCGCATTGACGGCCGTGGCAACCACTACCAGACCGCAGACGTAGGGCGCAGCCCAGCCGATAAAGGACATCAGATCCATATTGGCCATCTTCGCCACGTAGATGTCGTGCGCGCAGCCCGGATTGAGAAGCAGACCGCTCATCGTGCCGCCGCCCACCGCGGCGGCCGCAGCCGCCGGACGAATGCCGGCGCGGATCAGCAGAGGGATGAAGGTCGCGCCCGCCGTCGCCGCCGTGCCGGCAGCCGACATGATGGCGATGTTGATGCCGAAGGTGAGAAGCGTCGTCACCGGAATGAGCATGCCGCCGAGCGCCTTGAGAGGCGAGGCGACCGCCGCAACGAGGTGTTCGTCGCATTTCGTGGCGGAGACCACCGCGGCAAAACCCATCGCCGCGCAGATGGACGGCACGAGCGTCGTATGCGTCATGCCTTTGATAAAAGCCTGAAAAGCCTTGAGAGGTTCACCCGCCGCAGCGCACATGGCAAAGCCGGCAATCAGCAGCACCATGCGGGTTTCGAGTCTTTTGACCAGGGCGAGCACCGTCAGAACGATCGCCGCAACGGCGAACCAAATCTGCCAGTTCATTGCAAGAGTCTCCTTGTTTGGGGTCGAGGGGCGGACGGTCGGGTCCGCGTGCCGCCTTGAGGCACAGCTGCGATTATGAAGGCCCTTGAACCGACAGAAAAGCCAATTTATTCAACAGATAATTGCAGAAATTGCAATAAATCGGCTGCAAAAAAGGGCCTGCATCTTGCAAACACACCATGCTTCACGCATACTGATTGCAAAAGTGCAATCAGTACCGACATGTTCGGCAATGATTCAGGGAAAATCCTGAGGAGCCGAAGACGTTCATTCAGCCGGAGATCCCAGTGAAAAGACTTGACGACATGAATGCCTGGCGGGTGTTCTGCGAAATTGTGAGATCGGAAGGGCTCAACGCCGCCTGCGAACGCCTCGGATGCGAACCGAGTACGGCCAGTCGAGCGCTCAAGGCGCTGGAATCGGAGCTTGGTTCTCCGCTTTTTTCACGAGCCACCCGTCCGGTCACGCTGACCGAACTCGGACGTCAGGCTTATCAGAAGGCCGTTCCGCTTCTCGGTCTTCATGAGGAAATGATCCGGGACCTGCAGGGCGACAAGAACCGGATGGCGGGTCTGATCCGCGTCTCCTCGCATTCGGGCATCGGGCCTCAGGAAGTGACGCCGGCGCTTGTGGAATTTCAGCAGATCTATCCCGACATTCAGTTTGAACTGCACGAACTTTCGGCAAGACTGCCCGACGGGTTTATTACGCCGGGCGGCACGGTCATCGACGTCGTGATCGGATACGGAGAGAATCAGCCGATGCCCGGCATCATTCAGCGATACAGCGGAGAAATGCCTTTTGTTGCCTGCGCTTCTCCCCTTTATATCCGCCGGCACGGTCTGCCCCGCGTTCCCGCCGACTGCGTCAGGCATACCGGACTGCTGATCAGCAGCCCTACCCGCACGGCAACCCAGACGCTGGAATGCCGGGGAAAAATCGAAACGCTGCAGTGGAAGAATTCCCTGGTCGTGCACAATCTGATTTCCGCCAAGTCCGCGCTGCTTCTCGGCGCCGGCGTCGTGCCGGACCTTCCGCTCTTTCACTGCGCCAAGGAAATCGAGGACGGCACCGTCGTGCCCGTTCTGCCCGGTTGGCGCCGTCACCCGCTCTCCTGCTTCATCTTCGTGCGCGAGGAAGCCTTCGAAAAACGCCGGGTTCAGGTTTTCGCCGACTGGATCGCCGAATGCGAACGCAGGTCCATGGAGGCGCTCCGCCGGCGGTTCCCGGAGTTCTACCGGAGCTGAGGACCCCCGGCGGGATCAATGACGCCCGTTCCCGAAAAGGGCGGCGGGACGAAGCGGCGGCGCCTTCGGTCCGAGAACTCTCCCGACGAAAAAACAGCCTTCCGGCGCCGCCGCTCGGTCCGCGGCGTCTCCGGAAGGCCGTCCTGCGAGAAAAACGATCGGCGGGAAGTCAGTGTTCCACGCCGGCGGCCAGCGCCACCAGGGCCAGCGTCACCTCGAGGCTCTTTTCCCAGGACTTCATCGGGAGGAATTCGCAGTTGCTGTGGAAGTTGTGCGCACCCGTGAAGTAGTTGGGGGGCAGAATGCCCTTCGTCGAAATGAAGGAGCCGTCCGTGCCGCCGCGCATGGCGACGGTCTTGGCCTCCACGCCGCAGAGTTCGCAGGCGCGGTAGAGGTTGTCGATGCCCTGACGGTTTTCGGGCGTGACGGAGTCGCCGATGTTGGCGTAGGCGTCGGAGAGT
>JAXEEN010000154.1:0-8056 GCA_034104065.1 Sutterella sp.
CCATCACGGTGAGCGCGAGCCCCGTCAGCGTCAGACCGGCCGCCGTGGCTCCCCAGAACCCGTAGGCCTGGAAGGGGCCGCCGGCCCATTCGCATCCGAAGGCGAAGAGATAGCCGCCGCCGAGTCCCACGCCCCAAAGCATCACGCCGTAGATGATCATGGGGGCGCGCGTGACGCGGTAGCCTCGGAGGGCGAAGGAACTGACGGACTGCAGCGCGTCGAAGACGTGATACATGCAGCCGAATATGAGCAGCGAGGCGGCGGTATGCCGAACGCCGGGGTCGGCCGTATAGAGGGAAACGATCGGACCTCTGGCAAAGAAAAGCGTCAGGGCCAGCACGACGGCGACGGCCGTGGAGACTGCCAGGGATCGTCTGAGCACGCTGAAGGCGACGGCAGGCCATTTGGCGCCGAGGGACTGGGAGACGAGCACCGAAGTGGCGATGCCGAGCGAGAGCGGCACCATGTAGCACATGGATGTGATGTTGGCGACGATCTGATGGGCGGAGACGACTTCGGAACCGAAGCGGGAAACAAAAATCGCCATCAGCGTGAAGCTGGAGACTTCAAAAAAGGTGCTCAGACCGATCGGAATACCGATATGGAGCTGCTCCTTGATGAGACGCCAGTCGGGGCCGGCGAAGCGTTCGGCATGCATGCTCCGGTAAAAGGGCGCCTTCATCCAGATCGTCAGATAGACGAAGAAGGCAACGAAATTCAGAACGGCGAAGGAGACGCCGGCACCCGCGCCTCCCATCGCGGGAAAACCGAACCAGCCGTACATGAAGACGGCATTCAGAGGAGCCTTCAGGGCCAGAATGCCCAAAGAAACCCACATCGTGATGCGGGGACGCGAGAGTGCGGCATTGACGGAAATGAAGGTCCGCCCGAAGAGGCTCGCGGGAAGACTGAGGGCCGTGAAGCTGAGGTATTCGGCCGCCATGCGGGCGACGTCGCCCCTGACTTCGCCCATGCTGATCCACAGGTCGCTCCACAGCAGAAGCGGTACGCCGAAGAGCGATAGAAAGGCGCCCAGCCACATGTTCTGCTGCAGCGCTTCGCCGATCTGGCGGTATTTGCGGGCGCCGTAGTGATGTCCGGCAATGGGCGACAGACTTTGAAGAATGCCGACAAGGCCCATTACGACGGAAATGGTCGCGGCCAGTCCCAGAGCGATGGCGGCCAGATGATCCTTGCCGAGATGCCCGGCCATGATGGTGTCGATGGTGCCGCCGCCGATGATGGCGATGTTGGCGACGAAGATAGGTCCGGCAAGACGGGCCAGCGCTTTGAACGAGGTCTTCGGCGGTGTGAGATGAGTCATCGGTTAAGCGTCACGATGAAGGTTTCGTCCGTGTGAGGACGGCTGGCAGGCCGGGCGAGTGCTTCGGGGGCAAATCTGTCGGATCGGCCTCGCGTAATGGTAAAGCGGCAGCTTCCGGGGGCGGCATGGCGGAGCACGCGGATCCCGCCGTAATACTGGAAGAGCGCCTGAAGCCCCGGCGTGAAGCCTTCGCCGGCGGCGCAGTCCGTCTCGCTGAAGCCGGCCTTCACCAACGTGCCGGACACGGATTCGATCACGGGCACGTAGGAGCGGTTGATGTCGATGCCGGTGTGGAAGAGCCCGATGACGGCAGCGGCAACGGCAGTCATGCCTGCGGCGGAAAGCCACGGTCCGCGCCAGATGACAACGGGCCGGTGCGTGAGGCGCCAGCCGACGAAGCCGAACCACATGGCGGTCGTCAGGAGGGCCAGAACGAAGCCGCTGTCAAAAACGGGCGAGCTTCCCGGGGCGAGCATTTGGACGGATTCGGCCATCTTCGGGGCAAACGAGGTCAGCCAGGCGAACCAGTAGGCCCATGCTGCCAGCGTGCCGAGAGAGAAGGTCATGAGCGAGAACCAGTCGAGCACGTTTTCGTGAGAGCGGCGAACGGTAACGAGACCGAAGGAGGCAAGAACGGAAAGCAGAGGCAGAAACGTGAGAAAAACCGTGTCGGATGCCTGGAAAGAGGAGAAGACGACGGCAGGCACGCCCGCCGCACAGATCACCAGCGGCAGGAGAAGATGCGTCCGGCGAAGCTGGCGGCGCCAGCTGTAGAGCGCCCAGAGAACAAAAGGCCAGACGGGGCAGAGGTACCAGACGGCGTTGCGTGCGAACCAGAAATAGGTATCGGTTCCCGCGAGACCGAAATGCGAGATCTGTTCGGCCGCCCAAAGCGCAAACCAGGACGGCGCGGCCTCGGGTGCGGCGGCAAAAGCCAGCACCGGCCACGGAAGGAACCCGGCGGCAGCGCCGAGAACGGTATAGGCTGCCCGACGCAAGCGGGTGTCCTGATAGGCACGGATGAGCGAGAAGGCGAGAAGCGAAATGGCGAGAAGCCAGACGCCGGCAAACAGAGTCGACGAGACGACGGCTGCGCCGGAGGCGAGACCCGCAATGAAGCAGCCCCGAAGGGGACGGCGCAGAGCCAGCGTCAGACCGTAGAAATTGATGGCGCCCATGGCGAGAAGCGCCGTGTCGGGAAGCGCCTCATGCTGGCGGGTGACGATGCCGAAGGTCGCGACGAAGAAGAGAACGGCGCTGTCGGCCACGACTCGGCCGTAGTCGCGCGGCGAAGCTTCGCCGCCGAAGGCAAAGGCGATCGGCTGCGCCTCGGGGCGCCTTGCCAGATGCCAGGTGCCGTACCAGAGCGCCGCCGTCGTGATGCCGAACCAAAGGCAGGCTGCCAGTCGGGTTGCAGCAATGTCGGAAAGAAAACCGAATCCGCTGCCGGAACTGCCGAAGAGAGAAATCAGAAGTGCGGAAAGCCAGCCGGTCATGGGGCCCGCCGAGGTCATCGGCGTATCGGCAACAGAAGGCAGAAACCAGAGGACGGGGCCGCCCGTCAGCATGGCTAGCGCGGTGCCGAAGCTCGATGCATCGCGCATCGTCCAGATGCCGGTGCTCCAGAAGCCGGTGGCGGCAAAGATGACAAGCAGCGAAAGCAGACTCCATCGCGGGAGCTTGTTCGCGGCCTCCTGTGACATTTTGACGGGGGTGGAACGCTGGCTGAGCACGGCAGATTACCTGACGGGTGGGATTGAAGACATTTTCCGGCTTTTGCGGACAAATGAAAAGGGCAGTCCGAGTTGTCGGAGACTGCCCTTTTGAAAGCACTGCACGGCATATGCCGTACGGCCGAACCGCTTAATTACTTGGCGGCCTTGGCGGCGGCTGCGGCGGCGTTCATGGCCTGCTGCTTGGCAGCAAACTTGGCGCGGAACTTTTCAACGCGGCCGGCTTCAACGATGCGCGTCTGGGCGCCCGTGTAGAACGGGTGGCTGGCAGAGGACGTATCGAGCTTGAACATCGGGTAGGTCACGCCGTCAACTTCAACCGTTTCCTTCGTCTGAACGGAGGAACGGATGATGAACGTCTTGTTGATGGAGAGGTCGACGAAAGCGACTTCGCGATATTCGGGATGAATGCCTTTCTTCATTTTTTCAAAATTCCTAGTTTTTCTGTCGGTCGCCCTGACGGCCTTACGAACCTGCCCGAAATGTCGGGTCTTACGGCAGGCATGCCAATCCACGTGCCAACTGGGAAGTCTGCGATTATCTCAGAAGAATTCATGAAGTGCAAGCCGCGGCATAACATTTTTTCGCACTTCCTCCGATTCGCCGGCGGGGGCTCAAAATGCTTAAGCGTAGGGCAAACAAGGCTTGATAGAATCAGTGCCGTCCGGAAGCCGCCGGTTCGGCGGCGTCTGATTTTTCGAACAGTTTTCTGCGCTCCGTCCGGGGGCGCATTTTCATCCGCATCATGTCTAAATTCGAACGTTGTGTCATCGCCACCCGCGAAAGCCCCCTTGCCATGTGGCAGGCCCTGCATATCCAGTCCGTTCTGCGTCAGCGCTATCCGCAGGCCGATGTCGAACTGCTCGGCATGACGACCCGCGGCGACCAGATCCTCGACAGAACGCTCTCCAAGGTGGGCGGCAAGGGTCTTTTCGTGAAGGAACTTGAAGTCGCCATGGAAGAAGGTGCGGCTGATCTGGCCGTGCACTCTCTGAAGGACGTGCCGATGGAGCTGCCCGAGGGGTTCGACCTCGTCGCCGTGAGCGAACGCGAAGACCCGCGTGATGCCTTCGTGTCTCCCAAGTATGCAAGTCTTGACGAGATGCCTGCCGGCGCCCGCGTCGGTACGGCAAGCCTTCGCCGCGAACTCATGCTGCGCATGAACTACCCGCATCTTGAAGTGCTTCCGGTGCGGGGCAACGTGGGCACCCGTCTGCGCAAACTTGACGCCGGCGAATACGATGCGCTCGTCATGGCTTCCGCCGGTCTCAAGCGTCTTGAGCTCTCCGAACGCATCCGTACGATCATTCCCGCCGAAGTGAGTCTGCCCTCTCCGGGTCAGGGCGCGCTCGGCATTGAAATCCGAGCCGACCACGCCGTGATGCACGAAGCGCTCGCGTTCATCAATGACCCGCATACGCGCGCCTGCTGCACGGCTGAGCGTGCCGTTTCCCGTGCGCTCGGCGGTTCCTGCCAGGTTCCGCTGGCGGCCTACGCCATCGTCGAAGGCGAAGAAATGTGGCTGCGTGCGCTCGTGGGCAATCACAAGACGGGCGAAGCGATCCGCAGCGAAGCCCGCGGTGATTGGACGAAGCCCGAAGAACTTGCCGCACAGGTGGTTGCAGATCTGCGTGCTCAGGGCGCGGACGCTATACTGAAGGCTGTTTTGGGTTAATCGATATCAAGAGGGACATATGGCTTTACAACAGCCCGTCATTCTGATGCGTCCCGGCGAGGCCAACAACCGCCTCGCCGACGTGCTCGAAAAAGACGGCATCGACTGCTGGCGCTGGCCGGCTTTCGGCATTGAGCTCCCCGGCAAGGAGGACTGCGACATCGTTCAGGAACGGCTCGCCAATCTGGACAACGTCGAAATGGTCGTCCTCCCCAGCCCTGCTTCTGTTGCGGCGGTGGCTCACTGGGTCCGGGAGTGGCCCGAGCACATCACGCTTGCTGCGGTCGGCGAAGGCACCGCGAAGGTGATCAGGGCGGCGTGGGGACCGGATGTAAAGCTGATTTATCCGTCGGGCGATGCGGAAAACTCCGGAAGCGAGGCGCTCTGGGAAATCCTGAAGCACCGGGGCGCGCCATCGCGCGTGCTGTTCCTTCGCGGCCAGACCGGCCGGGAATGGCTGCCCGAACAGTTCCGCCGCATGGGTTCGGACGTCATCACGCTCTGCGCCTATGTCCGAGTCCCGCTTGAGCTGACGATGCAGCAGCGCCGAGATCTGATGCTGGCTTCCCACGGTCCCTCGCCGATCATCTACATTACGAGCACGGATGCGGTCGATGCGCTTTTCCACGCGATCCGTCCGGTTCCCGATGTCCGAGACTGGATGACGTCCGGCGTGGCCATTACGCTTCATCCCAGGATCGTCCGGCGTCTTCAGGAGGCGGGCTTCACGCATATTGAAGTCACGACTACCGATGACGCCAGCGTCGCTGGGCACATCAAAAAGAATCTTCACGCTGCCCTCTGATCGACGACGGGCACGAGGTCGGGCGTCTGCAGCGCATGCTGCCGGCGCCTTTATTTTTTACGTTAATCCGAGCGTCGGTTTTGCTGACGATGTATATTTTCCTCATTGCGTCCGATTCCCTGCGGGACAGAGAAAGGGACGAAATGCATCGACCGGTTAGGAGGCAGAGTCATGCAGCGTTTGAATGCGGTTCTAGTGCAGCCCAATCCGAAAACGGGTGATTTCCGCGGCAATATGAAGGCCGTGAAACGGCTCTGTGCGGATGCGGGCAGGGCGGATCTGATCGTCGTGCCGTACGGCTCGATAGAGGGCGGTACCGGACACGCCTCCCTCGGCTGGCCGGACATCAGAAGCGACCGGGACCGCGTGCTCGCGTCGGCGGCGGCGATCGCCCCCGACAGCACCGTTGCCGTGTTTTATGTCGGCGAAGACGGTCCCCGCTGTCGGCTCTTTACGCCTTCGGGAGTGAAGGACAGGCATTGGCCGTCCGTTTTCACGGCAGGCGGTGTTCGCTTCGGCGGCGAGAACGATGACTGCGACGTTGTCCTGGATGCAGCCCGCCTGATCCGGGCTCAGGAACGCCGAACGGAGATCGAAGGCAGGACCGTACTGGCGGCGGGGATTGCCGGCGGTCAGGATACGGAGGTCTTTGCTGGTGACACGCGTGCCCGGAGCGAGGACGGCGTCGTCTGCTCGCTGCCCCCCTGGACGGAAGGCGCGCTGGCGCTCAGCATTGAACGCCGGGACGGCGTGCTCCGCATGACGGCAACCGGGCGCGTGCTGTCCGGCATCGAACCCGTCTGCGCCGACGACCGCTATGAAGCGCTTCGCGCAGCCGTCAGGGATTATGTCGGCAAAAACCGGATCGCCGGCTGCGTCCTCGGACTTTCCGGCGGCATCGACAGCGCGCTCGCGGCATCGCTGGCACGAGACGCCGTCGGCGCCGATCGCGTGCGCGTCGTCAGGCTGCCGTCCCGCTTTACGTCGGCGCTCTCGAATGATGCGGCTGATGATCTTGCACGCCGCCAGGGACTCCGGATCGACACCCTGTCCATCGAACCGCTTTTCAAGACGGCGGTTGAGGTTCTGGCGCCGGTTTACGAAGGCCGTCCCTGGGATCTGGCGGAGGAAAATATTCAGGCCCGTCTTCGCGGCATGCTTCTCATGGGCGTCGCCAATAAATTCGGCCTTCTGCTTCTGTGCACGAGCAACAAGGCGGAAGCGGCCATGGGCTACGGGACGCTCTACGGAGACATCACGGGCGGCTTTGCGCCGCTGATCGATCTCTGGAAGGAGGACGTGGTCGCACTCTGCAGAGCACGAAATGCTTCCGAGAGCGATCCGGACGTCATTCCCGAAGAAATCATTACGAGAGAGCCGTCCGCCGAGCTTCGCGAAGATCAGAAGGACAGCGACAGTCTGCCGCCCTATCCGATCATCGCGCGGGTGGTCGAGCATGTGTCCGCGGGAGGCACGCTGGCCGAACTGCCGGCCGACATTGATCCGGCTATGGCCAGACGGATTGTGACTCAGCTTCTTCAGAACGGATTCAAGCGCGCGCAGAGCATTCCCGGACCCGTGATCACCGGGACGCCGCTGTCGGCATATGCGGCCTGGGGCATCAACCGGGCGAAGCCGGCGTGGGACTGACCGGATTGTTTCCGGACGCATAAGGCTCGGGAGCACCGGGCCCGGGTATGAAAAGGAAATGCCCGCGGTTTCGGCCGCGGGCATTTCAGCAGGAGCGATCAGCGCTTCATCATTTCGAAGAATTCGACGTTGTTCTTCGTCGCCTTCATCTTGTCGAGCAGGAATTCCATCGCTTCGAGTTCGTCCATGTCGTAGAGGAACTTGCGCAGAATCCAGACCTTCTGAAGCACATCGGGCTTGAGAAGCAGTTCTTCGCGGCGGGTGCTCGAGCGGTTGAGATTGATGGCGGGATAGACGCGCTTTTCGGCAAGCCGGCGTTCCAGGTGGATTTCGTTGTTGCCGGTACCCTTGAATTCTTCGTAGATCACGTCGTCCATGCGCGAGCCCGTATCAATGAGGGCCGTGCCGATGATGGTGAGGGAGCCGCCTTCCTCAAGGTTTCGGGCGGCGCCGAAGATGCGCTTGGGACGCTGCAGGGCGTTGGCGTCCACACCGCCCGTGAGCACCTTGCCCGAAGAGGGAATCACGGTGTTGTAGGCTCGGGCCAGGCGGGTGATCGAGTCGAGGAGAATGACGACGTCGCGCTTGCTTTCGGCAAGGCGCTTCGCTTTTTCAATCACCATTTCGGCGACCTGGACGTGACGGGCCGCCGGTTCGTCGAAGGTGGATGCCACGACTTCGGCACGAACGGAGCGCTGCATTTCCGTCACTTCTTCGGGACGTTCGTCGATCAGCAGAACGAATAGCGTGCAGTCGGGATGATTCGACGTGATGGCGTGGGCAATGTGCTGCATCAGCACGGTCTTGCCGGACTTCGGCGGAGCGACGATCAGCGCGCGCTGACCCTTGCCGATCGGGGCGATCATGTC
>JAXEEN010000155.1:0-8362 GCA_034104065.1 Sutterella sp.
GTGTGAGTCAATGAACTGCATGGACACAAAATCAGAAAGGAAAGCCGTCTGAGTGTACCTCAAACAGGCTTTCCTTCAGGTAAGGGATTGGAAATCAGATGACGTCGTTTTCGGAGAAGCGCTTCACGGGCTCGGGCGTCAGCCGTCTGCCGGCCAGCCATGCCGAGAGGCAGAGATAGCCCGCCGTCTGCGCGAGCAGCACGCCGAGCGGCATCAGCAGATCGCCCGTTGCGGCGCCGTCCTGAGAGGCGGCCAGCAGCGCCCGGATGGCGGGCGTGGTAGGAAAGAGCAGCGAGAAGGCATAGACGGCCGGATGCGTGACGCTTTCAAGCGGCCAGATGCCGCCCGAAAGGAAGACCGCCGGCGCCGACGTCATCACGATGGCCTGAGAGCTCCAGCGGTTCGAGCCGAGGAGGAGCGAAATCGTCATGGCGAACGCCGTGACCGAAGCGGAAAAGAGAAGTCCGGTCAGCAGAACGGCGGCGGGATTGGCCATCGAGCCGTATTCGTGGAAACGGAAGTCGACGGCCTGCATGTAGACGAACCACATGAAGGCCATCATCCAGAAGGCGAGGAAGACGGCGCTGCCGAGACGTCCGGGATAGAGGAGCGCGCCGGGGAGAAAGTCCGGACGGCGCGGCGAACAGAGCCAGCCGCCGAGCGCGATCGTGACGCCCATCAGCATGATGGCCTGAAGGATGATGGGACCCACGACGGGCACGGTGTAGTTGCCGTAGCCGCCGATTTCGTTGTAGCGGTACTGCACGCGAAGAGACGGCGGCGCGGCGTAGCTGCCCGCCGCACTGGTGCCCGGCAGTCCGGTGGCAAAGACGGCGCGGCTGTCGAGAAGGCGGCTCTTGTCCTGAACGACGCCCGCTACGGCTGACTGAACGGCGCGGATCTTCACGGGGAAGGCGCCGTTGCCGGTGACGTGGACGGTCGTGTTGCCCCCGCGCGCGAGCGTCTTTTCGTAATCCTTCGGGATGGTGATCAGCACCGGCACCTTTTCGGTGCGAAGGGCGTCGAGCGCTTCGCCTTCCGAGCCCGTGGTCATCATGACGTCGACGGCGGGCGAGGCGCCGATTTCAAGAATCAGACGGCGCGAGCTGTCTGATCTGTCGAGGTCGCAGACCGCCGCCGGAATGTGCTCGATCTGCTGGTTGCCGTAGGGCCAGGCGTAGAAAATCAGATAAAAGGCGACGGCGCCGGCGAAGATCGCAAGCGTGTCGCGGGACAGGAGTGCGCCTTTGAGCGCCGAGACGAACGTCTTCCAGAAGCCGAAAACGGGTTTCATGCTCGGCCCTCCTCATTCGGAAGAGGAAGCTCTCCCGTTTCACGGGCGGCCTTCAGCAGATCGGCGGCTTTTCTTTCAACGCGGGCCGCCTTGCGCAGGCGGTGGGCCATCACGGGAAGCCCGGCCGCGAGCGGCAGAACCGTGAGGAGCGTCAGTGTTTTGAGAGGTTCCATCATGGTCTGAACGGGGCTGGCGAGCACCCAGCATTCCCCCTGAAGCGCGAGATAGTGCGTGACGGGAAGAAGATGCCCCCAGAAGACGACGCCTGGCGTCATGGCTTCGAACGGGTAGGAAAAGCCCGTGAACGGGAAGGACGGCGCGAACATGCACATCACGCCCGAAACGGCGATGACCCAGGTGAGCGAGTAGGCGCAGAGCATCAGGGTGATGCCGGCCATCGCCGTGATGAAGAGCACGCCGCCGACGCCCCAGAAAAGGAGCGATCCGGCAGGCGGCCAGCCGAGCCAGCCGCTGAAGCCGACCATCCAGCAGAGCGTCGCAAGGATGTACCAGAAGACCCAGGGCAGAAGCTTGCCGAGGACCGCTGCGCCGGCCCTGCCGCCGACGGCGTCGAGCAGCTCGGCGGAGCCCCCGTCGCGCCATTCGCGGATCAGCACGCCGGCGAAGGTGACGCCCGCGGCAATGCTGAGAAGGCCGGGGATCAGCGTCGGGAGAAGGTAGGCGTTGAAGTTGAAGGCGGTATTGCCGATGAAGTCGACTTCGGGCGCCTGTACGCGCAGAGAGCGCGAATTCGCGGCGAAGGAACCGCCCCGAGCCGCTGTCATGCGTTCGGCGCCGGCCGACTTCTGTGCGGCGGCAAGCGCGCTCTTGATGTCGACCTCGAGAAAGGTGCTGACCGAGTAGTAGCTCTTGTTGATGAGCAGTTCGATGGTTGAGCCTCGGCCGTTGAGACTGTCCCTCGTGAAGTGCTTCGGAAAGACGATCGTCGCATAGGTTTCGCCCCGGCGAAGCGCGTCTTCGGCCTCAGCGGCCGTCTCGTAGCTTTCAAGACGCATCGTCGGAACGGCGTCGAGCACCATGACCGTTTCACGCGCAAGCGGGCCCGCGTCCTCGTTGACGAGGCCGACCGGGAGCTTCGTCATGATGCCCGTGCCGAAGGTGACCGCCATGAGGAGGCACCAGAAAACCGGCATCAGCGCGCAGATGACGAGGATCGACGGATGACGAAGCGCGTGACGGACCTCAAGACGCGCCGCCGTCGCCAGACCCGCAAACCAGGCGTGCATGCTTATCTCTCAACGACGACGGTCATGCCGGGGCGCATGGCGGGCAGATCCTCTTCGGCGCGCGCCCGGACTTCAAAGGTTCTCACGTCGTAGCCCGAGGACTGACGCGTCGCACGCCACGTGGCGTATTCGCCGCGCGGATTGATCCAAGTCACTTTGAGCGTCACCCGCTTGTCGAGTGCGGGGAGCCAGCCCGTCAGCTTGGTGCCCATTTCAATGCCGGGCAGTTCGTTTTCACGGACATTGAAGACCACCCAGCGGTCGCTGAGGTCGGTCACGAGCACCAGCGGGAAGCCGGCCGGTGCGATTTCGCCCTCCTCCATCACGATGCGGGTGACTTCGCCGGCCACGGGCGACTTCACGGTGCTTTCGCCGGCAAGACTCGACACTTCGGAGACGCCGCCCGCAGCCTGGGCGACGAGCGCCCTGGCGGCGGCCTTGTCTTCGGAACGCGCGCCTTCTTCAACGGCCGAAAGTTTGGCCGCGGCGGCTTCGACCAGTTTTCTGGCGGCGGTGAGCTGCGCCTTCACTTCGTCGTGGCGCTGGGCGGCGATGAGGCCTTCCTTATATAGCGCGCTGACGCGGGCGTAGGACTTCTCGGCCAGCGTCAGACCCGCACGGGCGCGTTCCCAGTCGGCCCGGGCCGCTTCCTTTTCCTGAATGCGGGAACCCGTCATGGCGAGTTCCTCCTTCGCTCTGGCGGCGGCTTCCTGGGCCTTCACCTGGGCAAGCTTCGCTTCCAGTTCGGGGATGGCGATCTGCGCGACGGGGTCGCCCGCTCCGACGGTATCGCCCTCGCGGACCATGACGCGCGAAAGCCGTCCTGGGATCTTGGCGGAGACGGCGACGGTACGGGCGTCGACCATGCCCTGCAGCGGCACGGGCGCGGGATGAGTGGCCTCCCAGGCTCCCCAGCCGAGGAAGACGGCAATGCCGAGGAAGACGGCGCCGCCCGCGAGCAGCGGGAGCGCGGAGGGTTTTTTATCCTGATTCGAATCGAACATGATGAATACGGAACGGTAATCAGTGAACGGCAGTGAGGTCGGCACGCGTCAGCGTATCGGCGAAGGCCGGCATGCTGCCGGAGGCGGCATGGAGCATGGCCCAGCTCACAACGAATTTATAGGCGGCGGCGCGTCGAGCGATTTCAGCGCCGATCAGCTGCGTTCTGGCCGTGTCGACGTCGGTGGCCGTGGAAAGACCTTCGGCGAAGCTCGCTTCGCGCAGCCTGAGATTCTCGCGGGCGAGAGCGACGGTCGAACCCGTGAGGTCGAATTCTTCGCGCGCCTGCGCCGTTCGGAGGAAGGCCACCTCGACGGCGGTGGAAATTTCATTGAGCGCTTCGCTGCGGGCGGCTTCCGCCTTCGAGACGACGGCATTGGCGGCATTGAGCTTGTCGAAGCGGTCGCGGTTGTCCCAGAGCGTGAAGGTGACGCCGATGCCGGCCATCCAGTCGGGCTCGGGGATCGTCAGATAGTGCTTGATGAGGTTCTTCGTGCCGAAGGCGTAGAGCTTGGGCTTAAAGCTCGCCTCGGCCGCCCGCACGCCTTCGCCCGCCTGGGCGCGCAGCGCGTTCATCTTCTGAACGACGGGCGACTGAGCGCGGGCCCTGTCCTGCCACTCGGTCAGCGTGCCGATGTCGCCGCTGATGACGAAAAGCGGCGATGAGAGCGCGGGCAGCGAGGTTTCGCGAAGCGCCTTCATGAGCTGCGTCTCGGCGACTCGGGTATTGGTTTCGGCGTTGATGAGCTCGCGCTTGGCGCGGTCGCGGGCCACTTCCACGGCCATGCGCTCGATCTTCGAAATGAGGCCCTTCTTTTCAAAGCGTCTGGCGCGGCGGACTTCTTCCTCCTGATCCCGGAGCATGCTGGCGCGAAGCGATTCGACGGAGCGCGCGAGCTGCACGCCCCAGTACTTGCCGGCCAGGTCGGCGTCAAGCTGAGATTCGCGGATGTCGCGGTCAGCCCGGGTTTCGCCGGCCTTGTGGCGCAGCGCCTCCTGCTCGGCCGTGATCAGTCCGCCCGTATAGATGGGCAGCGTGGCCGTCAGCGCGGCGCGCGGACCGCCGATGTCCATCTTGTGGTGAATGTTGATGTGGTTGAGCTTGCCGAACATGGGGCCGAGCTGTCCGGCAAGAGAAGCCGCCGCTTCAGGATGGAGAGTACCAATAGCGCTGCCGAGCTGGGCGCCCATCGCGCCGAGCCCCGTATCCATGCTGAGATCGATCGTCTTCGTGCCCCAGATCTGCTTGACGTCGGCTTCGATCCTGGGACCGGAGAGCGATTTGGCGGCTTCGGCTTCGGCTTCCGCACGCGCAATTTCCGCACGGTCTGCCTGAAGAATGTCGGCGCGTTCGTGCAGCAGCGCACGGGCTTCGTCAAAGCCGAGCGGCGCGCCGGAAACCGGCGCGGCCAGTGCGGGAACGGCCGCGCAGAGTGCGGCGGCGGCGATGTAACGGAACCGGAACATGGACGAAATGCGTAATAAGGGTAGAAGAAAGAGATGATAACGGCATCGTCCGTCAAATAGAAGACGGATTGACGCCGAGGCTTATTCCGAACAGTCTGCTTCGCCTTCTCGGTGGGGAGATGGCCACGATTTAGGGAAAAGCTAATTTTTCGCGATATATGATAGAATGCAACGAATAGAGGACGGTTTCCCCGCCTTCAACAGCCACCTCTACAGGAGAAGAACCTTGAAGTACAGCGATATTTATACCGAAGCTCCCTCCAATGCCGACACGCTGTCGATGCTCGGCCCCATTGCTCCGCTCGCCGGTCACTGGTACGGCGAAGACGGCGAGGACACGCATCCGCAGGCGGGCGGTCCGGAGACGGAACCCTATCACGAACACTGGAATTTCGAACTCCTGGACCCGCAGAACAACGGCCCGCAGGTGCTCTACGGTCTGCGCTATCACGTGGCGATCACGAAGCCGGGCGAGCTCGCCGCCTTCCATGACCAGGTGGGCTATCTCCTGTACGAACCGGAAACGGGCAAGATCTACATGACGCTCGCCATTCCGCGCGGTCAGATCGCCATGGCCGAAGGCGTGGCCAAGCCGGGCGACAAGACGGTGACGCTGCGTGCCGAACGCGGCAGCCTCGTCAACGGCATCTGCTCGAACCCCTTCCTTGAAGAGGCCTTCCTCACCAAGTCCTGGGAAATCACCTTCAAGTTCCATGAAGACGGCACGTTCAGCTACGAACAGGTCACGAAGCTCGAAATCCCGGGCGTCAAGGGTGAATTCGAACACATCGACACGAACCGCCTCCAGATGATTGAAGCGCCGCGTCCGAATGCCCGCATGGTTGAAGAAGGGCTTCTCAACCGTAATCCGAAGTGATGAGTAAAAACTGAACGAAAGTTCAGCAAATTTTCGCAGGCCGCATTATCCTCCGAGATGATGCGGCCTTTCGTTATCTCCGCCGCCTGTCCTTCACGTCTTCGGAGCGGTCATGTCTTTTCGTCTCAAGAGTTTTGCCCTGGTTTGCGCAGCAGCAGCGCTGGCCGCTTCGGCCGAGGGGGTTTGGGCGCGCACGGCGGAAGACGTCCGCGCCGTCTGCCGTCGTGAGGGAAGGCCCTGCGTCGGCCTGGTGCTCTCGGGCGGCGGCGCCAGAGGCTTCGCGCATGCGGGCGTCATTGCTGTTCTTGAGGAAATCGGCGTCAAGGTCGACGTCGTGACCGGCACCTCCATGGGCTCCATGGTGGGAGGCGCCTATGCGGCGGGTTATTCGGCGGCTCAGATCGCCGACATCGTGACGGGCGTCGACTGGGACAAGATGATGGCGCCCAGAGCGGAGAGAAAGGAACTGCCGTGGCGCCTCAAGCTGGACGATTTCAAAAATCTCTCGTCCAACGGCATTGAATTCACGAAGGAAGGGAAGGTCAAGCTGCCCGACAGCGTCATTCCCTCCGAAGAGCTGGACCTGTTTCTCAACGACAAGACGGGACCGGTCAACTACGTGAACGATCTTTCCGAGCTCGCGCTGCCCTTTGCCTGCGTGGCGACCAATCTGGTCACCGGCGAGCGCAGAGTGCTCCAGAAGGACGTCAATCTCGGCCGTGCGATGCGCGCCTCCATGTCGGTGCCCGGCGCCTTCGCGCCGGTTCCCGTCGGAGAGGATCTGCTGGTCGACGGCGGTCTGGTGGACAATCTGCCCGTTCAGCTCGCGCGCGACATGGGGGCCGACGTCATCATCGCCGTCAACGTCGGGACTCCGCTCCTGAAGCGCGAGCAGCTCGGCAACGTCGTGACGGTCATGGCGCAGATGGTGAATCTGCTCACCGAGCAGAACGTCAGGAGATCCCTCTCGGAACTCACCGAGGCCGATGTTCTGATCACGCCGGCACTCGGCGAACTCTCGAGCACGGACTTCAAAAAGAGCCGGGAAATCATCGAGATCGGCCGTCGGGCCGCGCAGGAGGCCAAGAACGATCTTGCACGGTTCGCCGTGCCGAGAGCACAGTGGGCGGCCTGGGAGCAGCATCGTGAGCGGGCGGTGCTGCCCAAGACGCGCCGTACTGCGCATCAGCTTGCCGAAGTAAGGATTGAAGGGCTGAAGACCGCCAATCCGGAGGCGGTGCGTGCGGAGATCGATCTGCCGACGGACCGGCCGGTCAGCAATGAGGAAATCGACGAAGCCAGCCGCCGCGTCTGGGCGGACGGGAGCTACAGTTCGGTGCGCTATCGTTTCGAGCCCGGTCCGAACGGGACGGAGGTGCTTGTCTTCGAGCCTCAGGAAAAGAAGCCGGGCAATTCCAGCATCCGCATCGGCGGATCGCTCGAAACCGACTTCGAGGACAACCATACCTTCAACGTGCTCCTCGCGCATACGTGGGGATGGCTCAACGGCTGGGGAGCCGAACTTCGGACGGAAATCCAGATGGGCGAAGACAAGCGGGCGTCCATGGAGTTTTATCAGCCGCTCGGCCCGGGATCGGCCTGGTTCCTGGATCCGAAGATCGAATACAAGTGGCAGCCTTACGACGTGTATCAGGGCGGCGATGCCGTGGCAAGATTCCGAAATGAGTCCTTCTCGGCCGAAATGGCGCTCGGGTACTCGATCGGACGGCTCGGCTTCCTGAAGGCGGCGGGCGGCTACGGCACGCAGAGAACCAATCGGGAAATCGGTTCCTTCCATCCGGAAAACACGAAGATTACGACGCCGTTTTTGCGTGTCGAACTGATGCTGGATTCGCTCGACAACGTCAACTTCCCGACGAAGGGATTCCTGATCAACGTCGAGGCGGAGCGTCTCTTCGACGTCTCGGGAAGAAACGGGTCGAACAATATCTATCTCGCACAGGCGCTGGTGCCGCTCTCCTCGGGCAGATGGACGGCGCTGCTGGGCGGCAAGCTCGGCAAGGCCGCCATGCCGAGCGTCTTCTCGCTCGGCGGGGCGTTCGAGCTCACCGGCAGTCCGTACGGCCGCTGGACCGGTTCGGACATGCAGCTGGCGACTCTGCGGGTGTCGCGCAATATTTCCGATATTTTCGGCAGTGCTTCGCAGCCGATCTGGGCGGGAGGTTCGCTCGAAACAGGCCGCGCCTGGAACAGCCACGACGACGGTGATTCGGAGGACGACGGCTGGCATACGGCCTACGGTGCGTACATCGGCGTCGACAGCCTCATCGGTCCGCTCTATCTGATGACGGGCCGGACAATAGACGAGGGCTGGGGATTCTATTTCTTCTGGGGCCGGAAGTTCTGACGCTGAGGCATGCCGCTCAAAAAATGATGATCGAAAAGGGGCGCGGGGGTGCGCGATACAAAAAAACCACCCCCCCCAAAAAAGATAAAAAAAACCCAAAACCAACA
>JAXEEN010000156.1:0-3253 GCA_034104065.1 Sutterella sp.
TCAGCTGCCGAGAACGATGATGCGCATCACGAAGAGCGAGAGGATGGCCGTGATGACGGGCACCGTCATGATCATGAGCATGTCCTTGCCCTTGATGCCGATCACGCCGAGGCAGCGGCCCATGTACTGGACCTGGGAGCCCATGAGGTAGATCGACGGGGCAAGAATGGCGATGTGCGTGCCGTTGATGGCGCCCTGGTCAAAGAGCGCGACGGCCACGCCGACGCCGCCGCCCATCGACATCCAGCCGCCGAGAAGCACGGTGGCGGCTTCGCCGGGGAGGCCGAAGATGCCCATCACCGGGCCGAAGGCCTGGCCGATCAGGGCGAGAAGACCCGAGTGCTGGAGAATCTTGATGATCACGAAGGCCATCAGCACGTTGGGAATGGTGGAGGAGGTGGCGATCTGCCAGCCCTGGATGGCACCCTTGACGAAGACGTCGGTGATCATCGGTTTTGCATTAGCATGTCCGGACATTTCAGTAAATCCTTTTCTTCAGGTTCGTTGTCGTAGGAGTTGGCGCGGGAGATCAGGCGGCCTTGCGGGCGGCACGGATCTGCATGAGGCGCATGACGTTGGCGGCAAAGACCTTGCCGAGAAGGAGAACGCCGAGGCACAGGCCGAGGCTGACCGGCACGGCGAGCTTGCCGTCGGCGGCCACGAGCGTGAAGAGCACGGCGCCCGAGCTGAAGAAGTTCGTGATGCAGGCGTCGGCCGTCATCTGGAACGTCGCGAAGATGTTGATTTCACGGTCGTCGAGTTCGCCGGCGTCCTTGAGCTGACGCGTCAGAGCGGCGCCGCCGTCCGTGGACTGAAGAGAGGCGATGAGAGCGAGCGTGCAGGAGCCGGGCAGACCGATGAGCGGACGAAGCACCGGGGTGAGGAGCTGACGGGCAGCGCGCAGAGCGCCGTAGTGTTCGAAGATCGTGATCATGGCGAGGGCGAACATCACGGTCGGAACGAGGGTGAGGGCGAACATGAAGCCGTCGATGGCGCCGGAACCGCCCTTGCCGCGGAAGTTGGCCATGGTGGTCGAAACGGCGTCGCCGTTCTGGGTGACGCTCGAAACGAGCTTGCCGAAGCCGCCGTTCATGGTCGTGAAGTCGAAGATGCCCCACCACTGCGACGAAGCGCAGAGGCCCGAGAAGAAGATGATGGCGCAGATGAGAGAGATGTACGCGCCGATGCCGGCCTTTTCCGCGGCCGGATGCTGCTGAGTCGTATCGCTCATGTTGTTTTCCTTTGGTTGGAGCGGCCCTTCGGGGAGAGCCTTTTATATATAGACGGTCCCGCGGCTCGCGAGCCGGAATGACGCGGCCGCCGGACCAGCCGGCAACGGGTCGAGCCGTCAGCCTGCGACCTGCATTTAACCACCGGCGGTTCCTTCTGGTAAATGATGAAAGATCAAGCTAAACTTGAGAAAATATCAAGTTATCGGAAGAGATTCCGAACCCTTCAAGGAGCGTTTGTCCCGGGAAAGGCTGCGGGAGAGGCGTTCCCGTGAAATTTACAATAAAGGATCCGAAGGGGGACTGTAATGGATCTGATCGACAACCTGGCCGTCTGGCGGCTCGTAAACGCCTGTGCCGCAAGGAAGAGTCTCTCCGAAGCGGCTCTGGCCGAAAACATCGATCTGGCGGCAGCTTCCAGAATGATTTCCCAGCTTGAAAAGCGCCTCGGGTTTTCCCTGTTGGACCGATCCACACGGCCGGCCAAACCGACCGTCGGACTGCGCGCCCTGGCGCCGGCGGCCAAGAAGATGATCCGGGCGCAGGCCGAGGCCCTGGCCGCGGCCAGGCTGTTTGAGCCCGATGGGGAAGGGGTTCGGGAAATCCGCGTGAGCGTGCCGGTGAACTGGTCACGCAAGTCGACGCTGCAGGCGCTCTTTCAGTTTGAGAAAAAATATCCGAGCGTGCGTTTCGAAGTGGTGGCCGATGCCGGCATCGAAGGGATGCTCTACCGAGGGGTGGATATTGCGCTTCTGGGTTACCGGCCGGTCGAGAAGGAGATTTTTTATCAGAAGATCACGGAAGAAGCGACGGCGCTCTTTGCGAGTACGTCCTACATCCGGCAGTACGGCGAACCGCAGTCGGTCGGGGATCTGATGCACCACACGCTGCTGATGCGCAATCCCTCCAATCGCTCGTTTTCCAGCACGCTGGAAAACGGGGCGGATCTGCTCTTCATTACCGACAAGTTCCGCGTGCACTACGGCGATGCGGCCACCTGCCGTCAGGCGCTTCTTGACGGAGAGGGGATTGCGGTCGATCTCTGTTTCGCCTACATCTCGGAAGAACTCGCCGCCGGGACGGTCGTGCCGATTCTGCCGGGCTGGCACCGGGAAATCTGGGAGCGCACCGTCGCCTGTCCGCTCAAGCTCGCCTCGGATCCGCTCATCCGCACGCTGATGACGCATCTCAAGGACGCGACCGTGCAGTCCTTCATGGACAGCTGGCAGTTCTGGTACGAGCGTCTGGGCATTCCGCTGTCATCCGTCACGCTGCCCGGCAGCAGGCGGTGAACCGCATTGATAAAAAGGTAGGTTGAGTTTTTGAAATCGCCGGTTGAGCATGCCGCGCCAAGCCGGACAAAATCGACCGGAGACATTCCCTGCCTTCACTTCAAATCAGACGGCAGCGCCCTGATTGGGAACGATGTACCGCACCTCGGCATTTTCCACATCGAAATCCGGAATATAAACGACGATGTCTCGTTCAGGATAAGCCGACGTTTCAGGCAGGGTGACCACGGGTCCCAATGGGATCCCGGCGAGATGAATACGCAGACTCACGGAACCTTCGCGGCATAAAACCGGATCCGTCATTTCACCGTTTTTGAGGTTCACGAAGTTTCCGCGGAACGTCGTTCTGATGATCAGGTCATCTCCTTCCCGGTCGATGGTCATGTTTGCATCAGGATTCATAGGCAGCACTCCTGCCTTTATCAGATGAGCGTCTTCTTCATCAGAGACACCCAGCGCCGTCGCCAGAAAACTCGGTGCCGAGGTAATGCCGGCCTGTGAGGCCATCATGGAGATGAAGGGAAGGTACCTTTCATGTTCGTCTCCGACAAGCTCCCGCAGGCGCTGTTCACTGTAAGCGGTGAGGGCCTTCGCACCCTGAACATCGGCAGGAATCGGCTGACCGTTGAATGCATCGATGCTGCGCCGCTCAGCATCCTTAGCGAAGGATATGTGCATGCCGTCTTCGCGCACCTTCAGCTGCTGAACCGGCCTGAGAAATTCATTTTTCAT
>JAXEEN010000157.1:0-7623 GCA_034104065.1 Sutterella sp.
CCGCCGAAGCCTTCTTCCGTTCGCCGAAGCATCCTTATGCCGCCGCGCTTCTGGAAGCGCTGCCCCGCTCGGGCCGAACCGAGCCGCTGGTGCCGATCGAAGGCGCCGTACCCCCGCTGACAGCGCTGCCTCCGGGCTGCCGTTTCGCGCCGCGCTGCGCGCTGGCCGACGACGCCTGCCGCGCGGGACGGCCCGTCATGGTCTGCACGGCACCGGATCACTGCTGCCGCTGCCGCCGTCCGGGAACGGCTGTTCCGCCGAAAGACATCCGGATTCATCGGGAAGAGGCGCCGCTTGGCGGGAAGCCGCTTCTGCAGATCGACAATCTCCGCGTCACGTTCGGCGGCCGAGGCTTTTTCAACCGGCGGCCGGCCATGACGGCCGTCGACGGCGTCTCGTTTTCTCTCAATGCCGGCGAAACGCTGGCGCTCGTCGGCGAATCGGGCTCGGGCAAGACCACGACGGCGCTCGCCGCGCTCGGGCTCCTCGGACGCGGAGCTTCCGTTACGGGCAGCGTCACGCTTGACGGCATCGGCATTCTGCCGCCTTCGCCCGGCAGCGAACGGCATCTGCGCCGATGCGCGCAGATCATCTTTCAGGATCCCTTCGCCTCGCTCGACCCGCGCATGACGGTGCTTGAAACGCTGACCGAAGGCATGCTGACTCTGAGGCCGGAATGGGATGCCGCGGAACGCCGGCGCCGGGCGCTGGAACTTCTCGAGGCCGTCGGTCTCCCGCAGGATGCCGCCCGCCGGCTTCCGCATGCCTTCTCGGGCGGCCAGCGTCAGCGCATCGCCGTCGCCCGCGCCCTCTCTGTGGAGCCTCGCCTGATCGTCTGCGACGAGCCGACCTCAGCGCTCGACGTTTCGGTGCAGGCCCAGATTCTCAATCTGCTCAACGATCTGCAGCGTGAGCGCGGTCTCGCTTATCTCTTCATCACGCACAACTTCGCCGTGGTCGAACACATGGCGGACCGCATCATCGTCATGAGAAAGGGACGCATCGAGGAGGAAGGCACGGCCGACCGGGTACTCGGCAGTCCGCAGGCGGCGTACACGCGGACGCTGCTCAGCAGCGTCCCCCGCCTGTGAGGACTTCAGTTATCCGGCAAATCATATTGCGTGAATTCCATACCGCAGGCATGAAGAATCTCGTCGCAAGGCGTACTCGGCGTTTTCTCCGTTCCCGACCGTTGTCGAAGTCGTTTCAGTAGCAAGATTGCCGCAGGTTGCTGGCTTTCTTAAAACAGGCGCACCGAGGCAGGAACCTTGACACCGTATGCTGCGGCAAGCGAACCGTATGACGAAACCGATTCAGTGATCCGATCGATCTGTTTGCCTGCAGCAGCTTTGTCGATATCGAGCTTCACAGCCAAAGTCAGAAATAGCGTTCTCTCGACTTTCGACCCGCGCACCAAAACGGCCGTCAGTTCACGCTGCGAACGCACATAATCGGGCGCGTATTCAGATGTACTGTCATCCAGTACAGCGACCAAACAGCGCCCTCCTTCGCAATTCAGAAAACACAAACTCTCATTTTCGGCTCGCTCGCGCACGAAGGCGCTTCGGCACTTCTTCGCTGAAAAGATCCGTCGGCGGCATCTGACGAAATAGTTCGGCGAAATCCCCTGCTCGATTTAGTGCAATAGCGAGATTCACCAGATGCTTCAGCGAAATTTCGCCCGTCTGCTCAAAGCGCCGCAGCGTTGCCAGAGTGACGCCTGATTGTTCCGACAATGCTTCCTGCGAGATATTCCGGGAGAGCCGAACGTCCTTGAATCGACCGGCAATATCCATTCGTATTTCCTTCGGGGACCGAAGATTCTCAAGTACGCTCATATTGGGACTTATTAGAGAAAACTGCCATTAACTACTCAAATTTTAGTATTTATTTGGTTGATAGATCTACCGGAAGTAGCTCCTCTGGATTCGCATGTGCCGGATTAAGTTCGTTGAGTCACACACTGTTCGTATCTCTTTCCGAGCCTTGAATCATGATCAGAATTTAGGCGCCCGAAAAAACCTCCTACTCATAAGAAAGAGGAAAGCCTGCCCGCTTTTGCCGTTCGATGCTTCTTCTGTCTTCATTTGTTTCAGGACAGTGCCTTACCCGGAAAAATGATGCATGATATTTTCAGACCGACCGTCCGCGGCGGAAGAAGAGCTCAACGCCTGTCCCGCCGCCCATCTGAAACTATCTTCAGGAGGTTCTCATGCGCATTCTCATTCCCGTCGACGGATCCGAACACAGCCTACGCAGTGTGGAATTTCTGACGACCCGAACGGATCTGCTGGGTGAAAATCCCCACATCGACATTTTCTTCTCCCAGCCCTCTATTCCGAAGCACATCTATCTCGGCGAAACGGCCGAAGAACTCAAGGTCTATTACGACAATGAAGCCAATGCCGTGTTCGGCGCCGTTTCCGCCCTCCTGCAGGGCACCAACGTCAAGCCGGAAATGACCTACAGCGTGGGTCAGGCGCCTCTTGACATCGCCAACGAAGCGGAACGCGTCAATGCCGACCTCATCATCATGGGCACCCGTGGCGAAGGGCCGGTCCGCGGCCTGCTGTTCGGCTCCGTCTCCAACGCCGTCGTCGCCCGCGTCCATCGCCCGATTCTGATTCTGCGCAACAAGCTGCCGGAAGGCACGAAGGGACTTCGCGTCGGCATCGCCGCCGACGGCTCCGACTTCAGCTTTGCCGCCGTAGACTACGTGCTGAAGAACCTCAAGCTCTTCGGCGAAGGCGCCCGGTTCGAACTCATCAATGCAGGACTTTCGAGTCATCCGATCGGCTTCTCGTCCATGGCCGGCATGATGGTGAGCGCCTCGACGGACGAAGAAATGCTTCGCTACCGTGAAAAGTGCTTCAAGGAAGCCGTGGAACCCCTGCTGCCGAAGTTCCGCGAAGCAGGCATCGAACCGAAACTCGTCTCTCTCGAAGGCGAACCCGGTCCCACGATTGCCGACTACGCCAACAATGAACCCCTGGACCTTCTCGTCATGGGTTCTCACGGCTACGGCAACTTCCGCGCCGCCGTGCTCGGCTCCGTCGCCATGCGCATCGCTTCCCAAAGCAGCGTGCCGCTGCTGATCATCCGGAAGTAATCCTCCCCGCATAAATTCGGGCGCCCGTCTCTTACGAGACAGGCGCCCGATGCTTTTCTGCCGACCGACTGCCCGTCAGTCTCCGAAGGTCATCATTCGATGGCGATCATCTTCTTTTCGGGCTTCGGCAGGACATCCTTCTTCGGCACGGAAACCTGAAGGATGCCGTTTTCATATTTCGCTTTAACGTCTTCCTCGGTGACGTTCTCACCTACGAAGAAGGTGCGGCTCACCGAACCGGACCAGCGTTCCTGACGAACGTAACGGCCCTTTTCACTGCTCTGCGTCTTTTCTTCATGGGATTTGACGGCGCTCACCGTGAGATACCCGTCCTTGAGCTCGGCACTGATATCTTCCTTCCTGAAGCCCGGCATGTCGATGTCGAGCTCGAAGGTTTTATCAGTCTCGCGCACGTCGGTCTTCATCAGACGTCCGGCACGATTGCCGAAAAGCTTGTCGCGGCGGGGCGATTCGAACTCGCGGAACGGATCAAACTCGTCGATCAGATTTTCACCGAAGACTGTCGGAAGGAACATTTTTATCTCCAAACCATCAGCCGTCGACCGCGGCGGCGAAACATGCTGTCGGGAGGTTCGGACGAAACCCGAAGGCTTTCGTTCCATCCCCTCTCAGTGATGTATATGGAGGCGTTCAACCCGGGTTCAAGCAAAACGTGAAGGTTCGTTGTCCTTCGACATGTTTATCGAAAAAATTGATTGAAAACCGTTAGGTTGCGTTTTCTTCAGACCGAATCTTCCGGAAAATCGGCACGACGCGCCAAAGGCAGAAGACCGCGGCAGCCGCGGCAATCAGTCCTCCGGCACAGCCGACGTCGGCGATCGTCAGATGCGTGCAAACCAAACCTCCGACCAATGCGCCCGAACCGATCCCGACGTTGTAGATGCCCGAATACACCGACATCGCCACCGCCGTACCCTGAGGCGCTGCCGTCATGATGGCCGACTGAAAGACGAGGTTGTAGGCAGTGACCGACAGTCCCCAGAAGAGGCAGAGGGCGATGACCGCCGCCTGTCCCGCAGTCGCGGCGGCGTACATCAGAAGCAGACTCACGGCAATTCCGACGACGGCGAACTTCATGAAGACAAAGGGATGCCCGTCATAGAATCGGGAGAAAAGCCAGCTGCCGGCAATGCCGACGGCACCGTAGCCGACAAGCACCAGCGTAATCCAGTCTTCATTCATGCCGGCAATCCGGGCCAGAAAGGGCTCAATATAGCTGTACATGGCGAAATTGCCGGTCATGATGACGGGGGTCAGAATATAGATGCCGACCAGTGCGGGTTTGGAGAGCAGTTCCGGCACCTTGTTCAGAGCCACCGCATTCCTGCTCTGCACGCTCGGGAAAAAGCGCCACAGACAAAAGAGCGCCGCCGCAGACACGATGCCGATGGCCATGAAGGTCATGCGCCAGCCGAGCCAGAGTCCCAGTACCCTGCCGAGCGGCAGCCCGACGATCATGGCGATCGAAGACCCTGCCACAATCATGCCGAGCGCGGTCGAACGGCGTCGTTTGGGCGCCACCTCAACCGCCAGCGGACTTACCACCGACCAGAAGACGGCGTGGGAGCAGGCCACGCCGATTCGAGAAACCATCAGCATCCAGTAGCTGCCCGCAGCGGCGGAAAGCACATGGCTCGCAACGAAGAGACCGACGACCGTCATCATTAAACGGCGGCATTCCGTCCTGGAAGCAAGCAGCATCAGCGGCAGCGACATGACAGCCACGATCCAGGCGTAGGCCGTCACCAGCCAGCCGGTTTCAGCCTCCGTCCGGTCGAAATCCCGGCCGATGTCGGTCAGCAGACCGATGGGAATGAACTCCGAAGTATTGAAGACAAAGACGCAGAGCGTCAGCGTCAGAACCGGCAGCCACCGCAGCAGAAACGGACGGTCTTCATCGTCGGCATATTCAGTCATCATCTCAACATCCAAGGGTTTATACGGATATGCATTTATACAGCCTTTGACGGTTTTCGTCAGGCGCTGAGATACACATTTTTGCGCAGAACTCTTGAGATGAGACTGAAAAACGATTCGTCTGCCGGCAGCTTCTCACTGACTGAGCGTTGTCACTTTTGACACCCGGGACAGCAGAAACTGGAGCGCCCGTTCTGAACAATGCGAACAATCGGTCTGCCGCACTTCGGACAGGCCTCTTCCTCCCGTCCGTACACCTGACAGTCCAGCGCGAAATAGCCGTCGCTGCCGTCCGGGCCGTGAAAATCACGCAGCGTCGTACCGCCCGATGCGATTGCTTCGGCAAGAATGCGCCGGATTTCCGTCAGCAGACGGGCGGCTTCCTTCTTTGTCAGCGATGATGCGGATCGGGTCGGAAGAATGCCCGCGGCAAAGAGACTTTCCGAACAATAGATGTTGCCGCAGCCGACCACGGCCGACCCGGCAAGCAGGGTTTCCTTGATGCTTCGGCGGGTCTTCTGCAGCGCCTTCCAAAAACCGAGAGGCGTCAGCGCTTCGGAAAAAGGCTCCGGACCGAGATCGCAGAGCGGCTTTTCGGCATACGGATCCCCCGTCGTCCAGCGCATGCTGCCGAAGCGTCGGGCATCGTTGAGGCGAAGGGTGACGTCACCGAAAACGAGATCAACATGATCATGCTTGCGAGGTGCCGGCGCGGGACTCGGCCAAACTCGCCAGAAGCCCGACATGCCCAGATGAGAAACGATGGCTCCCGCCGGCATGCCCTGCTGATCTTCAAAACGCCAGATCAGATACTTGGCCCGGCGCTCCAGAGATGCCAACCGAAGCCCCGGCAGCAGCCCGGCAAAATCCGGCACGGGATCCCGAAGCCGGGGAATGCGCACCGCCGCGGCCGTCACGGTCTTTCCGACCGCACAGCTCAAACCTCTTCGCGTGACTTCAACCTCAGGCAGCTCGGGCATCAGTCCCTCCTTTTCTTCAGCTTCGACTGATTATAGGACCGGTTGCGATTCTTTCGTGCTGAGGACGATCCTGCTCGAAGCTGCGGATTGAGCACCGCTCCGAAGGAATCATCCGACGAAACGCTGTCCTGCAGGCATACAATAAAACGATCTATCTCTGCCGGAGACCGCCATGTCCCAACAGGAACCGCTTTCCACCAAAGACCGGCCGCTTCGCCGCACCGCACGCGCACTGACCCGCGAGCAGGCACTGGAAGTCATTGACTTCACGGACCATGCCGTGCTGTCCACCTGCGACCCCGCAGGCAATCCCTACGGTACCGCCGTGTCTCCCGTGAGAGTGGGCGACGTGCTCTACTTCCACTCGACCGGGCTCCCCGGCGGACGCAAGACGGACAACATGCTGGCCAATCCCCGCGTCAGCCTCTGCTTCATCGGCAAGGCCGTCACGCTGCCTGAATGGTATTCGGTGGACTTCGCCAGCGCCGTCGTCACAGGCACCGCCAGACCCGTCACCGACGAAGACGAAAAGATGAAAGCTATGCGGGCCATCCTCAGGCGTCATGCTCCCGGCAACAGCGACGCAAGAAACGACGTGCAGTTTGAAGTCCGCATGCCCTGGGCAGCGGTCTGGCGCGTCGACATCGAGAACGTCACCGGCAAGGCCCGCGGCGCCGCCAAATGGGAAGCAGGAAACAGCCTGAACGAAGTCCAGGATATGGGCCCGTCGAAGTGGCTGATCGGCGTTCCGCTTTAACCGGCCGCCGATCAATCATCGAAAAGAGAGCATGATCTTTGTCCGAGGCTCTTCCTGATGTCCGGGCGTCTTCGCAAAGACGTTGCTCATGACCATACATCGGCATACAATGACTGGGATACTTCCGTTACGTTGGGTGAGGATACCTTCAGGTCAAGCTGCGGCCCTTTTCCGGACGGAAGTATCTTTTTTTGCAATCACCCCTCGCCTTTCGCCCTGAGATCAGTCCGCGCTGCCTGTTCGGTCATCCTCTCTGCCAGTCCGCTGACCCGAACCGTCGGCGTTTCCACCGACCGCCGCAGCACGTCCTCGCCGCCGAAAATCGTGACGCTGCCCATGGTGCGCGTCACGCCGGTATATAAAAGTTCGCGCGTCGCCAGGCCCGAGGCTGCGGACGTCGGCAGAAAAACGGCGACGTGCCGGAATTCCGAGCCCTGCGACTGATGAATCGTCATGGCGAACGCCGTGTCGTTCGACGGCAGAAGTGCCGGCGGAATCCGACGGCCGCTGTCGCCGAAGATCACCGTTCGAACCGGCTTTTTCTCACCGGCCTCTTTCACAGGCACAACGATCCCGACGTCTCCGTTGAAGACGCCGAGCATGTCGTCGTTGCGGCGCACGATCAGCACCTCGCCGGGATAGTGCAGCGCGTCCAGACGCTGATCAAGCCGTCCGGCCTCGGCCAGGCGGGTTCGGACATAGTCTTCGGCAAACGCATTGACGGCCTCGACGCTGCAGGGACCCCGGCGCTGTGCGCAGAGCGGCCGGAAGTCCTGAAGCGCCTGCCAGAGCGCCGTCCATGCCGTATCGGCGTCGCCGTCCGAATCCACCGCCGAGAG
>JAXEEN010000158.1:0-2903 GCA_034104065.1 Sutterella sp.
GCATAGTCGTCCCCGGGCTCGATGCCCGTGATGTTGAAGCGCCGGTAGAGGGCCGACTGCATCCGGCCCTCTTCGAAGACCACGCAGGACGCCTGCGTCGCCTCGCCGGCCGTATGCGAAATGTCGAAGCACTCGATGCGGAACTTCAGCGGATCGCCGTCCTCGGGCTCGAAGCCGAGGATCTCGATGAGCTCCCTCAGACGCGTCATCTGGCTGCCCTCTTCGGAAATACGGCGGGAGAGCGCGATCTCGGCGCCCTTTTCGCACATTTCCTGCCAGCGCCGCCGCGTTTCCCGGGGTTCCGACACGACGGTGACGCGCCGGCCGGCCATGCCTGTCAGCATGTCGGCGAGCGACGTCTGCGCACGGCTCCTCTCCTCGGACGGCATGCCGGGATAGGAGACGACGACGACGCTCGGAATATGCATGTCGGCATAGTGCTGGGCGGCGAAGGCTTCGATGATTTCGCCCGCATCGGGCATCAGCGCTTCGCTTCTGACGCCGAACTTCGGGAAGGAGGGACGGTCGCCGAGATGACGGCCTCCGCGGACCATGGCGATATTCACGCAGGCCACGCCGCCAAGACGGGCGGCGGCGATGATGTCGGCGTCCGTGTCGCCGCCAGTGGTTTCGACGGCCTGCTGATGCTGCACGGTCGTGAGCGCCGCCACGCGGTCGCGCCAGAGCGCGGCTTCCTCAAAGGCCCATTTTTCGCTCGCCTCCCACATCTTCTTTTCAAATTCGGCGACGATGTCGCGGGTGCGTCCTTCGAGAAACGCCGCCGCCCGCTCGATGTCGGCCGCATAGGCTTCTCGCGTGACGGCGCCGACGCAGGGCGCCGAGCAGCGTCCGATCTGACCGAGGAGGCATGGCCGCTCGCGGTTGAGAAAGACCGAGTTCTCGCAGGTCCGCAGACCGAAGACCTTCTGCATGATCTGGATCGCGTCGCGGACGGCGGAACTGTTGGGATAGGGACCGAAGAAGCGGGACTTTCTGTCGACGCCGCCCCGGTAGTAGGACAGGCGGGGAAACTCCTCGGGACCGAGCCTCACGTAGGGATAGCTTTTGTCGTCGCGAAAGAGGATGTTGTACTTGGGCGAAAGCGTCTTGATGAGGTTGTTTTCCAGCAAAAGAGCCTCGGCTTCCGACCGGGTCACGGTTGTTTCCAGGCGGGCGATCTGACTCACCATGATCGCGATGCGCGGAGAAAGATCGTTCTTCTGAAAATAAGACGACACCCGGCGTTTGAGGTCGCGCGCCTTCCCCACGTAAAGGCACTGGCCGTCGCGGTCGAAATAGCGGTAGCACCCCGGAAGATTCGGAAGCGTGCGGAGTTCCTTGGGGGCGTCAAAAGGCGGCGCGTCTTCCGTGTCGGCGGACACCGAAAGCGCTGCGGCTTCGCTCTGGGTCATGAGTGGCTCTGCTGAAGTTCGGTTCGGCCGATTGTAGCGCAGGCTTCCCGCGCTACAATGCGCGAACCCCGACGAATCCTTTCCACCGCTCATGACCGATCCCATCAAGGCGCCTCACGGCGCGCTCATCTTCTGCCGCGTCATCGACAACTTCGGCGACGCCGGCGTCACCTGGCGCCTGGCCAAGCGTCTTCGCGATCTCGGCTTTCCGACCTCGCTCGTGATCGATTCTCTCGAGACGCTCTCGAAGCTCGTGCCCGAACTGAATCCGAAGGAACCCGTTTCACGCGTGCGCGGTATTACCGTAGCCGACTGGGACGCCTTCGAGCGGGCGGCTTCGGCGGGCGACCTTTCGGCCGCGGGCGGCGACTGGCCCGATCTGGTTCTCGAAACCTTCGGCTGCCGGCTTCCGGAAGCCGTGGAAAAGGGGCTCTGCGACGGTAAGCGGCGCCTCTACATGAATCTGGACTATCTGTCCGCCGAGGAATGGGTGGAGGGCTCGCACATGATCTGGGGACTCCATCCGAGTCTTCCGATCAAAAAGCTGTGGTTCTTCCCGGGCTTTACGGACAGAACGGGCGGCGTTCTCATCGAAGACGGTCTTGAGGAGGCCCGACGCGCCTTCGACCGCCCGTCGTTTCTCGAGAAGGCCGGCGCTCTCCCGGGACGCCGCACGCTCTACTTCTTCGCCTATCCCGTCAACGCCGTCGGCCGGCTTGCCGACGGCATCCGTGCGGCGGACGAGCCCCTCAATCTGATCCTGGCGCCGGGAAAGGCCTCGGACATGCTCGAAGAGGCGCTCGCCGATGCCGGAAACGTGCATCTGATCCGGGCGCCCTTCGTCGCGCAGGAAGCATTCGACGACTGGCTTCGCGCGTCGGACGGCGTCATCATCCGCGGCGAAGACAGCTTCGTTCGCGCGCAGCTCGCCGCCGTCCCGCTGCTCTGGGCCACCTATCCGACGGAAGATCTGGCGCATGAAATCAAGCTCGACGCCTGGCTCGCCCGCTACGAAACGGCCTATCTTCCCGATGAGGCGCCGGCCCGCGAGGCGTTAGACCGCGCGGCCAGAGCGTGGGTGAAGGGAACGCTCGAGCCTTCGGACTTCAGGGGATGGCTCTCGTCGCTCGACATTCAGCGCCGTGCGGCGCTTCGCTGGCAGGCCTCGCTGCTCGCCCGGGGCGATCTGGCCGAACACATCGCCGCGCTGGTTCCGACGGAATAGCTGAAAAATCCTCATGTTCTTTGCCCGCCGACAAGCCGCGTCGTGGAAACTGCCTCGAAAGAACAGAGTTTTTTTTGCTAGAATAGCGGGCTACGGATTTTTGCTTCTTGCGCCCTCTTGCATACACGGGCGCGAGTCAACCATTCTCGCAACTTCTGCAATTAGGGAAAATTAACAAATGAAAACCGCTCAGGAACTCCGCCTCGGCAACGTCTTCATGGTCGGCAAGGACCCGATGGTCGTTGTCAAGTCCGAATACTCGAAGG
>JAXEEN010000159.1:0-3992 GCA_034104065.1 Sutterella sp.
CGCCAAAAAGCGCGCCGTGCTCTTCATCACGCACGACCTCGAGGAAGCCATCTCCATGTCCGACCGCGTGCTCGTGCTCTCCGCCGGCCCGGCTTCGCATCCGATCGCCGACTTCAGGATCACGCTCGAGAGACCGAGAAACGTAGCCGACATCCGCTCCACGCCCGCCTTCCACCGCATCTACAGCGACATCTGGGCGGTGCTGCGCGAAGAAGTGATGAAGTCCTACGAAAAGAGCCGTTCCGCGATCTGAGGAGGGAGAACGAATCATGTCCATGAGCAAAACAGCCCGCATCCGTCTTCAGCTCCGCTGCTGGCAGTGGGCCCTTCTGGCGGCCATCTTCCTTTTCTGGTGGACGATGACCAAACCGGGCGTCGTGCCGACCTTCTTCTTCGACAACGACGACCAGGCGGCCTTCTTCTTCGGCGAACCCGTTGAAATCTTCAGCCGCATCTGGGTGTGGTTCTCGACGGGCGAAATCTACCGTCATCTCGCCGTGACGCTTTACGAAACGGTGATGGCATTCATCATCGGCACGGTGACCGGCCTCGCCTGCGGCCTCTGGCTGGCGCTCTCGCCTCGCGCCGCCGCCGTCTGCGACCCCTTCATCAAGGGCCTCAACTCGATGCCCCGCGTGATTCTCGCGCCGATCTTCGCCGTGTGGTTCGGCCTCGGCCCGGCCTCGAAGATCGCCCTCGGCGTCACGCTCGTCTTCTTCATCGTCTTCTTCAACGTCTATCAGGGCGTGCGCGAAGTGAATCCGACGGTGCTCAACAGCGCCCGCATGCTCGGCGCCAACCGGCGTCAGCTACTTCGCTACGTCTACGTGCCCTCCGCGATGAGCTGGGTGTTCTCGAGCCTGCACAACGCCGTCGGCATGGCCTTCGTGGCCGCCGTGATCGGCGAATACCTCGGTTCGGCCGAAGGCGTGGGCTATCTGATTCTTCAGGCGGAAACGACCTTCGACATGAACACCGTGATGGCCGGCATTCTCGTCTTGACCGCCTTCGCCCTCGTGATCGACCGCTGCGTCACCTTCTGCGAAGCCCGTCTCATGCGCTGGCAGCCGACGCACTGACCGCCCTGCGCAGGCCGGATCGAAGCGGCGGCTTTTCAGAGCTGCTGCAGGGAAACTGATTTTCGGGAACACGCCCGAAAATCAGTTTCTTTTTTGTCGGCCGACAGAAGACCCACGGAGCGTCAGCTCCGCCGGAAGCCGGACGCTCGTCCGGACGGACGCCCGGTTCAGCAGAGCTTCGTGCCTTCGATCCGCCTCAGCGTGAACTCGGGCACCTCGCCGGGACGAAGATTCGGCTGACTGAGCGGCATGTCGAGTTCGACCCGATACCCCATCAGCGGAATGGTCTTCGATGCCAGCACGCCGCCCTGAGAGGAAAGACTCTGGGTGATGTTCAGCGAAAGGTGGACCCGGCGGCCGAGGTTGACGGGATCGTCGGGGAGCGAGCCGGGAACGATCGGATCGAAGCTGATCGAATACCTGTGATCGGCGAACGCGTAATTGAGACTCGTCGTTCTGGCGTTCCCTCCGAGGAGGTCCACCAGCGTCGGAGCGCCTTCCCACATCGTCGTCTGCTGACGCGGATCCGGGCCGGAAATCTGGATCGTCAGCAGAGCCTCAAGTCCGGCCTGACAGGCGGCCATGCTGATGAAGCCGCGCACGTTCGGATCGGGCACGGCTTCGAGCAGCTGCTCGCGAAGGCCGGCCACGCGGATGTCGAGGGACGGACGGCCGTTTTCCAGCGCCATCCTGCCGTCGAAGTTCAGGGGCTTTTCCCGAAGCGGAACGCCGTCGAAGGATTCGATGCTGTCTCGAATCGCATCCTTGTAATAGTTGTCGAAGACGCCGTCCTCGTCGAAATGCTTGTCTATCGCGTCGGCATAGTCCTCCCTGAGCACGGCCGTCATTTCGGCGATCACGGTCCGCATGCGCTCGGGATCGAGATGGTCGGGCACGCTCGACATGATTCTGCCGAAAAGAGGGTGGCCCCGGACCTGAGCGATGCCCGCATCCGCCAGGGCGTCGAGCCGGGCCGGATCCGCACTGCGGGCTTCCTCCGTCAGACCTTCGGTGACGATGCTTCTGAGCATGGGCTTTTCCGCTGCCGGAATCGTTTCGTCGGCATCAAAGCGGGCGTTCATGCGCTCTCTGAAGGCCGCCTGCCTCACGTTCTCGGGCGACTCGAGACTGAGACGGTCCATCGCGATCGACCCGTCGGGCCTGATCGTCGCTTCGATCATTCCGCGTCCGGCCGTCTGCGCATCTTCATTGCTTTTCAGCGTCACCCTGACGGTTCCGTCCGCCTGCGGACGAATGTCGTAGTTCACGGCCATGTGTTCGTTCAGACGGCCTTCGACGAGACTGCCCAGCGCGCCGACGTGTCCCTGAGCGCCGAGAATGGCGACGGGCGTCTGCGTCAGAAAGGCGGCCAGCGTGCCGGCCATCAGCTGATTGCCGCCCGAGACGGCCCGGCAGTTCTCAAGGAGCGCCGCCGTGTAGGACGACGGACTTCCGCTTCTGAAGGCGTTCCGATCAGCCTCGTCGGCAAACGCAAACGTCTCGCGGGCCGCCTTTCCGAGAGGCACGGCGACGTCGCCCTCCGGCAGTCCGAAAGTGATGCCGGCGGCCGCCGGCTCACCGGAGACGTTGGTGTTGGCGACGCGGCCGACGTCTCTGGCGACGCTTCGTTCCAGATCCGCCCGCTGTCCTTTGGCCGATACGCGTCGAAGGATCGAATCCGGATCGATGAGGTCCGCCTCGGTGAGCGGCCTGCCCGCCGCGATCTCCACGGCGGCCTCGAGCTTCACCTGACTGAGGCAGGACATCACGCCGTCGACCTTGTCGGGCGTCAGATTCTTGGCGGCGAGGATCCCGCGGAAGGCGGCGTCGAGTTCGTCAGCGAAGTTCTCCCGGGTCACGGTTTCCGGCATCGGTTTTTCAGTCACGGCTTCCCAGACCGTTTCCGGCGTGATCCTGCCCTCGGGCTGAAGCAGACGGCAGAGATCCAGATGCTGCATGACGGCGCCCGCCAGGTTGACGTTTCTGTCGAGCATGTGCAGGATCCGATATTTGTCGGCATCGGTACCCGGCATGCTTCGGAACGGATATTCCGGAGAACTGTATGTCACGGCAGCATGAACGGCGTCGGAGCGGCTCAGACGGCCTTCCATCGCGGCCACGGAGACTTCGCCCGACGGTTTGGCAAAAGCACTTCTCAGCTCCTCCCTCATGGCCTCCTTCATCAGGCTGCGCAGAGCCGGATCGGCGATGCCCTTCCTGTCGGCCTCGGCGGAGGCCGTGGCGTCGAGACAGTGTTCGGGATCGATGCCCGAGAGGAACCGGTCGCAGGTATTGATGTTGCGCTGCCACGTGCGGATCGATTCGTCGACCGTCTCCCGAATCATGAAGGCCTTGAGCGGTTTTCTGCCCGACTCGGTGAGCGTTTCGAGCCTCGCCTGGGCGGCGTCGGCGATGGACGAGCCGTACTCGGTGCGGAGGGCGGAAACGAAGTCCTGCATCGTCCGCTGATTCGTCGAGGCCCATGTGGGCAGCCTTGTTGAGGAAAGGCCGCTGTTCTTGGAACGGATGGTGGAGTTCTCATTGCTTGCTGCAGCAAGCTTGACGAAATCCAGAAGACTCGGAGCGTGAAATTCAACGGGCATGCGGACCTCTCGTATGATTGGAAAGCCGGTGCGCGGCACGGCAACTGCATCATTATCGGCCGAAATCCGTGCAAGAACTACCTTTTGCACCTTTTGTCGGGTAAAACAGACCGCCGGTACTTTCTTTCCGAGGAAATAATTCTCAGCCGCCGCCATTCATGTTGATCATCAGCGTCAGCGAATACGCCGCTCTGAGCTTGTCTCCGGCGAAGAGTGTCATATCAAGACAATGCTTTTTTCTCTGGGGTACAGGAATCGATAAGATTTTCAGCATCAAGTTTGTTGCTTATAAAGATACAAAGATATAATC
>JAXEEN010000160.1:0-8236 GCA_034104065.1 Sutterella sp.
CAATCGGGCCGTGCGTTGGTGCCGAATGCCATGCAGCTGGAATTCATCAGTAATCTGTCCAAACTCTGCGAACGGCAGGTAACCCGCGCGATGCTGATCTCGGCGACGGGGACGGGAAAAACCTATGCCGCAGCTTTTGCCATGAGAGATGCGAAAGGACTGAATCCTCGCCGGATCCTGTTTTTGGTTCATCGGGCTCAGATCGCGCTACAGGCGCAGAGAAGTTTCGAAAGAGTGCTCGGCGCCCGCTATTCCTACGGTCAGTTGAGCGGGACTCAGAAGGAGACGGACAAAAGCTGTCTGTTTGCCACGATCCAGACGATGTCCAAAGCAGATGTCCTGAAGCAATTTCATCCGGACTGTTTCGACGTCATCATCATCGATGAAAGTCATCGTTCGGGAGCCGGAACGTATCAAAAAGTGATGGAGTATTTCAAGCCGCGTTTTTGGCTCGGCATGACGGCGACACCGGAACGCAGCGACGGGTTCAATGTTTTTGAACTGTTTGATCACAATATCGCCCACGAGATCAGACTGGAGCAGGCGCTGAAGGCCGATATGCTCTGTCCGTTTCACTACTTCGGCATCGCAGACGTCACGGTCAACGGACAGGTGATTGAGGACAAATCGCCGATCACCGCCTTGACTGATTCGAGCCGTGTTGACCATATCCTGCGCGAAACGGAGCTTCGAGGCTACAGCGGAAACCGGCCCAGGGGATTGATCTTCTGTTCGTCGACTGAAGAATGCCGGAGACTCTCCGAAGCTTTGAACGACAGAAATCTTCGGACAGCGGCTTTGTCCGGAAAGTCCTCGCGTGCAGAGCGTGAGGAGGCGGTGAGACGGCTGGCGCAGATCGATGATGACGGTTGTCTGGACTATATTCTGACCGTTGACATTTTCAACGAAGGGATTGATATCCCTGAGATCAATCAAATCATCATGCTGCGGCCGACTCAGAGCGCCATCATCTTTGTGCAGCAGCTCGGACGAGGTCTTCGCAAATGCGAAGGAAAGGATTTCGTTGTTGTTCTGGACTTCATCGGGAACTATAAGAACAGCTTCCTGATTCCGATTGCGCTCTCGGGAGACAACTCGTTCGACAAGGACAGTCTGCGCCGATTCATGATGCTTGAACGAAAGCGGATTCCCGGTGCGTCGACAGTTCAGTTCGACCGAGTGGCAAAAGAACGCATTTTCGATGCCATTGACCATGCCAACACGGAGAGCATGGCGCTCCTCAGAGAGTCGTACAAGCTGCTCAGACAAAAGCTCGGTCGCATCCCGACGCTCGTGGAGTTCGATTCGAACAATGCTGTTGACCCGGTCAAGATCTTCAAGGCCGCCGGTTCCTATCATGCCTTCAAAAAGAAAGTCGATCCGGACTACACGGTCAGCTTCGATGAACGGGCTGAAAGACTGCTGAGCGTGCTTTCCAGAAAACTCGGCAGGGGTATCCGGGTCTCGGAAGCCATTGTCCTGGAAGATCTTCTGAATGGCAGATCCACCCTTCGAGAGCATCTCAGAGCAGCGCTGGCCGAAAATGAATTCGGTATGAATCCTTCGGAGCGTCACCTGGACAACGTCATGGACGTCCTCGCCAACCGTTATTTCAAAATCGGCAGACCGACAAAGACATCCTCTGCCGACTGCTCCGCAGACTATGCACTGATTGAAGAGGATGACGGAGACTGGCGGGCCTCAAGACAGTTTGAGAAAACACTGGCGGCAAATCCCGGTCTTCGGGAACAGATCAAGGAACTGACGGCTTTCATCCGTAATCGGTACAAAACGGCGTATTCCGGTCGATATAAAGATACCGATCTGGTCCTTTATGAGAAGTATTCTTATGAAGAGGTCGGCCGTCTGCTCAACTGGAACCAGAACATCACGCCTCAGAGCATCGGCGGCTATTTCTACGACAGGGAGTCCGGGACGCTTCCGGTTTTCATCAACTATGAAAAAACCGGTAATGCGATTTTGTATGAAGATCGATTCGTGTCGGAGAAAGAGCTGATTGCCGTCTCCAAAACCAACGTCACGCCGAAGTCCAGGGATGCAGATCATATCTACAAACGCAGACCTGAAGACCGGGACAACCGCCTGTTTCTCTTTGTTCGAAGAAATAAAAACGACAACGAGGCCAAGGCGTTTTATTTCCTTGGGGAGATCCGGGCAATCGGAGAGCCGAAAGCAGTCACCCTTGAGACGGGAGAGCGTGCCTTTGAAATTCAATACAAGCTGGAGACGCCTGTGCGGCAGGATATTTACCAGTATTTGACGGAGAAGAGCGATGAAGCGGATTGAAGTCGTTGCCGCAATCATCCGGCATGAAGGCCGAATTCTGGCGACGCAGCGCGGGTACGGCGATTTCAAGGACGGCTGGGAGTTCCCGGGCGGCAAAATGGAGCCGGGCGAAACGGCCGAAGAGGCCGTCGTGCGGGAAATTCGTGAAGAACTGAAGGTTGAGATCGTGCCTGAAAAGCTGGTGACGACGGTGGAATGCGACTACCCGAAGTTTCATCTCACGATGCACTGCTTCCTTTCTTCGATTCGATCCGGGACTGTCAGTTTGGTGGAACACGAAGCGGCCAAATGGCTCAAGCCCGATGAGTTGGATTCGGTTGACTGGCTGCCGGCGGATGTGGAAGCGGTTCAATTGCTGAAGCAGATGCCGGACGGAGCGGATCCGACAATCGTCACAGCCTGAATTCGAAACGCTGAATCAGTCTGAAGAAAAGAGCCGGACACACTGTGCCCGGCTCATTCAATTCCGCTGAAGCAAAAAGTCAGCGATTAAGCGGCCTTTTCCTGACCGGCATTCGTGCCGGCAATCTGGCCGTAGACCATGCAGTCAAGAAGCGCGTTGCCGCCCACGCGGTTCGTGCCGTGGATGCCGCCGGTGATTTCGCCGGCAGCGTAGAGACGCGGAATGACGCAGCCCTGCCAGTCGAGAACCTGAGCCTTGGTGTTGCAGTCAAGACCGCCCATCGTGTGGTGCACCGTCATGCCGGTGTAGCAGGCCCAGAACGGACCCTTTTCGATGCGCTTGTAGAGGTTGCGCGGATCCTTGCCGAAATCCGGATCCTTGCGGTTCTTGACGAGCACGTTGTTGTAGCGGTCGATCGTCTTCTCAAGTCCGTCGGGATCGACTCCCATCTTGACGGCCAGTTCCCGGATGGTCGGCGCCGTCCAGGCTTCGCCGATCTTGATGCCTTCCTCGACGCTCGAATGCACGGCCGAGTTGTAGCTTTCGTAGGTTTCGTTGTCGACCACCGTATAGGCGTAGCGTTCCGGCGTGCCGAGGACGGCGTCGCGGATGCGGTCGCGGCGCGTGCCTTCGTCGACGATGCGGTTGCCGCGCTTGTCAACATAAATCGACTCGGCGACCTTGGTGTTCAGAATGATCTTCATCTTCTTGCCGGCGGGCGCACCCGGAGTGGACTGAATGATGTCCATGCCGACCAGATAGCCGCCGTCGCGAACGGCCGCCATCATGACTTCGCCGGCGAGCTTGTTGGGAAGATTGTCCGTGCCGAGGCCCGCAATGCGCGGATCATGAAGTTCGCGAAGGTGCTGATTGGCGCTGAAGCCGCCTGCGGCGAGAACGACGGCCCGGCGTGCGCGGATATAGCGTTCGCCGTCCTTTGTCTGACAGCAGACGCCGCGGACGTCGCCCGAGGTCGGAGTGTCGCGGATGATGTCGGTCACGCGGATGTTGCGAAGAATCGGAACATTGCGGTCCTTCAGAGCCTTGAGCAGAACCTGCGTATAGCCCTTGCCCTTCGGTTCGACGGGCTGGTGCGCACGAGGATAGAGACCGCCGAACATCTGGAAGACGTCGTCGCGGAACTTCATGCCGAGGCTTTCAAGCCAGGTGACGGCGCCGTAGGCATTCTTGCAGAGCGTTTCCACGCGGTCGGGACGTCCGCGGAAGTCGCCGGCGGCCAAAGTCTGCTTGGCATGAAGTTCCCAGCTGTCCTTGATGCCCTGACGCGGCTGACGGACCGGGTCGGCGGCATTCATCTGGCCCTGAGCGAGCTGCGTGTTTCCGCCCGGGAAGGCAAGACGTTCGAGAATCACGACCTTGGCGCCCTGATCGGCCGCCTTGATGGCGGCGGCCATGCCGGCGCCGCCGCAGCCGACAACGACGACGTCGTAGGTTTCATCCCATCTGGCGGGCAGCATCGAGCAGAGCGGACGGGCTTCGGCCGTGCGGCCGGCACCGATGAGTGCGGCGCCGGCAGCAGCGCTGCCGAGCAGATGACGGCGGTTCATGTTCATGATTTTTGTCTCCTGAAATGTGCGTTGGAAGAACGGATCGAAACTTAACAGTCGTCCTTACGCGCGTAATTTGCCTGCGGGCAAAACCTCGGTACGGGAGCCGTTTCGAGAAGACGCCGGCTTTCAGAAGCAACACACTCATTATCGGAAGCGGACAAAGAAAAGCGCCGTCGCGCGGATGCGCGGCGGCGCCTATGTCAGGGGCCGGACAGGGATCAGCGGCGGCTGCGGCGGACCTGTTCGATCAGATAATCAATGCAGCCCGGCGTGGCGTTCTTGGTGCCGACGAGGTGCGGGCCCGTCGTGTAGAGACCGCCCACGCCGACCATCGGCGTGCTGTCGATCTGATAGGCGCGCCAGAGCTGGGAGGCGATGCGGGCCTTGTTCTTGACGCCGAAGGAGTTCATCGTCTTGTCCCAGAGCGCCCCGTCGACGCCCTGAGAAGTCATGAAGGCGCGGATGTCGGCGGAAGCGTTGTTGTAGTTGTATTCGCGGGTCTGATAGATGACGCTTTCGAAGAAGGGCAGGCTGTGCTTTTCAAGAAGACCGAGCGCGGCAAGGGCGAAATAGGTCTCCGTGAAGGGCAGGTACTTCGGCTGCCAGGCGACGGGACAGACGCGGATCACGACGTCTTCGGGTGCGGTCTTCGCCCAGGCTTCGAAAACCGGCTGGAACTGCAGGCAGTGCGGGCAGGTGTAGGCGAAGAATTCGACGACTTCGATTTTGCCCTGAGCGCTCGGGGCCTGCGGACTGACGGTCAGATAGTCCTTGCCGGCGGCATAGGTTCGGGCCGCGGCAAAGGCGGAGGAGGCAAACGGGGCGAGGGAACCGGCGAGAAGAAGATGACGGCGGGAAAGCATGAAATTCGTTCCTTATCTAGTCTGGATGTCTGAAAACGGCGGGGAGGCAGCGAAGCTGAGCTACGTGGGCTGAGGGCGGAAAACGCCCGAAGGCTCAGACGAGAGGCGGTCTGAATATCTCGCTGACGGCGGGCAGGATCATTCCGCCCGGGACGTCCGGAAAAGCGGCTTCGCGGCCGAAGGATGCCGGAATGACGGCTTCGGCGGCGGGTATCACGGCGAGGTGTCCGCAGCAGCAGTGAACGCCGGCCCCGCAGAGAAGACAGGGCTCTTCGGCGGAAGGCATGCCTGCGGCTCCATTTGATCGGAGGCAGACTTCGTGCGGCGCGGATGCGGCATGCATTCCGTGTTCTCCGTTCAGCGGCGAGGCGGCGGCCGTCGTCAGGGACGCGGCGGCAAGCCAGAAGATCGTCAGGAGCCGAAGGATGACGCGAATCATGAGCCGGAGAAAACGGAGAGGTGAACCGAGGCTTCGGATTGAAGAACACGGGGACAGGGGAAATCATAACACGGCGCAAAGGCCCGACCCTGAACGGGACGGGAACGGCAGCAGCCTGCCGGACGGTCGTTTGCGGTTGTCTGCAAAGGCGGGTCCGAGATGTGATTCGGAAGCTTGCCTTTTCGCGGACGGCTGCCGATCTGCTCTGGGCTTCGGCGGGCGTCAATCGGTCTGACGGCCGCAGGACGGCGCCCTCGGCGCTCAACCGGCAGGAAGTCGACGTTTATCTCGTGACGGCGAAGGGCGCCTGGCGCTACGACGCGGAGGGACATGCGCTTGAGCCGGCGGCCGAAGGCAATCTGCTCGGATTCATCGCCGGGACGCCCGCCCGCAGACAGGACTTCGTCGATACGGCGGCGCTGAGTCTTCTTTACGTGAGCGACGTCTCGAAGCTGCCGGGGAACGGAGAAATGCCGAGGCGTTTTGCGGCGGTCGACGCCGGCATGGCGGCTCAGAATGCGCTTCTCTACTGCGCTGCGGCCGGTCTGGCCTGCGTGCCGAGGGCCACGATGGACTCGGAGGCGCTGGCTTCGGCTCTCCGTCTGAAGGACTCGCAGATTCCGGTGCTCAACATCGTTGTCGGACCGGCAAAAGCACCGTGAGCGGCTTTGATGCGCGTTAAATTACGCGCGTAAGCGGCGGGCAGAGAATGGTCGTGTTTAGGACTCTGAATCAAGGAGAGAACCATGACCAATATTTCCCGCCGACGCGCCATCGGCATGGCCGGTGCCGGGCTTGCCGCCGCCGGTGCCGTTCAGACCGCATTTGCTGCCGGCAAGGCTGAGACCTGGGATCTGACCTGCGGCGTGCTGGTCGTCGGTTCCGGCTATGCCGGTCTCTGCGCGGCCATCGAAGCACGCAATGCCGGTGCGGAAGTGCTGCTTGTCGAGAAGATGGCTATTCTCGGCGGCAATTCTCTGCTTTGCGGCGGCGGCATCGCCGCGCCGGGCAGCGACCTGCAGAAGGCGGCCGGCATCAAGGATTCGGCCGACCAGCTCTACCGCGACATGCTGAGGTCGGGCGGCGGTCTCGTCCATGAAGAACTCGCCCGCGTGGTGGCCGACAACGCGCTCCCGACCTACGAATGGGTGCGCGACTACATCGGCGTGAAGTTCGACCGTCTGGCCTTCCACGGCGGACACTCCGTTGCCCGCAGCGCCGCCTACATGAAGGGGAACGGCGCGCAGCTGGTGAAGCCGCTCGTCGAAAAGGCCAAGAGCCTCGGCGTGACCATCCGCAGCAGAACGCGCCTTGAAGACATCATTCTCGAAGACGGCCGCGTCGTCGGCGCCGTGCTTCGCGAAGGCTACAAGTTCCCCGACGAAAAGAGCGGCCGCCTGATCAGATGCCGGCTGAAGAAGGGTCTGGTGCTCGCGGGCGGCGGCTTCTCGCAGAACGTGGCGCTTCGCAGCCTTCATGATCCGCGTCTCGGCGCTCAGCTTGAGTCGACCAATCAGCCGGGCGCCACTGGCGACGCGCTGATGGCCGCCCAGCGCATCGGCGCCGTCGACATCCAGATGGACTGGATTCAGCTCGGTCCGTGGACCTCGCCCGACGAACCGGGCTTCGGCGTCGCGCCGAAGATCGTTGAAGCGGTCGTCGGCTACGGCTTCATGGTCGATCCGGAAACCGGCCTGCGCTTCGTGAACGAAACCGGCAACCGCAAGGTGCGCTCCGACGCCATCGTGAAGACCGGCCATCCGGCCGTGCTCTGCGTGAGTCAGGACAACGTCGGCCACGTGCCGCCCTTCGCGCTCGAAAAGGGTCTGCAGAACGGCGTCGTCAAGGCGTTCGATTCGGCGGAAGCCCTCGCGGACTTCCACAAGATCCCGAAGGATGCCTTCATGAAGACGCTCGGCGAGTGGAACGCCGCGATCGAAGCGAAGAAGGATCCGAAGTTCAGCGCCAAGATCTTCGACGACACGAAGAAGAACGCCGGAAAATTCTATTCGGTCCGTCTTTGGCCGCGCGTGCACTATACGATGGGCGGTCTGGCCATCACGCCGAAGGCCGAGGTGCTCGGCAACGATCTGAAGCCGATTCCCGGACTTTTCGCCGCCGGCGAAATCTGCGGCGGCGTGCACGGCATGGTGCGTCTGGGCACCGTGTCGATCGTCGACTGCCTGCTCTTCGGCCGCATCGCGGGCCGAAATGCCGCAGCGCTCTGATGAATCGCTGAGCGGATAACCGCCTGTCGGGCTCCGGCCCGATCAAGCCCCGGCGCGGCAGTGTGTCCGCCGGGGCTTTTTCATCGGCTGAAGGCATAAGCTGCCGTTTGCCTTTCCGAGATTTGAATCGGCGAACGGAAACGGCTCGAGGGCAGGCGTTTCGTACGACGGCAAGAACGCTGAGAAAACGGCCGTCAGAGGATTCGGCACAGGAGAGTGAAGCATGATCCGCTGCAGGAGAAGGAATTCAGGAGGTCGGACACTTTCAGAATGAGACGGCGGGGCGGGTGAAACATCGGGGGAATCGGCGGGCCGATGACGGCCGTGAAGAACAGCCTCGTGCCGCCCGAGCTCAAGCTGACGGTCGAGCAGGTGCTTCGCCGCGATCCGCGAGGCCTGGGAAAACGCCAGGGCTGCCGGTCCGG
>JAXEEN010000161.1:0-11075 GCA_034104065.1 Sutterella sp.
ATTTGTTGAGCTGTATGGAAATCAGGAAGAGAAGTCATACAACGGTCATTACGGCATCTGCTGTCTGGCACCGGTTCTCTGCTATCTGCACGGGTATCCGATCGCTGTGTTCGGAGCCGGAGGAACCAAGGACGCCCGCAAAGTGCTTGAGCATCAGTTCAGGCGACTGATCGGCCGGCTTCAGGCGCTCTTCCCTGATTACGTCATCGTTCTGCGCGGCGATGCCGGCTTCAACTCAAAGTTTCTCATTGATACGTGCGATGCCAACGGCATCAAGTACGTTACAGGTCTCTCGCCGAACAAGAAAACGGAATCTCTTCCTATCAAGTACGCCAAGGCCAAGAAAGTTGATTGCTATACCGATTCGGGTCAATCACTCCGCCTGATCGGCACGGTCGACTATCACGTGAAGAAGTGGAGCAGGAAACGACGCATCGTTGCCAGAAGGCAGTACCTAAACGGCGCGTCTCAGGGCGATCTCCGTCTGATTCAAACAAACATCGTCCACACGACAGACAGAAACCATCCCGGCTTCTGCGGAGAGCTTTCGGCGATTTCGAATGAAAAGCTCTACGAGAAGACGTACTGCGGAAGGGCAAACATGGAGCGCTGGATCGGCGAGTTCAAGTCAGAGTGCTTTGGTGCCCGTGCCAGTGCCTCGAAATTCACTGCCAACTGCTACCGCATGATTCTTGCGATGTTCTGTCAGATGATTATGAAAATCGCTCGGAGATTTCGAACGTTCGGCCTGAAACGGAGCTCCGAGACGAAGAAAAAGGACGTTGAGCAGACCGTCCGCACCTTCCGCCGAGACAGCATTTGTGTCACGGCAAAAATCGCCGTCTCCTCAAAACGGGTCGTTCTCACGCTGCCCGCTCACCTGCACGACGAGGCCGGCTTTCTCACGATGTTCAGCATCCCGATATAAGACGGCCCGAGCGTCCCCGACTCACAGTGCCGCAATCGGGGGTTGGGGGAATTGCATCTTGAAAAATCAAAAACGTCTCTCGAAGCAATCGAAATTAGCCATTGCTGCCTGAGGCGAAGCTCGCGAGTTCAGGTTGGTGCTGAGCGACGTTTTTGGGAAGTGGACTTTCAGCATTCAGGTTAAGACAGCGGATGAGTCGAATCGCACGGCTCCTGATCCCGCAACGGAGAGGGCTCGTGTCGGTGATCGCTGATTCGAATCAAAGCCGCACAATACCGAGAGGGCCCTTTCCAACCGGAAAAGCCCCTCGATTTTTGCTGCAGCAGTCTCCGAACAATCAGACAAGACCGAGCCAGTGCCAGTAGGTTGCGGAAAGAAGGAGTATCAGCGCGTAGGCAATGACCGTCAGAACAACGCCGACTTTGGCAAAGGTCGGGACCGAGAAGGAGCCCGTGGAATAGGCGATCATGTTCTGCGGTGCGTTGACCGGCAGGATGTAGCCGAAGCTCACGGTGAACTGCAGGATCATGGTCATGCCGATCACGTTGATGTCCGGGCTCTGCAGAGCCGAGCAGACGGCGATGATGATCGGAATCACGGCGGATGCGAGACCGGTCGCCGATGCAAAGCCGAGGTGAATCACGATCAGAAAGAGCGCCATCACCGCAATCACGAAGAAGCCTGAGGCATGGGAGAGATCGAAGGCGGTCACGATGGTATCGGCAAGCCACTGGGCGGCTTTGGTCGAGAGAAGGCCTGAACCGAGCGAGATGCCGACGCCGAAGAGCAGCACGGTGCCCCAGTTGATCTTGCCGACGACGCTCTTCCAGTCCATGACGCCGATCCCGGGCAGCATCAGGAGCGCAATGGCGCAGACCGTGCTCGTCGTGGTGTCGATGGGGTGAAGCTTCTTTTCCGTGATCCAGAGGAACAGGAGCACGCAGGAGACGACGAGAAGCTTCAGTTCGTCGGCGCTGAGGCGGCCGAGTTCGCTCAGACTGCGCCTGACGGCGTCGCGTCCGCCGGGAATTTCAGTGACGCCGGTCTTCACCATCTTCGTGACGACAAAGAAGAGGGCGACGGACATCAGCGCGGCGAAGGGCGCTGCTGCGGTGAACCACTCCGTCCAGGAAATATCCGTGCCCGTGATGTCGCGGATGAAGTTGACGGCGACCATGTTCTGCGCGGCGGCCGTCTTGATGCCGACGTTCCAGACGGAATCGATCTGAGCGACGGTGATCATCAGAAGTCCGGCGAAGGGCGACGTGACCGAAAGGCCGAAGGCTCGCACCATGCCGATCACGATCGGGACCAGACAGGCGACGCGGGCCGTCGTCGACGGAACGAAGAAGGACAGAATGAAGCCGCAGAAAATGATGCCGAGGACCACGCGTCCGGGCGTAGCGCCGATGCGCGAAAGAATCACCAGCGCGATGCGCTTGTCGAGCCCGGTCTTCGTCATCGCGGCGGAGAGAAAGAGCGCCGCGCCGACGAGGCAGAAGGCGGGCGAGGAAAAGCCGGCAAGCGCCATTTTGAGGGCGGCCGAGGTGCCGAACAGCGTTTCCGTGCCGGGCTTGGGCGCAAAGCCGATGAGGACGGCCATCAGCGCCATGATGACGCCGGCGGACACCGGATAGGAGACCGCATTGGAAGCCCAAACGATGACGGCGAAGAGCATGATGCCGATCATCCGCTGTCCGGCCTCGGACAGACCTGGCTGGACCGGGGCGAAGCAGACGAGGGCCAGGGCGGCAAGACCGATGATCAGGCCGAAATGCTTGAAAAAGCCCGAACCGACGGGCGTCGAGGGGGCCGCGGCAGGGGCGGCAAGGACAGCGTCAGCCACGATAGTTCTCCCGTAAAGAATGAAAAGATCATCCTTCAGGAAAGCAACGACCGTGCCAAACGGAAAAAACTACGCCGTAGGAACTAGAAAAGCAGGTCGAAGGGAGGCAAAGGGCTCGGAAAACGATTTAAGAAATGCGGCATTCTGCCTACAGGCTGTTGTCTTAAGCCGGCCGCATCGGTGCAGGCCGGCACGGTCTCGGTGCACAGGCGTCAGGACCACCAGCCGAATGCCTGCTTCTGATCGACGCAGGCGCCGCAGTCTTCGCCCGACATGCCCGCGAAGGCGGAGGCGGTCATCTGCCACTGGGCCGTCCGCAGGTGCTTCAGCAGACGGGGCAGGGAAGCCGGCACGCGGTCGAGCCGCCAGGCGAGATAGTAGTCCTCGACGGCAAGCGGCACGAAGTCGATTCTCGCCGCCTGCGCGGCGTCGGCTACGCAGAGCCCCGCGTCGGCGCGTCCGCTGGCAACGGCAAGCGCCACGCCGCGATGGGATGTTTCGACGATCTTGGTGCCGTCGAGCAGATCCCCCGGAAGGCCTTCCCGGCCGAGGAGGTCGCGCAGAAGGACGTGCGTGCCGGTGCCGACCGGACGCCCGGCATAGCGAAGGGACCGGTCGATCACGTCCGAGAGCTGTTCGATGCCGAGGGGATTCCCGGCCGCCACGGCCAGTCCCTGCGTGCGGGAGGCAAAGCGGCAGAGGCCGACCGATGCGGGATCGATCAGGTGCGCAAAAGTCCCGGCAGCCGTACTGTCCGGCCCGGAACCGCGGGGAAAGTTGAAGCCCGCCATGTCGGCTTCGCCGGCATGCAGGGACACCAGACCTTCGCGGCTCGTCGAAAACTTCAGGTCCGCGATGATGCCGTCGGAAAAGAGGGCTGCCGGCAGTTTGGAGAGCCAGGGATCATAGCAGCCCGCCACAGTGATGATGTCCGCATTGGGGTCGCAGGCGGCCGCCACGGCCGAGGCGAGTTCGGTGCGGAGTTTCTCAATCTGCACGCTGTAGCGCGCCATCACGCTTTTTTCCGCCCATAGGAGCTTCGTGCCGAGGGGAGAGAGCTGCGCGGGCCGGCCCTGTTCGCGGATGACGAGCTTCTGACCGAATTTCTCCTCCCAGAATTCGATCTGGCCCCAGAAGTAGCGGTAGGAGACGCCGAGCTTTTGAGCAGCCATCTTGAGCGACTTTTCGGACTCGATCGCCTCCAGTTCGCGGATGAGCGGATTGCCGAAGCCGGTCTGGGCCGCTTCGGAAGGGACGATGCTGTAGGAAAGGTCGATGGAATACATGGGGAAGGGAGGAAGATTTGCCGGGACCAGATGACATCTTGCACCGAATGCCGATGAAATGCCAGTCCCAGAAAAAGATCAGCCGGGCGCTGCCCGGCTGATGTCGACCGTCGTCGGAAGTATCCGTCCGATCGTCGGGCCGCTTCGATGAAGAGAACGGCCCGGCCTGACGTATCTCAGGGATTGGCCCGGTACTGCGGCGGGTAGTCGAGTACCGTCAGTCTGGCATCGGTCAGGGCGCTGAACGGGACTTCGTAGACGGTCGGGCTGCGGTTCGAATCCATGAGAAGAAGACGACCGTCGTTCGCGCCGAGAACGGTCCGATAATGGTTGCCCTGATGAATCAGCATCAGCCGGTCTCCGCGAAGCATCTCCTGAACAGCCTCGGTTTCATCGAACCCTGAAAGCAGGTAGGCGCCGTTGCTGCCGATGAAGAAATCCTGATGCAGGCCCAGACCCATGGCGAATTCCGAGGCGTCGCCCATCAGACCCGGACGCCAGGCGCCGTCCGACTTCAGACACTGTGAGATCGTCATTTCGAATGACGAAAGACCGGATTGAGCCGGCCGCATCGGCAGACGCTGCCCTCTGATCACCATGCTGCCGTCGTTCTGCAGCATGCCGCCGAGCATCCGTCTGCCGGAAGGCGACTGGAGCATGCCGTTGACGACCGAATCCATGAAGCAGCAGTTGGTGCCCTGGCGCATCACGCTGTGCGGATCAACAGACGCTCGGGTGATGCCGCGAAGTTCGTTGAGCTGCTGCGGAACGGCGCGCGGCGCATAGGGAGGCAGAGCGGGCGGTCTCAGCATCTCGACGCAGTTTTTCACGAAGGTTCTGAGCCCCTCGAGATTGCCGGCGGCCGATTCAAGGCCGGGGTACGCCTTCAGCTGAGCCGTCACGTCGGCGATCAGGCTGCTGCGCTGGGAGAACGTCAGATCGGCGCAGGTCTGCGCGACGAAGGCCGACGTGAGCGGCGCGATCTGATCGGTCAGACGGACCGGCGCATTCTGCGGGGCGGATGAGCCTGCCGGCGCCGAAGACACGGCGACAGACTGAGGCTGCGGCTGCGAAACGACGGTCGGATTTTGGGAAGACGTGCCCGGGGCCGCGCGGTAGGCACCTTCGGACTTCATGTTGTCCACGGTTTCCTCCACGATCCGGCGCAGGCCCTCAAGATCGCCGGCGGCGGCTTCCAGTTCGGGAAAGCCGCGCAGGTGCGCCGTCACGGCGGCAAGCAGTCTGTTCTGATCCTCGTGGGAAAGACCGCCGCAGCTCTTGGACACGTAGGACGAAGCAAATGGCAGGATATGGTCGCTCATGCGCAGCCGGGCCGTCGTCTGAAGGCCGGCGCCCGCTGCGGGCGCCGGGGCCTCGTTCGGCATCGTCCGCCGTTCGAGAACCGTTTTGGACGGATTGACGGGCGAGCCGCCGTCAAGCATCCGGGCAATGGCAGCCTGAAGGCGGTCTTCGCGCGCGCGGACGGCTTCGGCGCTGCGGAAGATGTCGCCGATCTTCTGAAAGAAGCGGGCCAATGCACTCTGCGTACGAATGCTGCCGTCACGACCCAGCGTGAAGTACGCATTTCGTGAAATCTCGTTCTGAAGCTGAACGGCATTGTCAATCAGCATGGTGAAAATCCTTGAGTCAGACGGAGAGACCGTCGGGAAGCATGGCTGAGCCGGGCGGCACGGCATCGTCGGCCGAGCCGAGCCGCACCGACCAGTCGGCGCAGACCGTGAGAAGATTCTGGATCAGCGTGGAAAAACGTTCTGCATCAAGCGGTGCGATTTCGCAGGCGTACTGAACGGTGACCAGGTCGCCGTCCAGACCAAGCGTAAAGCCCTGCGTGCCGGCAAAGAGATTGTTGGCCGACAGCAGCTTCGCGAGAAACCGTGCCCGATCGGGATCGTTTTCCGCGGGCGCCAGCGCGCAGCCCGCCTGAAAATAAACGAGACCGGCTTCTTCGGCGCACGCCAGATGCACGTGAACGCCCTCGGGCGCCAGTTCGGCGGTGCGCCCGTCGTCGGAAATCACGCAGGGCAGGCCGGCCTCGCGGGCGAATCCGTCGGTCAGTTCGGCAAAACGGTCGGATAAGGCGTTCATCGTCGGATCAGTTCCTGAAAAAATCGTCGTTAAAAAGTCGGCCGGGACTCCGTTCGCGCGGCGCAGGGCAGAGCGAACGCCGTGCGGAACGGAATCAGCTTACCAACGCGCGGATGCCCTGGAACACGCCGACGGCGCGTCCGGCCTTGAAGGCGTTGGCTGCGATCACCGTCTGCATCGTGTCGACGAAGGTTTCCGGCACAGGCGTGGGCACTTTGTCGAACTTCGGATAGGTCCCGACGCCGTAGTCCCTGCTGAACGTCACGTCGCTCTGAGCACAGTCGGCGGCGGCCTGGGCAAAGTCGCCGAGGGAGGACTTGTCGAGCTTTTGTCTGCGCGCTTCGTTTTCCTTTTCGAGAACGGCGACCGAGGCTTCCATTTCGTCCGTTTCACGGCCGAGCCTGTCGAGCAGAGCCGCAAACGAGGCCCTGTCGGTCGGTTTCGCCAGTCCTTTTTCCTTCAGCAGTTCGGTGAGGGATTCGCCCGGATTCGGAACCGACCCGAGATAATCGTCGTCGGCGTAGCCCGAAATGCGGGTCAGGATGCCGCGAAGTTCGGCGCGTTCGGTCTCGGCCTCGTTGCCCGAACTGCCTTCCAGGGCCGCAAGACGGTTCTGAACGGCTTCGGAGATGCCGGCTTTCGTAAAGGGCCGGTCTTCCGGGAACGGCACCGAATTGGGAAGAATGATCACGTCCCGGATCACCGTCTCGTCGGGTTCGATCCGGACATTGCTGTACGCCGTTCCGACGGCGCGGGACACCTTGGCCGGCAGATCGGTCCGCTGCATCAGTTCGTCGAGACGGGCCAGGGCTTCGGCCTTGCTCATCGGACGGCCGAGACTCATGGCCTCGCGCGCCGCACGGGGAATGTTGGGACCGGGCACCAGGGAAGCGCCGTCGGGAACCCGGGCGAGCTTGCGCCGCATGTCGGCGATGTCGGCCTTCACGTTGGCGCACTGAGTCTTCAGCATGCCGATCCGGCCCTGTTCCGCAAGGGTTTCGGTTCGTGCGCCGATCAGGCCGAGAATGGCGCCGGGTTCCGCCTTTTCGGCATCGGCAAGCTTGGTCCAGCAGTGGACGAAGGTGTCATAGCGGGCGGCCGCCGTGCTGAAGTCGACCATGATTTCCGTCAGGCGCGCCTTCGACACGGTCGACTCCGTGCCGCCGAAGCTTTCGAGCACCGCGCGGAGTTCGCCGGGCAGCTTCGAATACTTCAGCACCGTCTCGTCGGGCTTTTCGTCGATCTGCGTCAGATAGCTCTGAATGATGCGCGCGGCGTCGCGAAGCGCATGGGACTGCACCCGGTAGTCCTGGGCGATGAGGTCGTACTTGCCGAGCACGCTTTCGGAATCGCCCGCTTCCAGATCCTTCTTCAGGGATTCGAGCATTCTTTCCGCCGTCGTCCCGCTCGCCGCCGTGTTGAGCGTGACGGCGATTTCGCCGCGCAGATCGTCAATGGTCTTGATCTGCTCGTTGATCTGGTCGACCGTCCCCTGAATGAGCATCTGACACTGGGAGAAGTTGAAGACCGACCCGGGCAGTTCGTGTCCGAGCTTCTGCATCTGCATCAGCGCTGCGCTTACGCGCCGACCGACATCGTTCTCGGTTCCCTTGGCGAAGATGGCGGCGATGTACTCGCGGGCGGTTGTCAGTCCGGCGTCGAAAGACGCATGATTTTCGGGCTTCATCAGCTTGCGGTAGTTCTCAAGGAACAGATCCGCGTTTTCCTTGCGGGCGGCGTAGACCATGCGCATGATCCTGCGCTGATCGGCGGACGAGAGCTGAGTGGCGTTGCCGAAGTCGATCACGGTGAGACCGGAATTCTTCTCAGCACCTTTGCGGGTGTCGATCATGATGTTCCCGGCGTGAAGGTCGCCGTGATAGAAACCGTCCTTGAATAGGCCTTCGTCGACCCATTTGTAGCTCAGATGAAGAAGCTGCTTCTGCTTCTCGAGAACATCGGCCCGCAGTTCGTCCAGTTGGCGCAGCCTGTCGAGCTGTCCGCTCACGGTGCCTTCGGTCTTCAGTTCGCCGGAAATCTTTTCAAGCAGCACCTTGTTCTCGGCCATGTAGTCCGAAACGGTCTTGCCGGGCGCGCGTTCGAGGACCATGACGGTCTTGGTCGTCGGGATCGACGGATCGAGCTTCATGGCATGCACGTCGGTCAACTGCTCCTTGCCGATCTTCAGGGTCTTGTCGTACGCGGCGCCGAGTTTCACGTTGCCGGCTTCAATGCGCAGATCGAGCTCTTCCTGAAGACGCTCAAGACGGCTGAGATAAGTATCCTTCATGCCGGGAATCTCTTCGGCAGCCTTGAGGAAGATCGCCTTTTCGCGCTCCATGCGGTTGGCGGCGTCGGGACGAAGAATCTTGATCACCGCCTGCCGTTCGCCGCCGTCCTTGTCCGTGATCGTGCAGAGGAACGTCTGGCCGACCGAAGCCGCACCGAGGGACTTGTCGACGCGGATCGCCGTGATCTCGCCGCCCGAGCGGTCGATGACGCCCTTGAGCTCCAGTCTCACGATGTCGTCGGGAATCGGGAGCAGATTGCACTTCATGTCTTCAAGAGCGAGCTTGAACTCGGGGGCGACCTTGGAGGAGCCGAGCTGCTGCAGAAGCTTCTGCATGATCGGACCCGCGCCCTTGAAGAGGGCGCCGAGCTGCAGGGCGAGATTGGCGGTCTCGCGGTCCGTTCTCTGCTGATCGGTTTCGCCCTCGACGGGCGGTTTTTCGCTGCCGAAGCGGATCATGGAGGCGAGCATCGAGCGCTGGTCGATCTCGCTTACGCCGGCGAAATACTTCTTCATGACGCTCACCATGAAGCGGCCGTAGCCGTTTTTGGTGTCCAGCGCGCCGCTGCCGACGAGCTCCTCGAGCGTCTTCTCGCCGATGGCTTCCTGAGCGGGGACGGGCTCCATGCTGAGCCCCTGCTCCTGCGCGAACGCACGGACGGCTTCAAGGAACGGGCGCCCTTTAAGAAAGACGTGATTGCTGATCACCGGCTCCTCGGCGGCCAGCTTGATGAGGACCCGGCGGATTTCGAAGGTATCGGCTTCGCACAGACCCAGACTTTCGAGTTCCTCGTCGTGGGCGCGGAAATACTCATAGAAGGCTTCGTTCGGATCAACGCCCATGTCGCGGTAGACCCTGAACTCTTCAGCCTGTTCGGGCGGGAGGCCCGCCAGGAAGGCATCGATCCGCGCGAGCTTCGCCTCTTCTTCGGCGACGCTCTGCTCGACGTTCTCCATGCTGCCCGAACTTTCGCCGGCGATCATTTTTTCAAAGGCATGGCTCGCCATCTGCTGGACTTTGGCGCAGGACGTCTTCGTAATGTTGGAAATCGTGTCCTCGACCGTCTGAAGCGTTTCTCCGGGCATGCCGGTCAGCATGTGCTCGACCTTGGCGCGCACGATCGGAGCGGTGGTCGGCGAAAGATACTGTTCGAAATCGCCCTCGCCGAAATGCGCCCTGATGGCGCCGACGGCCTGATCGATCATCTCGGCGGCGGGGCCGGAAAGCATGGCCTTCGCGCGTTCGGGCTCGCAGAGCATGACCGTCACGGCGTCCAAGTGACGCATCAGCGTCGCGCGAAGACGTTCGCCGGGCTTCTCGGAAAAGTCGTGAATCCAGGTCTGCTGATCGAGAACCATGTCGGCCAGGAAGTTTCGCATGGCTTCGGCATCGACTTTGGCAAGCGATTTGGACGCTTCGGCGGCGATCCCGAAACCCTCGCGTCCGATGTCGTCGACCAGGGTTTCGATGATGGCGGCGCGGACCCCGCTGAGCGTTTCATCGCTCTGATACATCACGCTTGACGGATCGGAGAGCGCGCTCTTGATCTGGCCTTCGATCAGCCCCATGTTTCTGGCGCTGAGCAGATTCCTGACGGCATCGGGGGCGTTCTCGGCGATCATTCCCTGCACGGCGTCGACAAAGGGACGGAAACCTTCGCCGCCGGAGAGTTTGGCAAGCAGTTCCTCGGGCTGGCAGAGAATCAGCGTGACCGCATCAAGATTGCTGAGAAGGCAGCGGCGGATCGATGCCGAGGGGAGTTCCGGCACGCCTTCCTGCTTAACAGGTGCAAGCGCATCGAAAAGATCGTCGCGGAATTTGTCGACAAGCGCCTGACAGCCGGCATCCGGCCCCTTCATCAGGCCGTCGAGACGCGTCTGGGTGATCTGAACGTCGCGGCCGGCATTCATGAAGCTCATCAGACCGCCGAAAAGACCGCCGGACTTGGGCGCTTCGGCCTGCGGCGCCGAGGGGTTGGGGGCGTTCCGGGGGAGTGTCACCGGTTCGCGCTGCGGACGGACGGCCCGGTCCGACGGCAGCGAAATCTGCGCCTTCAGCACGGTCTGATCGGTCTTAAGCATGGCCTTGTAGCCGAGAAGCGCATCCGTCGTGTTGATCAGGTTCTTTTTCGCCGCTTCGGACGCGAACGCACGGGCGTCGATGTTCGTGACAATGGATCTCTCGAGAATGCGGCGGCCGAGTTCCCGAAGCGCATGGTTCGACATGCTGCTGAGCGGCAGCGACTTCATGTCGAGCCCGTGGATTTTGTTCTGCAGCACGTGAAGAAGCTGCGCTCTTTCTTCGGACGTGCCGCCTGCGATCGACGTGTCGCCGTCGGTGCGAAGAAGCGTCTGAAGTTCCGGTGAATTCACGACCCGAAGAATATTGCGGACCGTTCGCCGTTCGAGCGGCGCATCGGTCCGCTGTCCGCCGTCGGGACCGTTCTCGGCGAATGAAATCTGAAGATGATCGCCGCTGAGACGCGTTTGGAATCCGAGACGGTCCGCGACGAAGCGCATGACCTCGTTGCGGGTGGCCTGATCGGCCTGAAGGGACGAGGCGACGGCCTGCATCAGCCGGAGTCTGACGGCACGGTTGCCGTCGGGATTGTTCTGAAG
>JAXEEN010000162.1:0-8314 GCA_034104065.1 Sutterella sp.
ATCAGCGCGAGCGCGCAGGCGCCCGTCAGCATTTTTTTCACAAACATCGGTCGTTTCCGGTCTAGCCTCCGTGTTGAAACACGAAGGCGCACTTTCGACAGTTACAGATATGGGTCATGATAGCGCATGGGCGCCCGGCGAAGAAACAGACGGCTCGGTGCTGAAGCTGACGAACAGAACCAGAATCCCGGCCGTGCTCCCGCGCAGAGCCTTCCCGATTTGTTCAGACGACCGGGAAGACCTGATCGTTTTCATTCAGAAGCGCCGTCGTGCAAGAACGCACCGAGTTTTCCGAAACCGTTCATGAATACGCCGGAATTGTTACCGAACATGCCAGAGTTTTTTCAAAACAGTCCGCGCCATCTCTCTCCGAGAATCCTTTTGCTGAAAAAGTTCTCCTGAAAACACAGCGTTAACCCTGAAGGCTGCGTGCGTTCCCTTCGGGCAAACCCGCATAGCCGAGCGTTTCACCGCCTGACTAGACTTCGCCCGACCAAGCGAAGCCCCTGCTGACTTTGCTCATTTCCGGCCCTTTCACGGAGAAATCCTATGTTTAAGAAGACCCTTCTCGCTGCCGCGCTGACGCTCACCGCCGTCGGCACCGCCAGTGCCTGCAGCACGCTCATCATCGGCAAAGCCGTTTCCGAAACAGGCAACATCATCGTCGCCCACAACGAGGACAACGGCGGCCGCCTTTTCAACATGCAGCACTACATGCCGCCCGCCAAGCACAAGGCGGGCGAAATGCTGAAGTTTGAAAAGTTCGCCGCTGCGATTCCCCAGGTGGAGGAAACGCTGGGCTTCTACTGGACGCAGACCTTCGTGCCCGACGGCGCTTCGTTTGCCGACGGCTTCTTCAATGACGCGGGCGTCGCCGTCGCCACCAACTGGTGCGGCGAAATCTTCGACGCCGACCGTATGGAGGTAAAGGACGGCGGCATCGGCTACGGCATCCGCCGCCTCATCGCCGAACGCGCTCATTCGGCCCGTGAAGGCGTCGACATCGCCGTCAAACTGCTGAACGAATACGGCTACTTCCACGAAGGGCGCACCTACACGATCGCCGACGCCAAGGAAGCCTGGCAGATCGCCATCCATCAGGGCAATTCCTGGGCCGCCCACAAGGTGCGCGACGACGAGGTCGTCTACATTCCGAACGCCTTCTCGATGGACAAGGTCGACCTCAACGACAAGGAACACTGGCTGGTTGAACCCAAGCAGGTCGAACGCGCCGTGAAGGACGGCCGTCACAAGGCCGGCGATCCGATCTTCAACTGGCGCAAGGTGGTGGCTCAGCAGAGCGTTCGTCATGAACGCTGGAACGCCAACCGCAACGTCATCGCCTGGAAGTTCCTGACCGGGAAGGAGCTCAACGATCCCGAACAGTTCCCGTACAGCGTGACGGTCGAGCGCAAGCTCGGCGTAAGCGACGCCATGGCCTTCCTGCGTCAGCACGAGTCCTACATCGGCGAGGATCAGGAGCTCTATCACAGCCAGTCCGAAGGCATCTGCCGCACGACCTCTCACGACTCGATCGTCTACAACCTGACGGCCGACCCGACCCTTACTGAAGCCTGGAAGACGCTCGGCCGTCCGTGCCAGTCGGTCTACATTCCGCTTTATCCGCTGGCCCGACCGGCTGAAGGCACCGCCTTCACGGATCCCGTGACCGCCACGAAGGAACACTTCGCAGGCACGCCCGCCATGTTCGACTTCCGAGCCGACTTCGCGCCGCACAGCGTCTTCAGCGCCGGCACGAACGCGATCGATTACCTGCGCGGCAGTGAAATCGCTCACCGCACCGAGCTGATTCAGACCATCGAAAAGGCCTTCCTCGCCGAACGCGCGGACATCACGAAGCAGGCCGCCCGACTGAAGGGCGACGCCCGCACGGCCTTCCTCCACGACTACAACGTCAAGGCCTATCAGAAGGTGCTCGCCGACATGAAGGCTGAAAACGCCCGTCTGATGCCGATGCAGGTGAAGATCCTCGACAAGGTCGTCAAGGCCGATACGGAAGAGGCCGTTACCTTCGCACTTCTCGGCTCCAAGACGCACTCCGTGCTCTCGGCCAACAAGAGCGCCACTCGCGCCGGCATGAGCGCCAACCAGCTCAACAGCCGCCGTCAGTTCAAGAACTTCGCGGCCGCTCAGACGATGGAATACAAGGACGTGAACGGCGACGGCATCACCGACGTGGTCTTCACCTTCAAGGCCAAGGACCTCGCCAAGGGCGCGGTGCCGGGCGCCGTGATGGATCTGTGGCTCTATACGCAGATCAACGGTCACCGAGTGGTCGGCTTTGACGCCGTTCCGGTTGAAACCGCCGACGTCAAGGCTTCCGGCTCGCGCGACGGCAAGCATCTGCTTTAAACGCTGCACGGCTGCGGCCTCCGGCTGAGGCCGCATCGGACAGTGCCGAGGGACGGTCTTCGGATCGTCCCTTTTATTTGTCAGCTCAGCCCGCGCTCCTTGACATAGGATACAAAGAAGTCCAGAAAAAAGCGGGCGCCGGTGCTGAGCTGCTTCACCGCATAGACGGCAAAGGCGTCGCTCGGCATCGTCCATTCGGGAAGAATGATTCTGAGCGCGCCGCTTTCAAGATAGGGCGTCAGCGCCCAGCGGCTGCGAAGCACGATGCCTCTGCCGGCCGCCGCCCAGTCGGTCGCCACTTCGCTCGAGTTGGTGGTAAGCAGCGGCCGCACCTTGACTCGCTGCCGGTGCGTGCCGTGCATCAGCTGCCAGACGCCGGCCGACGAGCCGTCCTCCGCGATGTCGATAGTCCGGAATTCCGAGAGTTCGGCCGGAGAGTGAGGTACGCCCGCTTCCTCCAGATAGCCAGGGCTCGCCGCAAGATAGCGGCGGTTGATGAAAAGCCGTCTGGCGTGATACCGGTTCTCGCGAAGCTCACCGACGTGGATGCCGAGATCGCACTTTTCCGCGACCAGATCGAGTGCCGCATCGGTGAGAAGGAGCGAGACCGCAACGTCGGGATAGCGTTCCGAAAAGACAGCAGCCGCCGGCGCGACCACGGCACGGCCGAAGCCGTAGGACGCATTGATGCGGATCAGCCCGTGCGGATGATCGTTTCTGCCGCCGACGTTTTCCTCAAGCTCCTCCAGTCTTCCGAGCAGATCGGCGCATCCCGCCTGATAGCGGCGTCCGGCTTCGGTGAGCGTCATCCGCCGGCTGTTTCGCGCGACCAGCACCGTTCCGAGCCGCTCTTCGAGCGAGCGAAGATGCCTCGACACCGCCGCAGGCGTGACACCCAGCCGGTTCGCCGCCTCCGAAAGACTTGAGGATGATGCAAGAACAGTAAAGAAGCGCAGATCGTCGGCCATGAAAAATCTCTGATGAAAAATCAAAGCTGCTTTGATTTTAGAATCATTCACTTCGAAACGGTCCGATTTCATAATGTGGACATTTGATTCCTCCCGCTCCGACTTCGGAGTTAGTCTATCCATGACTACGATTTACGATCTCGATACGCCGGCCGCCCTACTCGACCGGCAGATTCTCACCGCCAACATCCGCCGCGCCCAGGAAGTCTGCCGACGGCTCGGCGTCGTCTGGCGTCCGCACCTCAAGACCCACAAGTCGCTCGACGTCGCCCGTCTGCAGACGGCCTCCCCCGCAGGTCCCGCCACCGTCTCCACGCTGAAGGAAGCCGAATACTTCGCAGGCGCCGGCATCACCGACCTCATCTACGCCGTGGGAATCGTGCCTTCGAAACTGCCCCGCATCCATGCGATCAACCGCCGGGGCGCGGACGTCAAGGTGATCCTCGACAGCGTCGAGGCGGCGGAGGCCGTGAGCCGCTGGTGCCGCGAAAACGGCGCCGCCCTGCGCGTGCTGATTGAAATCGACTGCGACGGTCACCGCTCGGGACTCCGGCCCGACGATCCCGCCGTGAGCGACGTCGCACGGGCGATCAGGGACGGGGCCGAACTCGTCGGCGTGCTTACCCATGCGGGCGGCAGCTATGCGCTCGCCAGCGAAGCCGACCGCATCCGCGCCGCTCAGAACGAGGTGCAGGCGGTCGTCAGCGTTGCCGAAAAGCTCCGCGGCGAGGGCTACGGCATCCGCATCGTCTCGATCGGCTCGACCCCGACCCTCATGGCCTGTCAGGATGCCTCGGGCGTGACCGAGATCCGCTCGGGCGTCGGCAGCGTGGGAGACCTCTTCATGGCGGGACTCGGCGCCTGCCGCATCGGCGACATTTCGCTCTCCGTCCTGGTTCAGGTCATCGGACGTCAGACCGAAAAAGGCTGGCTCATCACCGACGGCGGCTGGATGGCCATGAGCCGCGACCGCGGCACGGCCAGACAGGCGGTCGACTGGGGCTACGGCGCCGTCTGCGATGAAGAAGGCCGTCTCATGCCCGACTACTGGGTCTCGGACGCCAATCAGGAGCACGGCATCATTTCCCGCCGCGACGGCGCGCCGATCGATCCGAAGGAATTCCCGCTCGGACGCCGCCTCCGCATTCTGCCCAACCATGCCTGTCCGACGGGTGCGGCCTTCGACCGCTATCACGCCGTTGAAAACGGCACGGAAGTCGTCGGGGTTTACCCGCGCATCAATCATTGGGAGGCTTGACCGGCCGATCCTTTTTCGATGAAATGACGGACACGGCCGCCGGTCTTCCGGTCGGCCGTCAGAACCACAAAGGAGAACCGACATGACCCAGTCCTCAGTCCCTCAGTGGCGCAAAGACGCCCTGGAAGCAGCAGCCGGCATTGCGGGCAATGAAGCCGTCGCAGCGGCGCTGCGCGATATTGAAGCCGAGCACGAACTGCGCATTGCCCAGCAGACCGAATTGAGCCAGATTCCCTCGCCGCCCTTCGGCGAGACCGCCCGCGGCGAGCACTTCGCCGAGATGCTTCGAAAGGAAGGCGCTTCCGACGTCACGATCGATCCGACCGGCAACGTGATCGGCCGCCTGCGCGGCACGGGCGAAGGCCCCGTGCTCGTCATCGCGGCGCATCTCGACACCGTATTTCCGGCAGGCACCGACTGCACGGTCCGCCGCGAAGGCAGCATGCTCTACGGCCCCGGCATTTCCGACGACGCCTGCGGCCTTGCGGCGCTGCTGCAGATCTGCCGCACGGCGGTCAGACACGGTCTGAAAACCGTCGGCGACATCGTGCTCGTCGGAACGGTGGGCGAGGAAGGCAACGGCGACCTTCGCGGCAGCAAGGCGCTCTGGGCCGCTCCCAACGACTACGACGGCTTCATCGCCATCGACTCCGCCGCCGTCACGCGCATTCTCAAGGGAAGCGTCGGCTGCAAGCGCTTTCGCATCACCTTCACGGGGCCCGGCGGACACAGCCTGCACAAGTTCGGCATTGCGGGTTCCGCCATTCACGTCCTCTGCCGCGCCGGCGCCAAAATCGATCAGGTCGAAGTGCCCGCCGAGCCGAAGTGCACCTTCAACATCGGCGTCATCAAGGGCGGAACGAGCGTGAACGCCATTGCGGCCTCCGCCTCGATGGAACTCGACATCCGCAGCATGGACAACGACGGACTCGAACTCATCACCTCCCGCATTCTGCCCCTCATCGATGAAGCGGTCCGCGAAGAAAACGCGTACTGGCATCTTGAGGGCGAGAACGCCGTTAAGGCGGAAATCGTGCAGATCGGCGACCGTCCCGCCGGCGTCAACCGCGACGACAGCCCCGTCGTGCACGCCGCCTACGGCGCCATGCAGGCGCTCGGCATTCCGCTTGAAAAGTTCGCCTTCGCAGCCACCGATCAGAACGTGCCGCTCGCGCTCGGCGTGCCGGCCACGACGCTGGGCGGCGGCGGAACGGAATTCTTCAACCATTCCGTGAAGGAACACTGGGATTCGGCCGGCGCCTTCCGCGGTCCGCAGCTCGCGCTTCTGACCGCTCTCACGCTTACGGGCGTCGCAGGCCTCAGCGAGCCTCTGCTCGAAAAACGCGATCACTCATAAAGAAGCTCCGTCATGACAGGCATCATCATTTCCGCCCTTTCGATTCTGGCGGCCGCCTACCTGATTCTGAAGAAGTACTACGCGCCGGGCGCTCTCCTCGTCGTCGGCCTCGTCACGCTCGGCGTCGTGGCCTGCATTTCTCCCGATCCGCTCGTCACCGGCAAGAAGGCGACGCACCTTGCCGGCCTCGACGTCATCCAGATCGTGACGAATCTGCTTCAGAGCCGCTCGGCCGGTCTCGGCATGAACATCATGGCGATCGCCGGCTTTTCGGCCTACATGGACCGCATCGGCGCCTCGAAGGCGCTGCTTCGCCTTTCCGTGAAGCCGCTCACCTACGTGCGCTCGCCCTACATCGTGATGACCATGGGGCTGGCGCTCAGCATCGGCCTCAACATCTTCATTCCGTCGGCCGCCGGGCTTGCGCTCCTCCTGATGGTCTCGCTCTACCCGATTCTCGTCGCGGCGGGCATTTCCCGTCAGTCCGCCGGCGCCACGATCCTGATTTCGGGCTGCCTCTGCCTCGGTCCCTCGGGTCCGAACAACCTGCTCGCCGCGGACCTGACCAAGATGCACGTGATGGACTTCTTCCTCAACGTGCAGTGGACGATCGCCTGGCTCGTCGTGGTGGTGATTCTCTTTGCGCACTACTTCACGCAGCGCTGGTTCGACCAGAAGGATCTCGCTTCGGGCCGCATCACGAAGGAAGACTTCGTGCCGCCGCAGACGGCTGAGACCGAAGACAAGGAACGTCCGGTGCCGATCATCTACGCGCTCTTCCCGCTCGTTCCCGTCTTCATGCTCTTCGTCTTCTCGCCGCTGATGTACAAGGCGATCCGCATGGAAGTCGTGACGGCGATTCTGACTTCGACTCTGATCGCCTTCGCGATCGACGCGCTCTTCCGCCGAGACTTCCGCGAATCGATCGGTCAGCTGAAGTCCTACGCGCAGGGCATGGGCAAGGTCTTCTCGTCGACGGTGTTCCTCATCGTCTGCGCCGAAGTCTTTGCAACGGGTCTCACGAAGTCGGGCGGCATCGCCGCGATCATCAGCTCCGTGTCGACCATGGACTCGGGCGCCATCGCCGTCTTCACGGTGATGTTCCTCATCGTCGCCGGCGCTTCGCTCGTGACGGGCTCCGGCAACGCGTCCTTCTTCAGCTTTGCGCCGATGATTCCCGACGCCGCCGCGGCTTTCGGCGCCAACGCCGCCTTCATGATTTCGCCGCTGCAGCTCGTGAGCGGCATGGCCCGCTCCTCGAGCCCCGTGGCCGGCGTCACGATCGCCGTCTCGGGTCTGTCGGGCGTCGAACCCTTCACGCTGGTGAGGCGCTCGATTCCGGTCATGGCGCTTGCCATAGTCACGACGTATCTGCATGCGATCATGATGATCTGACGCAAACCTGACATCATAAAAAAACGTCCCGCAGGCCGGCAGGCCGCGGGACGTTTTTCATGGATGCGAAGCGAAAAGAAATGATCAGCGCTTTCTGAAGGCCGTCCAGTAGACAAGCGCCAGCGCCGCGCCGGCGATCGTGTTGCCGACCGTGGCCGCGGAGAGGTTCTTCGCAATGTTGGCGAGCGTGATCACCTCAAGGTTGACGCCTTCGGGTGCGTAGCCCGCGAGCTTCAGCACGAAGGCGAGCGGCAGGAAGTACATGTTGGCGATGCAGTGCTCGAACCCGAGCGCCACGAAGGCGGAAACCGGAAGAATCACGCCGAGACTCTTGTCGGCCACCGTCCGGCCCGCATAGCCCACCCAGACGCCGAGACAGACGAGCAGATTGCAGAGAATGCCCTTGACCATGATGGTCATCCAGTCGCCCGAGAGCTTGCCGACCGCCACGCTCATCATGCCGCGGGCCATGTTGCCCATGTCGGCGACATGCGCGAAATAGACCAGAACGACCAGAACGAGCGCACCGAGCAGATTGCCGAGCCAGACGCGGACAAGGTTGGCCGCGGAAGCACCCCAGCTGATGCGGCCGTCGGCCGAACCCGCGATCACCATGGTGTTGCCGGTGTAGAGCTCCGCACCGGCGACGAGCACCAGAAAGAGTCCGAGCGAGAACACGACGCCGCCCAGGAACTTCTGCACGGCAAAGGGCAGCGACGCGTCGCTCATGAAGAGCGTACAGAAAAGCCCGCCGAGCCCGATGTAGAAGCCCGCGAGCGCCGTCAGCGGCAGCTGCGTGCGCCAGGGCATGGCGGTCTTCGTCACGGAAAGGCCGAGCACCTTTTCCGTAATTTCCTTGGGTGTGAGCGCGTCGGGACGCACGGCACTGATATCGGTCATGATGAAAATCCTCAAATGGCTAAAAAACTTCGGGCGAACCCGTTTGGAAAAGAGCGCCCGCGC
>JAXEEN010000163.1:0-4977 GCA_034104065.1 Sutterella sp.
CTCGTGCTATTTACCACGGGCCGCGGCGCGCCGCAGGGCTTCCCCTTCATGCCGGTGATCAAGCTCACGGGCAACAGCCGTACCTGGACGACGCTTCGCGAGCATATCGACAGCTTCGCGGGCGGCATCATGGACGGTGAAGTCACCAACGAGGAAGCGGCGAAAACCTTCTTCGCCGAACTGATGGAATTCGTCAACGGCCGCAGAACCCGCGCCGAAGAATGCCGCTACTACAACTCGATGAACATCTACGTCACCGGTCCCGTGATCTGATCAGACTCGTCCGACCAACTGAAAGGCCCGGCGCATCCTGCGATGCCCGGGCCTTCAGTCTTCAGTCCGCACTCAGCGGCTTCGTCCTTTTCGTGCGAACCAGGTGAAGAACACCGGCACGAACACGGTCGAGACGAGCGTGGCGGCGATCATGCCGCCGAAGACGCCCGTGCCCATCGAGTGTCGGGCTTCGGCGCCGGCACCCGTCGCAAGGAGAAGGGGCACGACGCCGAGCACGAAGGCCGCGGACGTCATCAGAATCGGACGCAGTCGAAGTCGGACGGCCTCCAAGGCGGCTTCCGCGGCACTCATTCCCTCCTCCATCTTCTGAGCGGCGAATTCCACGATCAGAATGGCATTCTTGGCCGTCAGGCCGATCAGCACCAGCAGACCGATCTGAAAGTAGATGTCGTTAGAGGCGTGACGCACCCAGAGCGAGATGAGCGCGCCCATCACCGCATAAGGCACCGCGAGCACCACGGCGATCGGCAGAGACCAGCGTTCGTAGAGCGCCGCGAGAATCAGGAACATCATCAGCATGCCGAACGAGAAGGCCATGGCCGAGGAAGCGCCGATGCGCTTTTCATGGTAGGCCTGACCGGTCCATTCGATGGTGCAGCCTTCAGGAAGCACCTCGCTTGCGATTTCCTCGACGATGCGCATGGCTTCGCCCGAAGAGACGCCCTGAGCGGCCGCGCCGCTGAACTGCGCCGCGAGATAGCCGTTCATTCGGGCGAGCGACGAAGCGCCGGCCGTGCGCTCGATCGTGATGAGGCTCGAGAGCGGCACCATTTCGCCCGTGCGCTTGGAGCGGACATACCCGCTGCCGATGCTCTCGGGCGTCATGCGGAATTCCTGCTTCGCCTGCAGCACGACTCGGTAGTTCTTGCCGTTTCGCGTAAAGTCGTTGATGTATTTGCTGCCCATCAGATGAGCAACCGTTCTGTAGATTTCATCGATGGCGACGCCCATCGATGCGGCCCGCTCTTCGTCGACGATCATGCTGATCTGGGGAGTATTGGAATTCAGATAGCCGCGCAGGCCCGTCAGTTCCGGACGCTCCGAGAGCGCTCGGATGAAGTTGTCGGACACTTCCTGCAGAACCTGAGGGTCGTCATTGCCGTGCGAGAGAACGTAGCCCGTAAAGCCGTTGGTCGAGCCGAGACCCTTGACGGCCGACGGAAGCGCCGCCGTGCCCTTGGCATCCCGGTGCGACGCCATGTACTTCTGCATGATGCGGCGGATGTCCTCGGCGCTTTCTGTGCGCTCGTCCCAGTGTTTGAGCTGCATGATGACCGTCGCGTAGTTGCTCTTGATGTCGTTGCTCATCGTGTCGAAGCCCATCATGGTCACCACGCTGCGCACGCCCGGAATCGACCTCGCCTTTTCGAGCACGTCCTGACCGACGATTTCGGTGCGCGGGAAGGCCGCGCCTTCGGGAAGCTGAATCGTCAGTCGGACCACGCCCTGGTCTTCCTTGGGAATAAAGGACGTCGGCGTGACCTGGAGAAGCTGCCAGCAGCCGAAGGTCACCGCGGCGAGCAGCACGGCGCTCGCCACGCGGTGCCGCAGCGCGAGACGCACGACGGCGAGGAAGGCGTCGGTAAAGCGCTCGAGCCCCCGGTCGAACACCCGGAAGAAGACGGGCTTCTGCAGACTGACGCCGTGTCTGAGGAGCACTGCGCAGAGGGCCGGCGTGAGCGTCAGAGCCACGAAGCCCGAGAGCACGACCGACGTCACGACCGTGACGGCGAACTGACGGTAGAGTTCGCCCGCAATGCCGCCGAGGAAGGCCACCGGAATGAACACGGCGGCCAGCACCAGCACGATGGCCACGAGCGCGCCCGAGACTTCCTTCATGGCCTTCTTCGACGCATCGACCGGCCCGAGACCTTCGGTACGCATGATGCGCTCGACGTTTTCAAGCACCACGATGGCGTCGTCGACCACGATGCCGATCGAGAGCACCATGGCAAAGAGCGTCAGCGTATTGAGCGAGAAGCCGAAAAGCCAGAGACCCGCCATCGTGCCGATGAGCGACACGGGCACCGCGAGCATCGGAATCAGCGTCGCGCGGGCGCTCTGCAGGACGAGGAAGACCACGAGCATCACGAGGAGGCCGGCTTCGGCCAGCGTGTGATACACCTCGTTGAGCGAAGCGCCCACGAACACCGTCGTGTCGTCGGTGATCAGATAGTCGATGCGGTCCTTGGGAAAATGCTCGGCCAGTTCGGCGATGCGCGCCTTGGTGGCCTTGGCCGCCGCCATGGCGTTGGCGCCCGTCTGAAGATAAACGCCGACGTTGACGCCGGGCTCGCCGTTGATGTCGACGCGGAATTCATAGGAACGCTTGCCGACCTCGGTCGCGGCCACGTCGCGCAGATGCACGATGCGGTCCGGATCGTCGGCCTTGATGATGATGTTTCCGAACTCTTCGGGCGTCAGCAGCTGACCGCGGGTCGTGATCTTGTAGAAGACCTGCTGCGTATCGGGCGTAGGCGACGTGCCGACGCTGCCCGCGCTGCGCTGGGCGTTCTGAACGTCGACCGCGTCCTCGATGTCCTTGACGGTCACGCCGAGAAGCCCCATCTTTTCCGGATCCACCCAGATGCGCATGGCGGACTGGGCGTTGCCGAAGACGCGCACGTCGCCGATTCCCGGCATGCGCTTGAGTTCGTCGACGATGTTGAGGTTGGCGTAGTCTGCGAGTTCCGTCGCCGACATGGATTTGTCGGGCGAACTGAGCGCGATCATGAGAAGGCTTTCCTCCGAACGCTTTCTCACGCTGACGCCGTAGGAGCGGACCGCATCGGGCAGACGTCTTTCGGCCGTGCGCACGCGGTTGTTGATTTCCAGCATGGCGTCGTTGGGATCCGTGCCGACCTCAAAGACGCAGGCGATCGACAGGTCGCCGCTGCTTCGGATGCTGGTGGTGTAGTAGAGAAGGCCGCTCACGCCGGAAAGCTGATCCTCGATCGGCGCCGCCACGGTTCGGGCGAGCGTCTGGGCGTCCGCGCCGTCGTACGTGGTGGACACGCGGATGGTGGGCGGCGTGATGTTCGGATACTGGGAGAGCGGGAGCACGTAGAGCGCCATCAGACCGGCGAGCACGATGATGATCGAGAGCACCGTGGCGAAGATCGGCCGGCGGATACAGAACTGACTGAGCATGAGAGCGGCTCCTTAATGCGTCGTTTCGGCCGTGCGCTTCACCGGCAGACCCGGCCGAAGCTTCAGAAGACCGCTGGTGATGAGTTCCTCGCCCGCAGCGAGTCCCCGGACGACCAGCCGTTCGGGCCCGTCCCAGAGGTCGAGATCAACCGTTCTAGCCTCGGCTCTGCCGTCCCGCAGCACGAACACCGTGAAGCTGCCGTCGGGCTCCTGCCGGACGGCGCCGGCCGGCACGCGGACGGCGTCCTTCCTCACACCCGTCATCAGACGAACCCTGACGTATTCGCCGGGTCTGAAGCCCGTCCCGTCAGGCAGAGCGGCGCGCATCAGAACCGTTCCCGTCTTCGGATCCGCCGACTGCGAGACAAAATCAACGGCGGCCGCCGTCCAGCTTCCGCCGGTCTTTTTCACCTGAACACGGTTTTCCGATGTGATCCGCACGCCGGCGAGGTCCGAAAGAGACGGCGCGAAGACCGCACGCACGCCGTCCGACTGCGTGATCGTCGTGAGAAGCGAGGAAGACCGCGTCGCCAGCGCGCCGGCGCGAAGCTCGGTTCTGCCGGTTTCACCCGCCGCAGGCGACCTCACCTCCGTCCACCGAAGATCGATTCGGGCCGTTTCGGCTTCCGAGCTCCGCTGTTCAAGAAGCGCACGCGCTGCGGCCAGATCGCTCTGAGCCTCGTCGAAGGCCTTCCGGGAGCCGGCGCCGGTCTTCAGCAGTGCAGCGGCGCGTCTGAACTCCCTCTGCGCCCGCTGCAGCTGCGCCTCGGCGGAACGCATTCTGGCTTCGCTGTTCCGAAGCGCCGCCTCGAAGGGCGCGGGATCAATGCGGTAGAGAAGATCCCCCTTTTCGACGCGGGCGCCTTCCGCAAAGCACACCTCCCTGATCACCCCGCTCACCTGGGGCCGAACCTCCACGGCGTCCCGGCTTTCGGTCCTCCCGGTAAAGGTCTGCCATTTCGGCTCGTCGCCGGCGGTCGTCGTCATTGTGGAGACGGCGATCGGAGAAGGCGGTTTCGGTTCAGCTGTTTTTTGTTCGCATCCGGATAAAAAACACAGCAGAGGCAGCACCGTGCCCGCCGTCAGCAGCATGCGTCGGATCATTTGAGACATGAGGGGAATTCCGTCCGCCCTCCGTCCGGCGGGCTTCATCCCGTTTCGAACGCAGGCAGACCAATTTTTCAAAAAATATCCGTGCTATTTTAGACGTTCCGAATGCACGGAGACGACGTCAAAAATCAGGCGCTCCTCCGCCTCCCGGCGATAGAATGTTGATCAGCCGGACATCTGTTTCTTAAGGAATACATCGCCATGACTGACTTCCGCACAGCGGCCCAACCGTTTGCCGCCGCCTTTTTCGATGACATCCGCCGGGAAAGCCGGGACGGCCCTGGCGTCTCCCGCCAGGGCTACGGACCTCACGAGGAATACGTCCACGAGAAGGCCAGAACGCTCGCCCGGGAACTCGGCATGGAAATCGACACCGATCCGGCGGGCAACCTCTGGCTGACTCGTCCCGGACGCGACCGCACG
>JAXEEN010000164.1:0-2231 GCA_034104065.1 Sutterella sp.
CCGCCGCCGATCACGACGACCTGCGTGCGGACATTGTTGGGCAGCGCCTGATGCTGTTCAACGTTCTTCTTGAGATCCTTCAGATCGGCGTCCGAAACCTTGGCCTGCTTCAGGCACTGGGTGACGGCATACTTGAGGGCCATCGAGCTGATCGTGGCGCCCGTGATGGAATCAACGCCGAGAGACTGCTTTTCAAGAATCTTGTCGCCGACGCGCTGGAGGGCCACCTGGCCCACGCCGATCGTTTCGAGGTTCTTGGAGTAGTCAATCTTTTCAATGCGATTCTTGCTGACGGTCACGCTGACGGTCATGGCGGCATTGTGACCGTTGACCTTGTAAGTATACTTACCGGGCTGGTAGGTTGCTGCGCCTGCCGACATGGCGGCCATGGCAAAAACCGAAGCGACAGCAAGTGCGGAAATACGCATGGAAGTTACCTCCTCTGGTGAATGACAAAGATCGGCCCTGCGGGGGCCGACCCATAGGCCGGTCGAATCTATTCTAACCATGGAAAACCCCGAACCGCCGACAATTACGGTAGGTATTGTCGTGAAACAAACTCTTCAGTTCGCCCTGGATTCAACTAAAAATCAATCATGTTTTTCATCCGAAACAGTTGTGTCGCAGGGACGTGACGATGAAAGTTTCATAAAACGGCGTTATCGGCCCGAGCAGCCTGCAAAACGCCTGAAAGAAACGGACGAGCGGAAGTAAGTCGTTCTAAACAAACAATTTGCCTCGGACCGCAGAAACGGGCATCATGTCTGAAGCTTCAGCCGCCCGCCAGAGGAGACCTGATTTGGATTTCGCCGGTACCGCCGCCTTCGTCATCGCGCTTTCGATCGTTGCGTTTCTCAGCATCGTCGGCCGGCATCCCTCTGCCGGACGGATCACGAGCATCACGGCGTCGGTTCTGATCACGCTCGGCGGGACGGCCTTCGCGCTCGCCGGCGACTATTCGGTCTTTGAATACTTTCTGATTGCCGCGGGCTGCGCGCTCATGCTCCTTGCCGTGCTGCTGCCCGACCTTCACCGTGTCTTTGATTTCTGCCGCCGGTTTCGCAGAGAAGAGACCTCCTCACAGGAGAACGAACGCATCCGCTCCGAAGACGAACCGTCCTGACGGTACTGCCTTTGCTCTATGGTCCTTCACGGGGAACACGCCTACAATCGGGCATCTTCGTTATACCGACTGACTCAGCCATGGCTCAGCTTGATTTCTTCTCCGACTACATGGAAGGCGCGGCGCCCGAGATTCTCGAACGGCTCGTCGCCACCAATTTTGAAAAGACTCCGGGCTACGGCACGGACGTCTACTGTGCTTCTGCAGCCTCGAAGATCCGAGCGGTCTGCGGGGCGCCGGATGCGGAAGTCTTTTTCCTGGCGGGCGGCACCCAGACGAACAAGACTGTCATCAGCGCGCTGCTGAAGCCCTGGGAGGGCGTCATCGCCGCGCGCACCGGACATATTTCCGTGCACGAAGCGGGCGCCATTGAAAACGGCGGCCACAAGGTCTTCGAACTGCCCGAACATCTCGGCAAGCTCGATCCCGAAGAAGTCGAACAGGCCTTCGCCGCGTACGAGGCGGACGGCAACCGCGACCACATGCCGGCGCCGGCGCTGGTCTACATTTCCCACCCGACCGAAACGGGCACGCTCTACACCAAGGCTGAACTTGAACGGCTGGCGGCCGTCGTCCGCCGCCGCGGCGCGAAGCTCTATCTCGACGGCGCCCGGCTCGGCTACGCGCTCGGGAGCGGTCAAACCGACGTGACGCCCGCCGACATCGCGCGCACCTGCGACGCCTTCTACATCGGCGGCACGAAGGTGGGTGCGCTTTTCGGCGAAGCGGTCGTCTTCCCGAAGCCCGGCACGGCGCCGCACTTCTTCACGATCATGAAGCAGCAGGGTGCGCTCACCGCCAAAGGCCGCATTCTCGGCCTGCAGTTCGACACGCTCTTTACGGACGGCCTCTACGAGCGTCTCGGACGTCATGCCGACCGGCTCGCCGACAAGATTCGGGCGGCGCTTGAAGAAAAAGGCTACGAAGTCGTCTTCGGTTCGGTCACCAACCAGATCTTCATCCGGCTGGAGAATGCTCGCTGGGAGGCGCTCAGCCGGCGCATCGGTATCTCGTTCTGGGAAAAGCCCGATGCCGAACACACGGTGGCGCGCATCGCCACGTCCTGGGCCACCCGGGAAGAAGACGTCGATCTGCTGATTGCGGAACT
>JAXEEN010000165.1:0-3269 GCA_034104065.1 Sutterella sp.
TTACGGCTTCAAAGGGTTCCTTAGGAACCAGAAGAGTCTTTGGGAATTATTCCCATTCGATCGTGGCGGGCGGCTTGCCGCTCACGTCGTAGACCACGCGGTTGATGCCGCGGACTTCATTGATGATGCGGTTGGAGACCTTGCCGAGAAGTTCGTACGGCAGGTGGCTCCAGACGGCGGTCATGAAGTCGGACGTTTCGACGCAGCGCAGGCTGACCACCCATTCGTAGGTGCGGCCGTCGCCCATCACGCCGACGGATTTGACCGGGAGGAAGACCACGAAGGCCTGGCTCACCTTGTCGTAGAGACCGAAGTTGCGGAGTTCTTCGATGAAGATCGCGTCGGCTTCACGGAGAAGGTCGGCGTATTCACGCTTGACTTCGCCGAGGATGCGCACGCCGAGGCCCGGACCCGGGAACGGATGGCGGTAGACCATTTCGGCCGGCAGACCGAGTTCGACGCCGAGTTCGCGGACTTCGTCCTTGAAGAGGGAGCGAAGCGGCTCGAGAAGCTTCAGGTGGAGCGTGTCGGGAAGACCGCCCACGTTGTGATGCGACTTGATGGTCTTGGCCTTCTTCGTCTTGGCGCCGGCGGATTCGATGACGTCGGGGTAGATCGTGCCCTGAGCAAGCCACTTCGCGGCGGTAAGCTTCGAAGCTTCTTCCTGGAAGATTTCCACGAACACGCGGCCGATGATCTTGCGCTTCTGTTCGGGATCGGTCACGCCGGCGAGTTCGCCCATGAAGCGGTCGACGGCATCGACGACGATGAGCTTGAGGCCCATGTTCTTTTCGAAGGTTTCGCGGACCTGTTCGCGTTCGTTCTTGCGAAGCAGACCGTTGTCGACGAAGACGCAGGTGAGCTGCTTGCCGACGGCACGGTGAATGAGCGCTGCGGCCACCGAGCTGTCCACGCCGCCGGAAAGACCGAGAATGACTTCCTCGTCGCCGACCTGTTCGCGGATCTGAGCGACGGCTTCGGCCACGTAGTCGCCCATCACCCAGTCGGGGGAGCAGCTGCAGATGTTGAGAACGAAGCGTTCGAGCATCTGGCGGCCCTTGAGGGTGCGCGTCACTTCGGGATGGAACTGCAGGGCGTAGAAGCCCTTTTCTTCGTTGCACATGCCGGCGATCGGGCAGGACGGGGTCGAGCACATCACCTTGAAGCCCGGCGGGAGTTCGGTAACCTTGTCGCCGTGACTCATCCAGACCTTGAGCATGCCGTGACCTTCTTCCGTACGGAAGTCTTCGATGCCTTCGAGCAGCTTCGTATGGCCGTGGGCACGGACTTCGGCGTAGCCGAACTCACGCTTGGCGCCGCTTTCGACCTTGCCGCCGAGCTGCTGGGCCATCGTCTGCATGCCGTAGCAGATGCCGAGAACGGGGACGCCCGCGGAGAAGACGGCGGGGCTCGCCTGGTCGTTGCTTTCCTCGTAGGCGCTCATATGAGAGCCCGAGAGGATGATGCCCTTCGGGTTGTATTCGCGGATGAATTCGGCGGACACGTCGTTGGGATGCACCTCGCAGTAAACGTGGGCTTCGCGGACGCGGCGGGCGATAAGCTGGGTCACCTGGCTGCCGAAGTCAAGAATAAGAATGCGGTCGTGAGACATGAGTCTGATTTCCGAGTCGAGATGAAAAAGTATGCGTGAGCATTCTAAATTAAATAACAAAGGCGCGGCGGGAATCCGCTGCGCCTTTGCTGTGAGGCCTTATGCCGTGCTTACCGATCAGTGTTCCTGACGATAGTTCGGGGCTTCCTTCGTGATCTTCACGTCATGGACGTGGGATTCACGCCAGCCGGCGGCCGTGATTTCAACGAACTGCGGACGGGTGCGCATTTCGTCGATCGTGCGGCAGCCGCAGTAGCCCATGGAGGAGCGCAGACCGCCGATCATCTGATAGATGATCTGGGCGACCGGGCCCTTGTAGGGAACCATGCCTTCGATGCCTTCCGGCACGAACTTGGAGATGTTGCCCTGAGTGTTGTCCTGGAAGTAGCGGTCGGCGGAACCCTTGCCCATGGCGCCGAGCGAGCCCATGCCGCGGTAGGACTTGTAGGAACGGCCCTGATAGAGAATGACTTCGCCCGGGGCTTCATCCGTACCGGCGAACATACCGCCCATCATGACGCAGTTGGCGCCGGCGGCGATGGCCTTGGAGATGTCGCCCGAGAAGCGGATGCCGCCGTCGGCGATGCAGGGAACGCCCGTGTCGCGGAGCGCTTCGGCCACGTTCGAAATGGCGGAAATCTGGGGAACGCCGACACCGGCGACGATGCGGGTCGTACACATGGAGCCCGGGCCGATACCGACCTTCACGCAGTCGGCGCCGGCATCAACGAGGGCGAGAGCCGCAGCGGCCGTGGCGACGTTGCCGCCGACGACCTGCAGGTCGGGATAGTGCTGCTTGATCCACTTGACGCGGTTGAGAACGCCCATGGAGTGGCCGTGAGCGGAGTCGACGACGAGAGCGTCCACGCCTGCGTCAACGAGCTTTTCAACGCGTTCTTCCGTACCGGCGCCGACGGACACGCCGGCACCGACGAGGAGCTTGCCGCTCGCATCCTTGGCGGCGAACGGATGGTCGCTCGCCTTGGTGATGTCCTTGACGGTCATCAGGCCGGCGAGGTTGAAGTCATCGTCGACGACGAGAACGCGTTCGAGACGGTGCTTGTGCATGAGGGCCTTGGCTTCTTCAAGGGAGGCGCCTTCATGAACCGTGACGAGGCGTTCGCGCGGGGTCATGACTTCGGAAACGGGGATGCTCATGCGGGTTTCGAAGCGCAGGTCGCGGTTCGTGACCATGCCGAGCACGCGGCGGCCGTCAACGACGGGCAGACCGGAAATGTGCTTCTGGCGGGCCAGCGCGATCACGTCGCCCACGAGCATGTCGGGGCCGATGGTGATCGGTTCGGCGACGACGCCGGCTTCATGGCGCTTGACCTTCAGGACTTCGGCGGCCTGCTGATCGGCGGACATGTTCTTGTGGATGAAACCGAGACCGCCTTCCTGAGCGATGGCGATGGCAAGACGGGATTCCGTCACCGTATCCATGACGGCGGAGACCATCGGGATGTTCAGACGGATTTTGCGGGTGAGCTGCGTGGACAGCTGCGTATCACGGGGGAGGACTTCGGAATAGGCGGGGACGAGAAGAACGTCGTCGAAGGTGAGAGCCTTCTGAAGGAGTCGCATAACAACCTCTAAGCACAAAAAAAAATATACCTACGCCCCTCCGGCCGAAATTTAAACCGGATATGAACTGCGG
>JAXEEN010000166.1:0-7271 GCA_034104065.1 Sutterella sp.
ACTCAGGTTCTGGGCTTCGTCGATGATGACGAACTTCCGGAGGAAGGTGCGTCCGCGCATGAAGCTCATCGACTTGATGCGGATGCGGGTCTTGATGAGGTCGAGCGTCGCCTGGCGACCCCATTCGCCGCCGCCCGCCGAGCCTTCGGAGCGGTGCAGCACTTCGAGGTTGTCTTCAAGCGCGCCCATCCAGGGCGCCATCTTTTCCTCTTCCGTGCCGGGCAGAAAGCCGATGTCCTCGCCGACGCTGACCGTGGCGCGGGTGACGATGATTTCGGAAAAGCGCCGTTCGTCGATGGTCTGCGTGAGCGCGGCGGCGAGCGTCATCAGCGTCTTCCCGGTGCCGGCCTGACCGAGCAGCGTCACGAAGTCGATCTCCGGATCCATCAGGAGATTGAGCGCCATGTTCTGCTCGGCGTTTCTCGCGTGAATGCCCCAGACCTTGAGCCGCGTGCGGTAGTCCTTCAGAAGACGCATCGTGACGCTCGGCCCCTGAACCGAGGTGACGATCGCCATGAAGTCGGGGTCGCCCTCGATCGTGAGGCACTGATTGACGACGAAGTTTCCGGCGTTCGGGGAGTCGAAGCGGTAGAAGGTCGTGCCTTCGTCCTGCCAGGATTCGAGCTTCTTTCCGCAGGCGTTCCAGAAGTCGGCGGGAAGCGCGAGCTTGCCGGTATAGAGCAGATCCGTGTCGTCGAGTACCTTGTCGGAGAGATAGTCCTCCGCCGGGATGCCGAGCGTCGTCGCCTTGATGCGCATGTTGATGTCTTTGCTCACCAGCACGACGGCGTGGTCCGGGTAGGCCTTCTGCGCGCCCTTAACGACGGCGAGAATGCGGTTGTCGCCCTTTGCGGCGGGAAGTCCGTCGGGCAGGGGCGCCGCCAGGGATTCCGTTTCGAAGAAGAGACGTCCGGCAGCTTCCCGGTTGCCGAGAAGCGCAAGCGGAACGCCTCCGGCGAGTGCCGGACCGTTGATCTCCATCAGCGCGTCGAGACTGCGGCTCACGGTGCGGGCGTTGCGGGCGACGTCGCTGGTGCCCTTCTTGTGATTGTCGAGCTCTTCGAGCACCGTCATCGGCAGGAAGACGTCGTGCTCGGCGAAGCGGAAGATGCAGAGCGGATCGTGCATCAGCACGTTGGTGTCGAGAACGAAGAGCTTCGGCAGGTTTTCGGGCGTCGCGGCGCGGCCCCGGCGGCCGGCCTGACTGCCTCTCGGGGTCGGCGCGGTCGTCATCGTGAATTCGGCCGAGGCGCTGACGGGAACGGCGGCGGGCAGGGCGGCCTCGGCGGCGGGCGCTTCGGACGGAGCCGGCGTCCCGGCGGTCGGCGTCGGCGGTTCTGCGGGAACGGCCGCCTTTCTGCGAGGTTTGGCGGCCGTGCGCCGGACGGCGGTACGCTTTGCCGCCGGCTTTTTCGTTTTCCCGGCCTCGGCCGCCGGAGCGGCAGAGGCGGGTTCGGCGGGTGCGGCAGGCGCTGCCGGTGTTTCCGGCGCGGGCGCGTCGGCGGCTGCGGCCGCCGCTGCGGCGGTACGGCGGCGCTTCGGCTTTTCGGCGCCGGGTTCGGGACCGTAGTCGGTCAGAATGTCGCCCTTCTTGGCGGGCATGCTCGGAAGCGGCATGGTGATTTCTCTCTCAGTATTCGTCGGGACGGCGGACTGCCGTCGGTGTCTTCATTGTAGTGAGTCGCAGGGCGTGCGCACGGCCGGCTTCGTTCGGACCGTCCCGGAATAGGGTGACTCCTCCAAAAGTAGAAGATGGGGTTTTCCCGTGCGTATGAAAAACTATGGAAGAGAAAATTCGGGTAGCATAGTCTTATCGTTTCCGTTTTTCGTCATGACGGATCACACAGAATTTCCCCCCTTGCGGAGAAGGAGGTTTCATGCAGTACATTTCCACGAGAGGCGAAGCTCCGCTTCGAACCTTCAGGGACATCATCTTCGAGGGCTATGCGCCCGACGGCGGTCTGTACGTTCCCGCTGAATTTCCGAAGATCGACCTCCAGACGCTCAAGACCTGGAAGGGCATGTCGTATTCCGCGCTCGCCGTCGAGGTGCTTCATCTCTTCGCTCAGTCGATGCCCAGACCGGAACTCTGGCGCATCTGTTCGGACGCCTATCAGCCCTCGAACTTCCCGCACTGCCGCACGCCCTTCGGCGCCGAAGAAGTGACGCCCATCAAGTGGCTTCACGATCAGGTGGGTCTGCTCGAACTGTCGAACGGCCCGACGATGGCCTTCGACGACCTGGCGATGCAGTTCCTGTCGAGACTTTTCGACAAGTTCCATGAGTCGGGAAAGACGCTGACGCTTCTCGGTGCCACGACGGGCGACATGGGCGCCGCGGCCGAAGCGGCTTTCGGCGGACACAGGGACATCCGCGTCGTGATGCTCTCGCCCAAGGGCCGCATGAGCCAGTTCCAGGCCGCTCAGCTTTATTCCAACACCGACGCCAACGTCGCCAACATTGAAATCGACGGCACCTTCGACCAGTGCCAGGACATCGTCCGCAGCATTCTCGAAGACCGCGAATTCTCCGAGAGGCTGGGGCTGGGCGCCATCAACTCCGTGCTCTGGGCGCGCATTGCGGTGCAGATCGTCTACTACTTCTACGGCTATCTGCGCGCGGTGGACTACGTCGGCGAAGACGTCGTCTTCGCGGTTCCGGGCGGCAACTTCGGCAATGCCTACGCCTGCTGGGTCGCCCGCAAGATGGGTCTGCCGATCATGAAGCTCATCGTCTGCACGAATGAAAACGATGCGATGGACGAGTTCCTGCGCACGGGCCGCTACTGCCCGAAGCCTTCGAGCGAAACCATCGCCACGTCTTCGCCGTCGACCGACATTTCGCGCGCGGCGAGCTTCGAGCGCTTCCTCTTCGACGTGCTCGGCCGCAACGGCCGCCGCGTGAAGGAGCTGCTGTCCGATCTCGCTTCCAAGGGCGAATTCACGCTGACGCCCGACGAATTCCGTCTGGTGCGCCGCAGCGGCGTTGTTTCCGGGTCGTCCAATCATCCGAACCGCCTCGAAGTGATCGAGCAGATGCACATCGAGTTCGATACCTACATCGACCCGCATACGGCCGACGCGCTCTTTTCGGGGATCTACCTCCATCCGGTCGGCGTCAAGACGCTCTGCGTCGAAACCGCGCATGCGGTGAAGTTCCCGAAGATGGTCCGTCAGGCGACGGGTCAGATCGTCGAACCGCCGGAAGATTTCCGGGATGTCTTTGAGCGCAGGCAGGTCAAGACCGAGCTGCCGGCCGATGAGGCGGCGGTCCGCGCTGAAATCGAACGTCTGGCAGGTGCTGCCTATGCCGGTTAAGACCGTCGGCTTCGTCGGCTACTCCGGCAGCGGCAAGACCACTCTCGCCGTGCAGGTCGCAGCGGAACTCAGGCGCCGCGGCCTGCGCGTCGCGGCGCTGAAGAACGCCCATCACGGCTTCGACATGGACAAGCCCGGCAAGGACAGCTGGCGCTACCGCGAAGCGGGCGCCTCCCAGGTGATCGTCCGAACCGACACCCGCTGGGCCATGCTCGTCGAAACGCCCGAGCAGCCCCCGGTCGAAACACTTCTTGCACGCTTTGAGAACGTGGACGTCATTCTCGTGGAAGGCTTCAAAAACGAAGGCGCCTTCCCTAAAATTGAAGTCCGACGACAGGCCGTTTCCGCCGGCGAAGCGGCCCTTTCTCTGACAAACAGCGACATCATCGCCGTGGCGTCGGACTGGGACGAACCGGGCATCAGGGTGCCCAGACTCGACATCAACCGTCCGGCGGCAGTGGCCGACTTCATCATCAGTTTATGATCACTTACGCCGAAGCCCTCAGCCGACTTCTTGCAAAGGCTGTGCCCGTCGACGGGACGGAAACCATCCCGCTTCTTTATTCCACGCACCGCGTTTTGGCCGAAGACATCGCCAGTCCCATCGCCGTGCCGGGCTGGGACAACTCCCAGATGGACGGCTATGCCGTGCGTGCGGCGGATCTGGCCGGAGCTTCCGAGGAAGCGCCCGTCGTGCTTCCGGTGTCCGACCGCATCCCGGCGGGCGGCGTCGGCCGCACGCTGGCCGAGGGCTCCGCGGCGCGCATCTTTACCGGTGCGCCGATGCCCGAAGGCGCGGATACCGTGGTTCCCCAGGAGGAGACCGAGGTGACGCCGGCCGGCGTAGTGTTCCGTCAGCCCGTGCGCGAAGGCGCCTGGGTGCGCCGCCGCGGCTCCGACGTAACGCAGGGCAGCGTGGTGCTCCGCAGGGGCGACCGTCTGACGCCGACCGCGATCGGCATGGCCGCTTCCATCGGCCGCGCCTACGTCAAGGTCTACCGCCGCCTGCGCGTCGGCATCTTCTTCTCGGGCGACGAACTCGTTCAGCCGGGCACGCCGCTGCCGCCCGGAGGCATCTACAACTCCAACCGCTTCATGATCCGCAGCGTGCTTCAGGAGCTCGGCTGCGAGGCGCTCGACCTCGGCAACGTGCCCGACAGTCTCGACGCCACGATCCGTGCGTTTGAAAGCGCCGCCGAAGCCGCCGACGTGATTCTGACGACGGGCGGCATGAGCGTCGGCGAAGAAGACCACATCAAGCCCGCCGTCGAAGCGCTCGGTTCGCTCGACGTCTGGCGCGTGAAGCTCAAGCCCGGCAAGCCGCTTGCCTTCGGCGAAGTGCGGGGCGTGCCGTTCTTCGGCTGTCCCGGCAACCCCGTGTCCTGCTTCGTGGTCTTCCTGATGATGGCGCGTCCCTATCTGCTTCGCACCATGGGCCTCACCGACATCGACGTGAAGCCGCTTGCCGTGCGCGCGGACTTTGAGTGGCCCAAGGCCGGCGCCCGTCAGGAATTCGTGCGCGTGCGCCGCAACAACCAGGGCGGGCTGGATCTCTACCATACTCAGAATTCCCAGGTGCTTTCCTCGTGCGCCTGGGCGGACGGTCTCGTCGACATTCCCGTCGGCGCCACCGTGAAGAAGGGCGACATGGTGAACTACTATCCCTTCTGTCAGTTTTTCGCCTGACGGACGCCCTTCTGTCGGATTGAACCGGAGATTGAAAAATGAAGATCCGAATTCTGTACTTCGCGCTGCTGCGGGATGCCGTGGGCCGCGAATCGGACGAGCTTGACGTGCCTGCGGAGGTGAATACCGCCGGCGCGCTTCGCGAATGGCTCATTGCGCAGGGAGAACCCTGGGCGACGGCCATGGCCAACCGCCGCCGCATCCGTGCGGCCGTGAATCAGGAAATGGCCGAAGACGATGCCGCCGTGAAGGACGGCGACGAGGTGGCCTTCTTTCCGCCCGTGACCGGAGGCTGAGGGCATGGCTGAAACCTTCATCCGCGTGAGTCCCGAGGACTTTGATCCGGGTGCCGAAACCGAGAAGCTGATCCGCCGCAGCCCCGAGGCGGGCGCCGTCGTCAGCTTCGTCGGCGTCGTTCGCAGCCGCAACGACGGCAGCGACGTGACGGCGCTCACCCTCGAGCATTATCCGGCCATGACCGAAAAGGCGCTCCGCGGTATCGTGGAGCGCGCAAGAAGCCGCTGGGAGCTCGGCGACGTGACGGTGATTCACCGCGTCGGCCGCATGGCCGTGGGCGAACACATCGTGCTCGTCATCGTGACGTCGGCGCATCGCGGCGAGGCCTTCGACGCCTGCGAGTACATCATGGACTGGCTCAAGACCGAGGCCCCCTTCTGGAAGAAGGAATCGACGCCCGAAGGCGAACGCTGGGTCGACGCACGCGAGAGCGACGACAAGGCGAAGGCCCGATGGGAAGCATAATGACGCGCGACGGCCCTCTCTGGCTCGTGGCGCTGTCGGTGGCGTCGGGCGCATCGCTCGGCGCCCTTTTGCGCTGGGGCCTTTCCTATCTGCTCAACCCGATGTCGGGCTGGATGCCGATGGGCACGTTCGCCGCCAACGTGCTCGGCGGGTTTCTGATCGGCATGGCGCTCGCCTGGACGGCTGCGTCGCCCGGCATTCCGCCAGCGCTGCGGCTCTTTCTCATCACCGGCTTTCTCGGCGGACTCACGACGTTTTCGACGCTCTCGGGCGAAGCCTTCACGCTGATGGCCTCGGGGAGCGCCGGACTCGGACTGCTGCTTCTCCTTTCCCACGCCGCCGCAGGCCTGACCGCCACCTGGGCGGGCTGGCTTCTCTGGCGGACCGTTTTCTGAGAGGGCGCATGCAGACCAACGATGCAGAGGCACGGGCCGCCGACGGGCTCTGCCGCGATTTCCGCAGTTCGGATCTTTATGCCCGGCGCTTCTGGTTCCGGCCGCTCTTCGATCTGGTGAGGCGGGTCGGCTTCCGGCTGCGCTCGACGACGCTTATCGTCTACTTCAACCACTATCTCACGGTGAATTCGCCGGCCACGGCATCGGCCGAGGCGCTCGTCCGGCTTCACGCCGCCGTGCCGGCGGCCGACCGTCTGATCGAAGACGACGGCATGACCGATCCCGTCGCACCGATGACGCCGGAAGAATTTGAAGGGCTGGCCGACGACAGCGGCGCGCTCGAGCCCTTCCTGCATTTTCTCGGCCTGGTGAGCGCATTTGCGAAGACCGATGCGGTCTTCGAGTCGGCGCTCGGCGATCTGCGCGATCCGATGACGGCGGGCTACGTCGCCTGGGCGGAATACGTTTCGCGCACGACGGAAGCGAGATACTGAGCGGACGGACGCGGACAATCGAAAAGGGGGCTCCGGCATGATGCCGGAGCCCCCTTCGGTTCTATGCGTCAGCGTGCTCAGTGGTTGTTGAAGAGCTTCTGAATCAGACGGCGCAGACCGCGGGCCATCGGCGCATTTTCAACGCCTTCCTCGCGTTCGATTTCGAGGTTGCGTTCGGCGCGGTCCATCGTCCAGTAGCTGGCGTTTTCAATGCCGAGCTTTTCGGGATGGAACACCGGGTCGACGCCGGCCTTCATCTGTTCTTCGTAGTCGCGCAGGCACTTGAGGGCGGGCTTCTGCAGCCAGAGGATGGCGAAGATGTTCACCCAGGCCATGAGGCCCACGCCGATGTCGCCGAGCGTCCAGGCCAGCGAGGCGCTCTTGATGGCGCCGAACGCGCAGGAGGACATGACGGCGATGCGAACGAGCGCGATCAGAACCGGCCACTTGAGCGTGCGGTTGATGTAGCGCACGTTCGTTTCGGAGATGTAGCCGTAGGCCAGAATCGTCGTGAAGGCGAAGAAGAAGAGGGCGACGGCGACGAAGGGCGAACCGAAGCCCGGCATCACCGATTCAACGGCCATCTGCGTGTAGACGGGACCGGCCTCGATGTTCTG
>JAXEEN010000167.1:0-14495 GCA_034104065.1 Sutterella sp.
GGTTCATGAAGGCGTCTTCCAGACGGGCCAGCGCGGAAAATCCTTCGCCTGCCGCACTCGCCGCCGCAACGCCCGCCGCAAGCTCTTCCTCGACATTGAGAAGACGCAGCTGCAGCGAGCCCTTGTCGAGCACCGTTTCACCGTCAAGCTTGAGCGACGTCACCGTCAGGCCGTAGCCGAAATCGAAAATCTTGGGCAGCTTGTCCGACGGCGCTGTATTGTCGTCCGCCTTCCGCTGATCCGTTTTCTGCGCCGTCTGCTTTGCCGGTCCGCCGGATGCCGCAAACGTCAGTTCCGTCATTTCCGCAGATGTTTCCGGCGATCGGTAGACCATCTCCGCCGACTTCAGATCGAGCGCAAAGGTTTCTCCTTCGTTCTTCGCCCGATAATCCGCATCGACGGAGGCAATCGAGAGCGCTTCTCCCTCCGCTTCGCAGCGCATGCCGTCCCAGTGCAGCGCCGCGGAAGAGAAGTCGGCGCCGCCCTTCAGCGTCACCGCGCCCACGCTGCAGCGCAGACCGTCCTCGCCCTTCACGCCGAAGGGCTTCAGCTTCCAGTCATAGCGGATTTCGCGTCCCGTCACGTCGGTCGTCACGATCAGTTCGTCGCCGAGTCCTTCGATGCCTTCCGAGCGGATCGCTTCAGCCGTTTCCGGCTCCGGATCGAAGCTCAGAACGGCCTTTGATCCGAAACCGAATTCCGCACGGCCCGTCCAGCGAAGCTTCACCCCCGGAGAGGTCACGGAAAGCGAAAGACCGCGGCCCGCGAAGCTGTGATCCGTTTCTTCGGCGGCGATCGTCAGTCCGGCCCGTGCGCCTTCCTCGGAAAGCCGTTTGGCGAAATCGGCGAAGCGCGCATCAAAAACCGTCCCCTCCCAGTACACGAAACCCGCGGCAGCGGCGGCCGCAAGCACAGCTGCGCCCGCTGCGGCGCCGGCCAGACGGCCTTTCTTGGCATGTTGTTCCGTCATCAGTCATCCTTCGGAAAAAAGTGCGTCTGCTCAGTTATACACGTTTCCCGCACCAAAACGGGCGGCACGCGGCCGCCCGTCCGTATCCCGGAGAAACCTCCGCTTAACCGGCGCCGCGTCCGCCGTCCGCATCCGCTTCGGGCTCGTGCTCCCGCACGGCCAGCACCTTGTCGACCCGGCGTCCGTCCATGTCGACGACTTCCAGCCGCCAGCCGCTCCAGACGGCCGTATCTCCCTCCTTCGGAAGTCTGGCCAGAAGCAGCATCATCATGCCGGCGAGCGTGTTGTAGCGTCCGAGTTCCTCTTCAGGCACGCTGCGGATGCCGAGCACGTCCTTGAATTCGGGCACGGGAATCATGCCGTCCAGAAGCAGCGAGCCGTCTTCGCGCCTGGCGACCCAGGCGTCACCCGGCGTTTCGGGCTTGAATTCGCCCGCAATCGCCTCCAGCAGGTCGCGCGGCGCCACAATGCCCTGCACTTCGCCGTATTCGTCCACGACCAACGCAACCGGCGTATCGGTCTTGCGGAAGTTTTCAAGAAGCTCCATGCCGTTGAGCGACTCGGGCACGTACACGGGCGGCAGAAGATTGGCACGGAAGTCGGCCTTGCCGTCCTTCATGACCTGCTGCAGCAGCGAACAGGTCGAACAGAAGCCCTTCACGTCGTCGAGACTGCCCTCGCAGACCGGCAGACGGGAGCGCTTGGAAACACGCAGCTTTTCGATATTGACCTCAACCGGATCCTCCAGGTCGATCCAGTCGATGTCCGCTCTCGGCGTCATGAGCGATCCGACCTGACGGTCGTCGAGCCGGAAGACGTTGCGCACCATGTCGCGCTCCGCCGTTTCGATGACGCCCGTTTCCTCGCCCTCGTCGATCATGGCATGAATTTCTTCTTCGGTCACCTGCGCCTGACGGCTCGTGTCGACGCGAAGCAGCTTCAGAATGCCGGACGTCGATACGCTCAGCAGCTTCACGAAGGGCGCCGCCAGCACGGAAAGCGCATGAAGAATCGGAGAGACGCGGCAGGCGAGGCGCTCGGGATCCGTCTGTCCCACGCGCTTGGGCACCAGTTCGCCCAGAACGATCGAGAAGTAGGTGAGCAGCACGACGACGAGCACGATGCCGCAGGCCGAGGCCGTTTCCCTGCCGACGCCGAGCGTCATGAGCCATTCGGCCACCGGCTGCGCAAGCGCCGATTCGCCGAAGATGCCGGAAAGAAGACCGATGGAAGTAATGCCCACCTGAATGGTGGAAAGGGCTCGGTTGGGGTCCGCGTTCAGATCCGCGGCACGCTTTGCGCCCGGCGTATTGTCCTGCGTCATGCGCTGCAGGCGGGCGCGGCGGCTGGCGATCAGAGCGACTTCGCTCATGGCGAAGGCGCCGTTCATACCGATGAGAATAACAAGAATGCCGATATCAATCCAACTTGACATAGTGTGTGGCAGCGGCCGATTTCAGGGGCTTCGGAACTCCCTCTTTCAGCCGCTTCCGCAGTGAAGATCCCGATTCATTATTGCAGGCCGGGATGACGTTTCGATGACATCTCCGGACGATTGTTTTGCTAAACGTAAAAAAGGAGAGCGCCCTCTCGAACGCTCTCCCTGAAGTCTTTCGGCCGTATCCGCCGATCTCGGACCGAACGGCTACTTCTTCTTTTTGCCGAAGTCGATCGCCACGAAACGCAGGCGCTTGATGTGCTGGCAGTCGGCATCGAGCACGCGCACGACGAAGTCCTCGGTGCGGAATTCGTCGCCCGGCACGGGCATGCGGCCGGCGAGCTTCATCACCAGGCCGGCGCCCGTCGTGAAGTCTTCGGCTTCGATGTCGCAGTCGAGCTCGTCTTCGATTTCGCGGACGTCGATGCGGGCGTCGCAGTCGAAGACGTTGGGCGCAATGCGGTCGACGTCGGAGAAGCGTTCCTTGTCCCGGGTGTTGTTCACCCAGCCCGCCACGGAAAGCACCAGGTCTTCGTAGGTGACGAGGCCGAGAATGCCGCCGAATTCGTTGATCACGAAGGCGGGCGCCCGATTGCGGCTTCGGAAGGCGTCGTGCAGGCCCTTGAGCGTCATCGTGTCGGGCACGAAGAGAATGTCGCGGATCATGAAGCGCTCGACGCTCTCCTTGGCTTGTTCCGCGGTCGGCAGACCGCCGAGCTTTTCGGTGATGACGTGCAGGCCGATCACGCCGAGGACCTCGTCGATGCGGTTGCGGTAGACCGGCAGCCACTGGAAGCCCGTCAGCGAGGAGAGGCGCTCCACTTCGGAGATCGGCGCCCCGATCTGCACCGACTGAATGTTGACGAGCGGCACCATGATCGACGTCACGGGCTTTTCATTCATGTCGAGCGCCGACTGGAGCATGTCGCCCACGTCGCCCTTCACCACGCCCTGCTCTTCCATCGTTTCGGCAAGAATGCGCAGGTCGTCGCGCGTGATCACCTGCTTGCGCTTCGAACTGACGCCGAGGTAGCGGATGATGCGGCGGGAGGATTCCATGATGACGCCGACGGGCATCACGAAGCGGAAGATCTGTTCGCTCAGCTTCAGCGGGCCCGCAAACACGAGCGCCAGGCGGTTGCCGTGGGTACGGGCGATGGCCTTGGGCAGAATTTCCGCGAAGATGAGGCCGACCGCCGTCACGATCACGGACGTGATGAGCTCGTCCCAGCTGTCGGTGCTCGAGCCGCCGAGCGCCGTAATGAAGCGGCGGAAGGCTTCGCTCGTCGTGATCCAGGAAGCGATGGCCACCTGAAAGACCGTCACGAGACTCACGTTCCAGACGTTGGCGTTCAGAAGCGAGGTGAGCAGGAAGTTTTCCGGATTCTCCATGAAGTAGAGCGCCGTCTTTGCGCGCTTGTCGCCCTTTTCCGCCTGCTCGCGGATCCAGGCGGCGTTGGCCGACGTAAAGGCCGTTTCGGCGCAGTTGGCGAAGGCCAGAAGCGCCAGCAGCACGAAGCAGATCAGGGAGCTGAGAATAAGACCGATCATTTCTTGTCTCCCTTGCGCGTGGCGCCGACGACGCCTTCAAGAATGCGTTCCAAGGTCAGGATGCCGATTTCGCGGCCGTCGACGTCTTCGACGATCACGATCTTCCAGGGCTGGTCGCGCATCTGCGAGAGCAGCCATTCGACGCGGACTTCGTCGCTGATCTTCTTGGGAGGATAAAGCGGCGACGTCACCTCGTCGTCGTCTTCGTCCGTCAGGTCGAGCGCCGATAGCGGCATGTCGCCGATCGTGCCCACCCAGCGCGGATAGTCCGTAAAGCACATGGCGCCGCGCACTCGGCCCTGATGCGAAACCGCGACGTACTTGCCGGGAATGCGGCGGGCCTGGTCATAGGCTTCGCGCACCGACGTGGAGTCGTCGATCATCACGGCGTCCGAGAGCGGAATCATGATGTCGCGCACGCGGAGCATGTCGAACTGAATGATGCTTTCCAGAAGCTGCAGTTCCTCCTTGCTCGTCGAGCCCGACTGCGCGCCGCCGTGCAGCGTCGCGGCGATTTCGGTGCGGCTCAGCACTTCGGACTCGCCCTTGTCGGTATCCATCTTGAGAAGCTTCTGCAGGAACTTGCAGATCATCTCGAGGACCCAGACGATCGGCAGAATCAGACGGCTCAGATACTTGAGCGGCAGCGCCGCGATGCGGGCCATCGTCGTCGCATTGCCGTAGGCGACGGACTTCGGCGTCAGTTCGCCCATGATGATCAGAGCCGGCGTCACGAGCGCGATGTTGAGAATCGTGCTGAAGAGCCCGGAGACGCTGCCGAGCTGCTCGGGCTCGAAGCTGAAGCCGAGATACTGCAGCGCGGGCAGCACCGTCATGAAGAAGAAGCCGTTGTCGCCTCTCGAACCCATGCAGAGCATGGACAGCAGCGAAGCGCAGATGGCGGTGAGGAGCACGTTCACGAACATGTTCCCGACCAGAATCACCGAAAGCAGGCGCTGGGGATTCGACACGAGCATGCAGATCACTTTGTCGAGCGCATTGCCTTTTTTCATGCGGGCGAGCTGCGAGGCGCTCAGAGACATCAGGGCGGTTTCGGACGCGGAGAAAAACGCCGAAAAGCCCATGAGGATGACGAGGTAAAGAAGTGAAGAAAGTATTTCTTGCATAGGCGACTTCTCAATTATTCGATGCCTTTGTTACTTGAGAAGCTCCGGAAGAGGAAGAGAATGTAATGAGGGGGATGATTATCAGCGAACCGGTATCGTCTGCGGTCCTGATTCAAGGAGTGTATGACTCAGGATACAGAGAGAAAAATTGATAATACTTCAGTATATCACTACTTTGCGAAACGTCCCGAAGCCGCCGTGCGCCTGAAGACGACCGCGGCGGAAGGGGCCTCGGAAACGGAAAGCGCCCGTCGTCGGAACGGGCGCGAAGGTCTGCGCACGGTCAGTAGTCGCAGGGCATGACGGCGGGATTGCCGAAGCGCGTGAGCTCCGTCAGCCCCAGAAGCGCCGTAAGCACGGCCTGCTGACGAACGATCCGGCGCGTGCCCGGCACGCGGATCGTCCGGGAACAGGTCACAACATGTTCGTTGAATCGTTCCGCCCAGCCGATCGCCACGGTGCCGACTGGCACGTCGGGCGTGCCGCCGCCGGGGCCGGCGATGCCGGTGATGCCGACGGCAATCGTTGCCCGCGGACTGCCTGCGAGAGCGCCTCTTGCCATGGCCTGAGCGACGGGTTCGCTCACGATGCCCTCACGCTCGATCATCTCGGGCGCCACGTCCAGCCGCTCCGACTTGGATTCGGCCGTATAGGTCACGAATCCCTCCTCGAACCACGCGGAACTGCCCGGCACCTCCGTGATGGCGGCGGCAAGACTGCCGCCCGTGCAGCTTTCCGCCGTCACCACGCGGTGACGGCGTTCGGCGGCCGCCGCGGCGAGATCCGCCGCGGCCTGCGCAATGCGCTCCTCAAGACCGGCCATGATCCCGTCCCGTCAGAATCAGCCGAAGAGCCAGCCGAGAATGCTGACGACCAGCCAGGCGTAGAAGGCCGCCACGATGTCGTCAGCCATGACGCCGGCGCCGTTTTTCATCTTTTCGTCGATGATGTCGACGGGCGGCAGCTTCACGATGTCGAAGAAGCGGAAGGCGACGAAGCCCGCCACCCACCAGGCGATGCCGTGAGGCAGGAAGGCGTAGAGAAGCCAGATGCCGACCACTTCGTCGACGACGACGCTCTTATGGTCGGTCACGCCCAGATCGCGCGCCACCTTGTCGGCCGCCCAGATGCCCGCGACGAGCAGCGCGAGCGCGAGCACGACCCAGCCCGCCGTCGGGATCGACGGCGAAAGCACGATGTAGGCGAGCGCACCGGCGAGCGTGCCGTAGGTGCCCGGCGCCTTCGAAGGCAGGCCGGCGCCGAAGAAGGTCGCAATCATATGGGCGGGATGCGACCACACGAAGCGAGAGGTAATGTCGATCTGATTGGCGGGGTTGGAGTCGTCGTATTTCGTCAGCATGCTTTGTTATTCCTCAGAGACGTTTCCGGGGGTCGGGAACTTGGGGGTGCTTTCAGCCGGCAAAGTGATCAAAACCGCCGACCGCCGTCGAAACGACTGCACCGCTTTCTGTACGTACAGTGAGATTATCGCCTGTAATGCCTTCGGTTACCTTACCAATTCGGGTTAGTCTCGTGTCGGTCAGCAGTCCCGCCTGCTCGATGCGAAGACGTGCGGACTCGGGCGCCGTGAAAACCAGTTCATAGTCGTCTCCGCCGGAAAGCGCCGCCTCCTGCTGCGCCTGAACCGACAGCGAGCGAAGCGCCGGAGAGAGCGGCACCGCCTCCCAGCGCAGATCGGCGCCGACGCCACTGCGCTCGAGAATATGTCCGAGATCGGCGCGAAGACCGTCGGAGATGTCCGCGCAGGCCGTCGCCAGATCCAGCAGCGCCGAACCGAGTGAGATTCTCGGCGTCGGCCGGTCCATGCGGGCGAACAGCGACTCGGCCGCATCGGGCATCAGCTGCCAGTGTCCCCAGCGGTGCTTGAGCGCCGCGTAGGCGTCGCCGACGGTGCCCGACACCCAGATGTCGTCGCCGGGCCGGGCGCCCTTTCGCATCAGGCCCTTCCCCTTCGGAAGCGCGCCCATTGCCGTGATGGAAATCGTGACCGGAGCGCGCGTGCCGTTGACGTCGGCCGTTCTCGTCGTATCGCCGCCCAGCAGCGCGCAGCCCGTCTCGGCGGCCAGCGTCATCAGACCGCGGGAGAAGCCCTCGAGCCAGGCGTCGTCGCGCTCGGGCAGTCCGATCGAGAGAAAAAAGGCCCGCGGCGACGCACCGGCCGCCGCCAGATCGGACAGGTTGACCGCTAGCGCCTTCCACCCGATGTCCTCGGGTCTGGCCGTCGGCAGAAAGTGCGTTCCGACCGCCATCATGTCGGTCGTCACCGCAATGCGGCCCGCGCCCGTGTCGATGATGGCGCAGTCGTCACCCACGCCCTGACTCTGCCATTCGCCGAAGGCGTCGTGCGTGAAGAAGCGGTCGATGATCTGAAATTCTCCGTTGCGGCTCATTTCCGTCTGTTCCTTCCTCAAAAATAAAAACGGGCCGCCTCCTTCGGACGAAGGAACGACCCGGCATCAGTCCCCGGAACGGCACGCCGTTCCGGACGGTCTGATCGTCTTACTGTGCGGCGGTCTCGTCGGGGCGCACCTCGCGGGCGACCTTTTCGAGCACGGCGTTCGTGATGCGGTAGCCGCTGCCGAACTGCTTGGCGAGTTCGACGGATTCGTTGAGCACCACGCGCCACGGCGTTTCCGGGCAGGCGAGAAGCTCATAGGCGCCGATATAGAGCACGGCGCGTTCGACCATCGACACGCGGGAGAGTTCGCGGTCGACATGATGCGTCAGGATCTCGGCCACTTCGGCGTTGCGATCCAACACGCCCGCGAGCAGCTTCGCGAAGAGCGCCTTGTCGGCACGGTCAAAGTCGCTCGGACGGATGTCGCAGCCTTCAAGCTGCTCGCCTTCGTCGTGGAGCAGCCCCGAAAGATGCGCTTCGATGCCGGCATAGTCCTGCGTCGGATCGGCAAGCCACTGATAGAGTCCGAGCAGCACGAAGACGCGGGCGAGATGGCGCGCGGAATGCGGCTGACGGTGACCTTCTTTGCGTTCAGTCATCGGTAGTCCTTTAGTCTTCCGGTTCTTCTTCGAAGTCTTCCTCGGAGACGAATTCCTTGGCGAGATTCGCCATTTCGACGGCGCAGCGGGCGCAGTCGCGTCCCTTCATGTCGATGCGTTCTTCGCACTGTTCGTCGTTTTCGGTCGTCAGCACGCCGTTGGCGACGGGAATGTCGTAGTCGAGCGCCACGCGGGAAATGCCGGCGCCCGATTCGTTCGAGACGAGCTCGAAGTGATAGGTTTCGCCGCGGATGACGGCGCCAAGCGCGATGAGCGCGTCATATTCGTCCGTCTGAGCGAGCTTCTGAAGCGCGAACGGGATTTCGAGCGCACCGGGCACGCTCACCTTGGTCACGTCTTCTTCGAGAACGCCGAGCTTCTTGAGTTCGTCAAGGCAGGCCTCGAATTCGCCGCGGCCGGCGTATTCGTTGAAGCGGGCAACGACGATGCCGATGCGAAGATCCGTGCCGTCAAGCTTCGTGGGAATGATATCAACAGCCATTTTCTGTCTCCTCCTGCGCCTACATGACGGGCGGGAGCTGTCAAGTTTCTGAAATCGTTACGGGCGGCGTTCGGAAAAACGCCGTCGGGCCGGCAGGACGGCAAGGGCCGGTCTGCGGACACTGAGATCGGTATTTTAGCGCGAAAGCATGCGCGCCCGCCCGAAGGACGCCCTGTTTTTCCAGGCTTCCCCGTGCATTCTGTGTTCTGCGGAGCATATCCGCGCCGCAGCCGCGGCCGCGCACGGACGCTCCAAAGCACAAAGCCGCCCGGCCCTGCTGCCCGGCGGCTCCGCAGCTGCGGCATTCGGCCGCGCGTCAGAAGAGCGAATCCTCGTCGTTCTTCAGGGACATCATGCGTTCGATGTAGCGGGCGATGGTGTCGATTTCCAGATTGACGTAGGTCTGGGGCTTCAGATGCTTGAGCGTCGTCACTTCCACGGTGTGCGGAATGAGGTTGATCGACACGAGCGTATCGAGCGCCGTGTCCTCGACCTTGTTGATGGTCAGCGATACGCCGTTCACCGTAATCGAGCCCTTGTAGGCCAGATAGGGCGAGAGCACGCGCGGCGCGCGGATCACCAGACGGTAGGATTCGGCCACCTTCTCCATCGATTCGACCTGACCGACGCCGTCGACGTGACCGCTCACGAGATGGCCGTCGACACGGTCACCCAGACGCATGGCCTTTTCCAGATTCACTTCGCCGAAGGTGTCGAGTCCCGTCGTCTTCGAGAGACTTTCGGCGGAGACGTCCACCTTGAACTCGGTGTCGTTCTTTTCAATGACCGTCATGCAGGCGCCGTTGACGGCGATCGAGTCGCCCACCTTGACGTCGCCGAGACCGAGCGCCGGCGCCACGATGGTAAGGCGGACGCCGTTGCCGAGCGGCTCGGGTTCGCGAACCTTGCCGATAGCCTGAACAATGCCTGTAAACATTTAAGCTTTTCTCCTAAGAATCATGCGCAGATCACCGCCGACCTGCCGGAAGTCCGCCACATGCCAGCGGCGGGCCTCCCCGGGCGAACCGGGTTCGGCCAGGGCGGCGATGGGCCGGCCGCTGCCGAAAAGGCAGGGCGCCGTATAAAGAACGATCTCGTCGACGAGGTCCGCCTCGAGAAACGCGCCGTTGAGCACGGCGCCCGCTTCCAGATGCACGTCGTTGACCTGCCGCTCTCCGAGTCTGTCGAGCATTTTACCGAGATCGACCCTGCCGGGACGGAGGGCGTCCGGAATGAGCCAGATTTCGGCGCCCGCCGCCTCGAGCGCCGCCCGGCGTTCGGGATGCTCTTCCGCGGCGGCGATGATCGTGCCGCCGCCCGCCAGAATCCGCGCATCGGGCGGCGTTTCCATGCGGGCGTCCGCCACGACGCGAAGCGGGACGCGCTTCTGATCGGGCAGCCGCACCGTCATCTGCGGATCATCCGCCTTCACGGTGCCGATGCCCGTCACGACCGCGCCGGCGCGGCCGCGCCAGTACTGCGTGTCCCGGCGCGCCTCGGGTCCCGTAATCCACTGCGAGCGGCCGTCCTCGAAGGCCGTCCGCCCGTCGAGCGTCGCCGCGCACTTGAGTCTGACCCAGGGACGTCCGGTCGTCATGCGGGTGAGAAAGCCGGCGTTGGCCAGCCATGCCTCGCGCTCAAGCACGCCGCAGCTGACTTCGATCCCGGCCTCCTCCAGCATTCGGAGTCCCCGGCCCGCCACCGCGGGATTGGGATCCTTCACGGCGGCGACGACGCGCCCGAGACGGTTTTCAATGAGCGCACGGGCGCAGGGGGGCGTACGGCCGTAGTGCGAACAGGGCTCCAGCGTCACGTAGATCGTCGCGCCTTCGACCGGCTCGCCGCGCTCGAACGCATTTCTGAGCGCCATGATTTCCGCATGAGGTCCGCCCGTCTGCTGCGTGAAGCCGGCGCCGATGACGCGGCCGTCCCTCACGATGACCGCGCCCACCGAAGGATTGGGCGGCGAAAGCCGCCAGGCCTTCTCGGCTTCCGCCAGCGCCAGCGCCATCCAGCGCGCATCGTCCTCGCGTGCCGGGGTCATTCGCGCGCCTCCCTGCCCGCCGCCTGATCGGCGGCGCGCTGAATCATGGAAATGAACGCCTGAGGATCATTGATGTTGAAGTAGACCGAGGCGAAGCGGATGTAGGCGATGGTGTCGAGTCTCTGCAGCGCCTCGAGCACCAGTTCGCCGAGACGGCTCGAGCGGATTTCACGCTCGCCCGTCAGAATCATCGACTGCTCGATGGCGTCCACCGCATCCTCGATCTTGTCGGGCGATACCGGCCGTTTTCTGAGCGCCAGCGACATGGAGGCGTAAAGCTTCGTCCGGTCGTATTCGCATCTCACTCCGCCGCGCTTCACGATGACGGGCATCGAAATCTGAGCACGCTCGAAGGTGGTGAAACGCCTTCCGCAGGAGGGACAGCGGCGCCGGCGTCTGATGACAGACCCTTCATCGGGAGTTCTCGAATCGATAACCTGGGTATCCCGATTCTGGCAGAAGGGGCAGTGCATAAGGAAACTCCGATTTCAGCCGCACCCAAGGCGCTGACGCACAAGGCTTTGCGGCATGTGGCAATGGTTTAAGTTTACAGCCCGTTACACCCGCACGGCAAACGCCGACACACAAAATATGGGCCGACACCCCTCTCGGAACGTCAGCCCTTGTGGTTTTGACCCGAATCGGCCGGAATCAGTCGCCGTAGACCGGGAAGGCCTTGGTGAGTTCGGCCACCTCGCCCTTGACGCGCTCGAAAACCGCGGCGTCTTCAGGCGCCTCGAGCAGGTCGACGATCAGATTGGCCACGCGCCGGGCTTCGGCCTCGCCGAAGCCGCGGGTCGTCATGGCGGGCGAGCCGAGGCGGATGCCCGACGTGACGAAGGGCTTTTCCGGATCGTTGGGAATGGCGTTCTTGTTGACCGTGATGTGGGCGGCATTGAGCAGCGTTTCCGCGGCCTTGCCCGTAATCCGGAGCGGACGCAGATCCACCAGCATCACGTGGCTTTCGGTACGGCCCGACACGATGCGCAGACCGCGCTTCTGGAGCTCCTCGGCCATGGCGGCGGCATTCACGATCACCTGACGGCCGTATTCCCTGAAGGCGGGCTGCAGAGCTTCGCCGAGCGCCACGGCCTTGGCGGCGATGACGTGCATGAGCGGACCGCCCTGCATGCCGGGGAAGACCGCGGAATTGATCTGCTTTTCCAGATCCGGACGGCAGAAGATCAGACCGCCGCGCGGACCGCGAAGCGTCTTGTGGGTGGTCGTCGTCACGATGTCGGCGTGACCGAACGGAGTCGGGTACACGCCTGCCGCGATCAGACCCGCATAGTGGGCCATGTCGACCATCAGCAGCGCGCCGACCTCGTGCGCGATGTCGGCGAAGCGCTTGAAGTCGATGCGAAGCGAATAGGCGGAGGCGCCCGTCACGATGATCTTCGGCTTGTGCTCGCGGGCGAGCTCGGCCACGCGGTCGTAGTCGATGGCTTCGTTACCGTCGAGACCGTAGGGCACCACCTTGAAGTAGCGGCCCGAATAATTGAGATGCATGCCGTGCGTCAGATGGCCGCCTTCGGCAAGCGAGAGCCCCATGATCGTGTCGCCCGGTTCAAGCAGACCGAAATACACGGCGGAATTCGCCTGTGCGCCCGAATGGGGCTGCACGTTGACGGCCATGTCGACGCCGGCGGGCTCGCAGAACAGCTTCTTGGCGCGTTCGATGGCGAGTCTTTCGGCAATGTCGACATATTCGCAGCCGCCGTAGTAGCGCTTGCCGGGATAGCCTTCAGCGTACTTGTTCGTGAGCTGGGAGCCCTGCGCCTGCATGACGGCGGGCGACGCATAGTTTTCGCTCGCGATGAGCTCGATATGGTCTTCCTGACGGGAGACTTCCTCGACAATGGCATTCCAGACTTCCGGATCAGCCTTGGCAATGGTGTTGGAGCGCTTGAACACGACTCGATTCCTTCTGATTGAGGGCCGCGGCGGGGATCTGTCCCGACTGGCGCCGCAGGCCGGTGGATACAGGTGCTCAGCGGGCGGCAAGCCGCGGGTTGAGCGTATAGCGTCCGACGAGCTCGGCGGACGCGAGAAGATGGGGCTTCATCGCCGCCTCAACGTCCGCCCAGCGGATCTCGGCAGGCAGATCGAGCGACTCGGTGTCGAGAGCAAACACCATGAAGCGGTAATAGTGCCAGCGGGCATCGAAGAACGGCGGGCAGGGGCCGTCGTAGCCCGTGCCGGTGTCGCCCGCCGCAGGCGTGCCGCCGCGGCTGTAGTCGTTGATGCCGAGACGGCCGAACCCGGGCGTGCGCTTCCGGGCTTCGGCCAGCGCGCCTTCGGGAACCTCGCGCACGCCGGCCGGACAGTCGGGCTGCACCCAGTGCACGAAGCGGCGGCGGGGCTGGGAAGCCGGAATCTCGCCCGAACGATCGCGTTCGGCCAGATCCGTCGGCACGTCGTCGTCCAGACAGGCGAGCACGAAGGAGCGCGTGCCTTCGGGCACGTCCTCCCAGGCAAGCTGCGGATTCAGATTGTCCGATCGGACGGTGCTGCCCTCAGGGCCGATTCTGCCCCAGGCGAAGGCCTCGGGAATCAGTTCGCCGTCACGGAAGTTCTCGGATGTCAGTTTCACGGCAGTCCTCCTCGGTTGTCGCCGCAATCCCCTGCGGACGGGGCAAGCGCGGCGGTTGGTCAGTTATAGCATCAGACACGGCGGCGCGCAGTCCCGGCGAACGGGAATCCGCCCGACACCCTGTCTGAGGCAAATCGTCTGCGGCGTTCGCACTATCCGCAGACGGCAAAAAATTAAGGCGAACAGCGGAATCTTCCCAGCTGTTCGCCTCAGTCGGATCAGAGACGGAGAATGAAGGTGGCGGGCCCGTCATTGACGAGCGCGACCTTCATGTCCGCGCCGAATTCGCCCGTCGGCGCGCTGAAACCTTCCTCACGCATGGCGGCCACGAAGGCTTCGTAGGCGGCCCGGCCCTCGGCGGGCGAGGCGGCCGTCGAAAAGCTCGGCCGGTTTCCCGAGCGCGTGTCCGCGGCCAGTGTGAACTGCGAGACGCAGAGCACGTCGCCGCCGATGTCGCGCACGGAGCGGTTCATCTTGCCGGCGTCGTCCTCGAAGATGCGGAGCTTGGCCGTCTTGGCGGCGAGCTTTCTCACGGTTTCGGGCGCATCGCCGGGCTCGCCGCAGATGAAGGCGAGAAGGCCTCGGCCGACGGCGCCGGTCACCCGTCCGCCGACGGTGACGGAGGCTTCGCGCACGCGCTGCAGAAGAACGATCATGGATGCATCCCTCAGGCGACGGTGATCTTCGCCCACTTGCGCTTGCCGACCTGAACGACGATCGTCTCGCCGGCCTTCACGGCCGTCTGGCGGTCGGAGACCTTTTCACCGTTCACCTTCACGCCGCCCTGTTCGATGTTGCGGTTGGCTTCGGAAGCCGAAGGCACGAGGCCGGCGCTCTTGAGCAGGGCCGCCAGGCGGATCTCACCCTCGGGCGCCTGCACGGTCAGTTCGGGAATGTCGCTCGGCATGGCGCCCGCACGGAAGCGGTTGTTGAATTCCGCTTCCGCCGCGTCGGCGGCGCTCTGGGAATGGAAGCGCGCCACGATTTCCTTGGCGAGCTGCACCTTGGCGTCGCGCGGATTGCGGCCTTCGGCGCATTCCTTCTTCAGCTGGGCGATGTCGGCGTTCGGACGCAGGCTGAGGAGGTCGTACCAGTCCCACATCAGCGCGTCGGAAATGGACATCACCTTGCCGAACATGTCGTCGGGCGCATCCGTAATGCCGATGTAGTTGTGCTTGCTCTTGCTCATCTTGATCTGGCCGTCCAGCCCCACCAGCAGCGGCATCGTCAGAATGCACTGGGGTTCCTGACC
>JAXEEN010000168.1:0-3416 GCA_034104065.1 Sutterella sp.
GGACGGTGTCCGAATTCCGATCTCGGCGTAGGCGGCGGACGATGGTGCGGCGGCGGAGGCGGACGGTGGCCGTACTGACGGCGTCGCCGGTCGCGGTAATAGTCTTCGATCAGGTAGTTGCGGTACTCGATGACGCTGTAGCGGCGGCCGTCGAGCCACCAGTATCCGTCATGCCAGTAGGCGCGGTCGCAGTGACGGCGGATGTAGCTGCGGATGAGGGCGTCCGAGACGCCGTAGACCAGCTCTTCGACGAGGATGCGGTCGTGGGCTTCGACGGTAGGAACGGCGGCGAACGGCAGCAGGGCCGAGCAGGCTCCGAGAATCAGATGGCGGCGGGTAATCATAGTCGGCTCCCTTTAGTTTAGATTGAAGTCACTTTATCACCGGCGCCGAATGACTGAACGATTGTTCATTATTTGTTGCATTCCCTGCTGAATCTTCACGGTCGGCGAACCGACTTCGCTGAAATCGTTTCGTATGCGCATCATCGGACGGCCGCTCTCCGAAGGAGGCTTAGCCGCTCGTCGTTTTCGGGAACGGCGGAATTCTGAGAATTTTGCCGGCAGACTGTGAAAACCGTCCGGTCTGCGATATTCGTTGCGCACCTGAACAACAGCGTCGGAGGGGCGAATGGCAAAAACGGGATACGGAACAACCTGGTGGGGAAGGCGATGGCTTAACGCTCGGAGCGGCCGTGTAAAACTGATCGAACGCTGACGCCTCAGGTCTAATTCACCCTTGTTCTTCCGAGCGCTCTCGCTTAGGATTTCGGAAGAAAAAATCAGGCGTTCCCATGGTCGGGAAGGCTGCAGAAGGAGACAGAAAGATGACCGCTGACGTGAGCGAATACAAAAAGGCGCTTGACAAGGAACTTCTTCCCGCGATGGGCTGCACCGAGCCCATCGCGCTGGCCTATGCCGCCGCCGAAGCAGGCCGCCGGCTGGGCGGCTATCCCGAGAGCATAGACGTTGAAGTGTCGAGAAACATCGTCAAGAACGTCAAAAGCGTGATCGTACCCAACACGGGCGGTCTCTCCGGCATCGAGGCGGCGGTGGCGGCCGGCTTCGTCGCGCGCCGTCCGGAAGCGGGGCTTCAGGTGCTCGCCGAGGTCACGCCCGCCGAGCGCGATGAAATCCGCCGCCGGGCGGCCGGGCCCATGACGGTGCGTCAGTCGGACGAACCCGATGTCTTCTTCATCTGCGTGACGGGGTCGCTCGGCGCAATGACCGTCGCCGTCACGATCCGGACGTACCACACCAACATTACGCGCATCGTCGAGAACGGCAGCGTGGTCTTCTCGGAAGGGGATCGGCCTGAAGAGGACGGGCATGAGGAGAACTGGTCGATCGCCGATCTGATCCGCGCCGCGAGAACGATGGATCTCACCGACGTCGAACCGCTGCTTCGCCGGCAGATGGATGCCAATCTGGCCATTGCGCGCGAAGGGCTGAAGGGCGACTGGGGCGCGACGATCGGCAAGATCATGCTGATGCGCGATCCGAAGGATCCCGCCGTTCGGGCCCGAGCCTGGGCGGCGGCCGCGTCGGACGCGCGCATGAACGGCTGCGAACTGCCGGTGGTCATCGTCTCGGGCAGCGGCAACCAGGGCATTACGGCGAGCGTGCCGGTCGTCATCTTCGGCGAGGCGCTCGGCGCCGGCGATGAGGCCGTGCTGCGCGCGCTTCTCCTGAGCGACCTGGTCACCATTGCGCTCAAGCAGGGGATCGGCAAGCTTTCCGCCTACTGCGGCGCGGTGAGCGCCGGCTGCGGCAGCGGGGCGGGCATCGCCATGCTCGAAGGCTTTTCCGACGAGGACATCCTGTCCGTCGTCAGCAATGCGCTCGCCATTACGTCGGGTCTGCTCTGCGACGGCGCCAAGTCCTCTTGCGCGGCAAAGATCTCGATGTCGATCGAAGGCGCGCTGCTCGCCCTCGACATGGTTCGTCATCACAAGGAATTCAAGTCGGGCGACGGCATCGTCCAGGCGACGGCCGACGACACGGCGGCCGCGGTCGGCGAAATCGCGAGCCGCGGCATGGTTGACACGGACCGCGAAATCATCCGCGTGATGCTTCACCCGATTCGTCATTGATCGCCCGGCGGCGGGTCCGCTGCAGGCGAAAACGCCGGCGCGCAGTGCGCTGCCGGCGTTCTGAAGGCGTGTCCGAAGGCGTCAGAACGCTTTGGGAAGACCTTCGCGAATGGCTGCGGCCGCTTTTTCAACGCGGTCGAACCAGGCGGCCGTCATGGCGAGAACGTGGGCTTCCACCGCCTTGGCCGATTCGGACTGAACCTCGGCCGGTTCGGCGGTGAGGCATTCCTGAAGCAGCAGATTGAGTTCGAAGAGGGGCAGACCGCCTTCAAAATCGGGAAGCTCGCTCACCGGGAAGGTGCGGATGCGGCCTTCGGGAATGATCCGGGCTTCTTCGGCGCTGCGAAGGAAGAGGAGGAGCAGCTTGTCCTCCGCCTTGAGGAGCCAGTAGCGGGAGGCGTCGCCTTCCGAAGCGCCGAGTGCTTCGCCGCAGACGAGGACTTCCATCGCCGCGGTGACGACGTGTCCGCCGCAGATCAGATCGCCGTCGTCCGTCTTCAGATCGGCCGCCGTAAAGAGGCGGGCGGAACCGAAGAGCCCTTCGGGGCCGGTCTGCGCGCCGAAGTATTCGCGGCCCGCCGCGATATGGTCGTCAAGCGCCGAGCAGACGGCGTCGATGTCGGCGTCCCAGCCGGGAATGGCTTCAAGATCCATAACCATGAAGCTGCGCTGCTTGGCCGCCGTCCGGACCATGCCGGCCAGACCCGCTCCCGTCGACAGACAGTCGAGCAGGGCGCCGATGCCGGCGTTGGGAACGGGCTGAGCGCCCTTGGCGCCCGGCGTCTTGACGAGCGGCTTCCAGCGGTGCTTCATCGTCAGCAGATCGTTGAATCCGCGGATGGGCGCCATCTTGCGGCGCAGATTGTTGACTGCGTTTTCGCCGGAGGCGACAAGCAGCCACGTGTGATTTCCCCGCGTGAAGTACATGGAGACGCCGGGGAAGCTGCCGTTGATTTTTTCGAGCACCTGAGGCAGGTCCTTGATCTGCGTCCCGCATACGCAGAGCTTTCCGTCGATCCAGCTGACGTCGTCAACCGTTGCCCGGTGGCATTCCTGAGGGATGAGTCGTTCGTCGACCCGGAATTTCTTGTCTTTGAACATAAAGTTGTCCGGCAGTTGAAGGGGTTGCGGAGACGATCTGCGGCACAGGGGCGTCAGATTGTCTCTGCTCCTTAATAATCGCACGTTCGGTGAAGCGCCGCCTCAGGATTTTTGTTTTTGTATTCTCCTTCGAAGAGGGTGAAAAACTCGACCGGGCGGAATAAGTCGACTTGGAATATAGGGCTCAAGCCGATGAGGGCGGCATGACAGCCGCCGCTGAATC
>JAXEEN010000169.1:0-9873 GCA_034104065.1 Sutterella sp.
CGGCGGCGACGGCCTGGTCGATGCCGCGCTTGAGGTCCATCGGGTTCATGCCGGCGGCAACGAACTTCATGCCTTCGTCAACGATGGCCTGAGCGAGCACCGTGGCGGTCGTCGTGCCGTCGCCGGCGTTGTCGCTCGTCTTCGAGGCGACTTCGCGGACCATGCAGGCACCCATGTTTTCGAACTTGTCCTTGAGTTCGACTTCCTTGGCGACGGACACGCCGTCCTTGGTCACCGTCGGACCGCCGAAGGCGCGTTCAAGCACCACGTTGCGGCCCTTGGGACCGAGCGTGACCTTGACGGCGTTGGCGAGAACATTGATGCCGCGGACCATCTTGGAACGGGCGTCGTCACCGAAAAGAACCTGCTTAGCAGCCATTTTCTTTCAAATCCTTTTAGCTTGTAAAAACTGAATTCTGTTGGAGTGCCGGAGAGGCAAATCAGGCGAGAACGCCCATGATGTCTTCTTCGCGCATGACGAGGAGTTCCTCGCCGTCGACCTTCACGGTCTGACCGGAGTACTTGCCGAAGAGCACGCGGTCGCCGACCTTGACGTCGGGAGCGATGATGCGGCCGGCGTCGTCGCGCTTGCCCGGACCGACGGCGATCACTTCGCCCTGGTCAGGCTTTTCACCGGCGGAATCCGGAATCACGATGCCGAAAGAGGTGGTCGTTTCGGCGGCAAGACGCTTGATGATGACGCGGTCATGCAACGGACGGATCTGCATTTAGAGTTCTCCAATATCAAAACGGAACATATCGAAGCGGGGCTGCGGCGGATCAATCTGCACCGGGCCGCCCTCGGCTCCTTTGTAAAAAAACTTGCCCCGGCATTCCCGCCGGAGCGGTTTGCCTTAGCATTTATCCCCTATATGGGGATGCCCCTGAAAAAAACAAGGGGGACGGTGAAATTTTTTTACAACTTGGCTCTGGAGCCTGCGGGAGTAGGGATTGAGAGGCAATAGCACTATGACGGGAGCCCTGCTGGCAGCGGGCGTTCTGCTGCTGGCGGGCGCGCCTGCGGCGGCCGGTGAGCCGGCGCTGCCGCCGGTTCTCATGAAGGCGGCGGCTCGCTGGAAGGTGGATCCCGCGGACGTGACGTTGTCGCTGACGGCGCTCGAAGGCGCGGGCGTGATCGCGCCGGACGGCCGCCGGACTGGCGCGAAGCCCGTCTTCGCCTGGCATGCGGAACGCCCCGCGGCGCCGGCGTCAACCGCCAAGCTCGTGACGACGCTGGCCGGTCTGGAACTTCTCGGCGGCGCCTGGCGCTGGTCGACCGGCATTTATGCCGATGCCCGTCCCGACGCCAAGGGGCGCGTCGGAACGCTCTATATCCGGGGCGGCGGCGATCCGACGCTCGTCGTGGAAAAATTCGCGCTGCTGCTCGACCGGCTGGCTCAGCTCGGTCTGCGCCACATCGCGGGCGACATCGTCGTCGATCGATCCTACTTCGACATTCCGAAGGGCGACCCGGCCGCGTTCGACGGCAGAAGGAACCGTCCCTACAATCAGCTCCCCGATGCGGCGCTCGTCAACTGGCGGAATCTGAGCTTTGACTTCGTGCCCGATCCGGCGGCAGGACGCGCACGGATCGTGACCGTGCCCAGACTGGCCGGCGTTCGGGTGCCGGCTTCCGTGCCGCTGAAGAAGAAAGGCGGCTGCGGCGACTGGAAGACGGCGATCGGCTATCGGCTGACGGTCGCCGCCGACGGAACGAAGACCGTGAAGTTCGACGGCGCCTTTCCCGCCGCCTGCGGCGAGAAGAACTTCAACGTCGTCGCCCTGCCGGCGGATGAATATCTCGAGCGGCTCATTCGCGCGCTCTGGGTTAAGGAAGGACGCACCTGGAAGGGACGCATCGTGCAGGGACGCGTGCCCGACAAGGCCGAGCGGCTGGCGGTGCATTTTTCCCCGGCGCTTCCGGAGGTGACGGCGCTCGTCAACAAATGGTCCAACAATCAGATCGCCAGACACATTTTTCTGACGCTCGGCATCGTGCGGGTGAAGGCGGAGGCCGAGGCCGGACAGCATGACGGCGGCGAACCGTCCCGGCCGGGCCGGGGCGTGACGCTGGAGGACGCACGCTCGGTGCTGGCGGAGTGGCTGGCCGGCAAGGGCATCGATCCCCGGAGCATCCGGATCGACAACGGCTCGGGCCTCTCGCGCGAAACCCGGGCGACGGCGGCGGCCATGACGGATCTGCTGGCCGCAGGCTGGACGAGTCCCTATCGTCATGAGTTCGCGGCCTCTCTTCCGATGTCGGGCGTCGACGGCACGATGAGCCGTCGAAAAATCGCCGTGGAACGGGCGCATCTGAAGACGGGATTCCTGTCGGACGTCCGTTCGGTCGGCGGCTACGTCTACGCCGCTGACGGACGATGGTACGCGCTTTATGCCAGCGTGCTCGGCGAAAAGAACATGCCGGGCGGCATCGCGTTTCTCAACAGCGTGATCGAATGGGCCTACGAGCGGCCCGCCGCCGCGCCCTGAACGGCACGCGGGGGCATGAAGAAAGGCGGCATCCCTGCAGTCGGGAATGCCGCCTTTTCTGTAGGGACGGTCTCAGCGGACCTGCTTTTCAAGCGCTTCGATCACGATGCCCGGCGTCAGCAGCTCGGGGAGCACTTCGACGCGGCCGTCGGAACGGTAGACGAGATAAAGCGGCACGCCTGAGCGGCCGAACTGCGCCAGCACCTCGGTGATGGCGGGATCGCGGTTGGTCCAGTCGCCGACGAGCAGGACGTAGCCGAGCTCGCGGAATTTCGCCTGGACTTCGTCGCGGTTGAGGGCGGCGAGCTTGTTGGCCTGACAGGTGACGCACCAGGCGGCCGTGAAGTCGACGAAGACCGGACGGCCTTCGGTGAGCGCCGCCCTGACCGCGTTCTCGCTCCAGGGCTGCCAGTCTCCCCGGCCGGCAACCGTGCCGTCGCGGTCGAATGCGCCCGTCGCGATGACGCCCACTACGGCGGCGGCCGCGGCGCCCATCACGCCCATCAGAATGCGGTTGCTGCCGCGTCCCCACTGCTCGCGTCCGAGCAGCCAGAGCGCGACGGCGGTGGCGCCCGAAGCGGCGGCCATGAGAAGCATGCCGTTGAGGCTCACCTGCTTGGAAAGCACCCAGGCAAGCCAGACGACGGCGAGCGCCATGGGCACGGCCATCACCTTGCGGAAGATGTCCATCCAGGCGCCGGGTTTCGGCAGAAACTTCGACCAGGCGGGGAAGACGCAGAGCAGCAGCCAGGGCAGCGCCATGCCGAGACCGAGCGACACGAAGACGGCCAGCGCTTCGAGAGCGGGCTGCGTCACGGCGTAGCCGAGCGCCGCGCCCATGAAGGGCGCCGTGCAGGGGCTTGCGACGATGACGGCCAGCACGCCCGTGAAGAACGAACTGCCGACGCCCGACTTCGGCGCGCTTCTGGCCGCCCGGCTGTCGGCCAGATGGCTCGCCGCAGTGAATTCAAAGACGCCGAACAGATTGAGCGTGATGGCGACGAAGAGAATGATGAGGAAGGCCACCACCCACGGACTCTGCAGCTGGAATCCCCAGCCGAGCGCCATGCCCACGCCGCGCAGCGCCAGCAGCAGACCCGCGAGCGCCGTCATCGTGAGGAGCACGCCGGCCGTGAAGGCGATCCCGTGCGGCAGCAGCCGTTCGCCGCGGCGGTAGCCTTCGACGAGCTGCAGGATCTTGAGCGAAAGAATCGGGAAGACGCAGGGCATCAGATTGAGGATGAGGCCGCCGAGAAAGGCGAAGACGAGCGCCGTGAGCGTCGTCACGGACACGTCGGCCTTAAAGGCGGGAAGGACGCCCGAGAAGGCGGGCGGCGCGGACACCGTGCCCTTTACCAGCGGCATGTCGGCCTCCACTGCCCAGCCGCCTCCCTGGGGGCCGCCGTCGGCGACAAGAACCCCGGAAAGACGTTCGCCCGGCGCTTTGGCGTATTCGGGGTCGAGCGTCATGAGCAGCGACGAGGAACCGTCCTTGGCACGGGTGAAAACAGGCTCGTCCGCGAGCACGAAGGCGCGCTCCGCAAGCGGGAAGAAGGCGAGCGACTTTTCAACGCCGACCGAGGAGGCCGGAAGATCGATGCGAAGACGGCTGTCCTCATAGACCGCCCTGAGACCGTCGATGCTCGCCGCCTCGGGGATGAGCGTGAGGGCGCCCGTCACCAGATCGGCGTCGGCCGAGGGCTTAGGCGCCACGCTGTAGGGGAGCGTGATTTCAGCGTCGCCTTCGCCCGGCACGCAGACATCCTTGCAGGCGAGAAACTCCACGTGAACCCGGATGGTCGCCGACCGGCCTTCCGGAAAGCGCGGAACCTCCGCTTCAAAGGGGAAGACCGTTCTGCCGCCGTAGCCGAAGCTCACCATGCCCTGCGTGATGAGCTTGTCGGGGACGGGAAAACGGGGCGTGGAGAGCGTGATGTCGCGCGGATTCGTAAACGCAAAGCGCGTCGGCAGGCCCGCGTCGCCCGGCATCAGCCAGTAGGTGTGCCAGCCGGGCTCGTGCTCGAGCACCACGGCCAGGCGGTTTTCCGCCTGCGGCGTGAGCCCCCGGTTTTCGGCGGCCAGCCGCACGGTGACGGCGGGTTTCTGCGCTTCTGCGCTCGCCGCGCGGTCAAGGGTCGAGAGCCAGCCGGCATTGCCGCCGGCGGCCATCGCCGCGCTGCCCGTTAACAGTGCGGCCGCTGCCGCGATCCAGGTTCTCACGCTCCCCATCGACGTGCTTCCTCTCGGTTTACTTGGCGATTTCGGCAAAGACTTCGCGGGCCGCGGCCACCGTCGCGTCGATAACGTCGTCGGTGTGCATGCTCGACACGAAGCCGGCTTCGAAGGTCGAGGGCGCGAAGTACACGCCTCGGTCGAGCATGCCGTGGAAGAAGCGGTTGAAGGTCGCCGTGTCGGCCTTCATCACGTCGGCAAAGCCGTGCGGAACTTCAGGAAGGAAGTAGAGGCCGAACATGCCGCCCACGCTGTCGGCGCAGAACGGAATGCCGGCGTCACGGGCGGCGGCGGTGAGACCCGATACGAGGCGGGCGGCGCTCGCGGAGAGACGGTCGTGGAAGCCGGGCGCCTGAATGCCCTTGAGCGTCGCCAGACCGCAGGCGACGGCGACCGGATTGCCCGACAGCGTGCCGGCCTGATAGACCGGGCCGAGCGGAGCGATCTTCTGCATGATGTCGCGGCGGCCGCCGAAGGCCGCCACCGGCATGCCGCCGCCGATCACCTTGCCGAGCATGGTGAGGTCGGGCGTGATGCCGTAGTGCTGCTGAGCGCCGCCGAGCGCCACGCGGAAGCCCGTCATGACTTCGTCGACGATAAGGACGGCGCCGTACTTCGTGCAGAGTTCGCGCATCGTGCGGAGGAATTCGGGATTGCCGCGGACCATGTTCATGTTGCCGGCGACGGCTTCAACGATCACGCAGGCGATGTCGTCGCCCCACTTGGCGAAGGCTTCTTCGAGCTGCTGCGGATTGTTGTATTCGAGAACGAGGGTGTGTTCGGTCACGGAGGCCGGAACGCCGGCGGAGGAGGGATTGCCGAACGTGAGCATGCCCGAGCCCGCCTTCACGAGCAGGGAGTCGGAGTGACCGTGGTAGCAGCCTTCGAACTTGATGATCTTGTTGCGGCCCGTGTAGCCGCGGGCGAGACGGATGGCGGACATGCCGGCTTCGGTGCCGGAGCTCACGAGACGGACCTGCTCCATCGAGGGAACGAGCTTGCGGATTTCTTCGGCGATGAGCGTTTCGCCTTCGGTGACGGCGCCGAAGGAAAGGCCCTTCGACACGGCGGCGTCGACGGCGGCGATCACGTCGTCATTGTTGTGGCCGAGGATCATCGGACCCCAGGAGAGGATGTAGTCGGTGAACTGCTTGCCGGTCACGTCCCACATGTAGGGGCCCTTGGCATGGTCGATGAAGCGCGGGGAGCCGCCCACCGAGCGGAAGGCGCGCACGGGGGAATTGACGCCGCCCGGAATGGAAATCTGAGCGCGCTGGAAGAGTTCGTCGTTGCGATCCATGTTGATCAACTCCTGATGGAATGCCGGGTGTCGGATGAAATCCTGACACCTCAAGTCTGCGAAAACGGAAGAAAAAAGGGCGGCCGACATGGCGGGCCGCCCGTGGTTGCCGCCAATTGTAGCGGCCCTCTCTGAATTGGCGGTTAAAGGCGGCGAAAAGCCGTCGAAAAACGGATGGTCAGAATGCCCAGCCGACGGAGACCGTGAAGTCGGTCGGCATGGTGCGAAGGAGATAACCGTCGTCCCGGCCTTCAACGGTGCCGTTAAAGCGCGGGAAGGACGTAAACATGTCGGCGTTGACAAAGAGCTTCTTCGTGACCGCATAGGTCGCACCGAGCGAGGTCACCGGATGGAAGCTGTCGTCGCTGCCGCCCGGCCCCTTCATCTTCGAGTAGCCCAGACCTGCGCCGGCGTAAAGGCGAAGCGAATCGAGCGCATCAATGTTGTACTGCAGCTGAAGGGCCCAGGTTTCAAAGCGATAGCGCTTGTCTTTGAGGTCCGCACCCGACTTGATGTCATGGTCCGCGCGGCGGTACGAGAGGTCGGTTGCCCAGTGGCGGCCCGAATAGTGACGCACGCCTGCATGCCAGGACGTATCGTTTTTCACGGTGTTGGGCGAATACTCTTCGCCGTTGTCCATGTACTGCCATCCCATGCCGCCGTAAACGAGGTTTTCGGCGGAGGACCAGGGATTTGTCGCGGGTAGCGGCAGATCACGGCGCTTGGCGTCGTCGATCGTCACGGTCGAATAGAAGAAAAAGACGTTGGTAAACGGAATGTACGTGCCGTAGAAGGACACGGTGTCCGTCCCGATCTTCGCAACAGGAAGCGGCAGCGGGCAGGGGAGCCACATATAGTCGCCGCGCATGGTGAGGCCGGCCAGATAGCCCGCGCCCACGTGCAGACCCGTATTGCCGATCGGCCAGCGGGCAAGCCACTGGTAACCCACCATCGGTTCAATGCGGTAGTTGGAATCCACAAAACCGACGAGGAAGAACGATCGTTCGTTGCCGCGGCTGTCGATCACCTGACGGCCGAGCCCCATGCCGAACGGAAAGCCGTTTTCTTCGGCGCGATCGGGCCAGTCCCAGGTCGGATGATTCGTGTAGGTCGGCACAATCCAAAGACTGCTGCCGTTATTCATGATGGCTTCGGAGCCGCGGACCGTGTCCTGCCAGAGGGAACCGAAGTCGCCCGGGCGGTCGGCCGAGCTGCGCACGAGACCAGCGGGCGTCGTGTCGACAACGGCGTTCAGAAAATCACCGACGCCGGCCTGAGCCGACGACGTGAAAGCGACAAACAGGCCGGCGGCCAACGCAGCCGATGTTTTCAGAGAAAATGTCATTTTTGCAGTGCGCCTTTGCAAGACGAAGCCAAGGCGGGAAGATGATTGATTGACTGTAATGGAAATTTTCGGCTATCCGCCTCGGCGGGTTCGCGGGTGCTTCATTGTCGCATATGTCACTGCCGACCCTGCCGCCCGAGGCGCGGAAATATTGTGTACAGGCGTTCTGTTTCAGGAAAAAGGGTTTCCGGCCTTGAAAAAGCCGACCGAACACAGTAGAGTGCGCAGTCTGACTGCAGACACTTTTCCAGACGATCGTCGGTGGGTTCGCCCCACGGGAGGAAAGTCCGGACTCCGCAGGGCACCGTAGCAGTTAACGACTGTCCGCCGTGAGGCGAGGATCAGAGCAACAGAGACGAGCCGACGTCAGGGTCGGGTGAAACGGGCAATCTCTACGGGGAGCAACATCAAATAGGCAGCCTATGTGCCGGCCCGGCTCGGCTGCGGGTAGATGGCTTGAGGCGGCGCGCGAGCGTCGTCCTAGACGAATGATCGTCACTCGGCTTCGGCCGGGAACATAATCCGGCTTATCGGGAAAGTGCCGCAGTCGGACGGAACATAAAAACGGCCCGCAGGTCTGATGCCTGCAGGCCGTTTTTTCTTTTCAGCCGATGCCGCTTAGGCAAGCTCGGCCTTGGCTTCGTCGAGACGAACCTTGATGCGGCCGTCAACGGCCACGGGTTCGCCCGTCTTTTCCGAAATCATGAGCGGATTGATGTCGAGTTCGTCGACAAACGGGAAGTCGCTCACGAGCTGAGAGAGACGCAGCAGCGTTTCTTCGATCATCGGAATGTCGGCGGGCTTCGTGCCGCGGGCACCTTCAAGGAGCTTGTAGGCCTTCACGGAGCGAACCATGTCGGCAGCGTCCTGGTCGGTCAGCGGCGCAATGCGGAAGGTCACGTCCTTCATCACTTCAATAAAGACGCCGCCGAGACCGAACATCATCATCGGACCGTACTGCGGGTCGGTGGCAATGCCGCAGACCATTTCGCGGTTGCCGGTCACCATTTCCTGAATGATCACGCCTTCAAGGCCGTCAAGCAGACCGCGTTCGTCGAGCTTCGCGACGAGGTCTCGGTACTGCGCACGCAGTTCTTCGGCCGAGCGGATGTTGACGCGCACGCCGCCCACATCCGTCTTATGTGACGTGGTCTTCGAGGTCATCTTCATCACGACCGGGTAGCCGATGCGGTCGGCCACGGCCACGGCTTCGTTTTCCGAACGGGCAAAGCCCGAGCCGCAGACGCGGATGCCGTAGGCGGCCAGCATGTCGATGCTTTCGCGCGTGGTGAGCTGAGCACGGTCTTCGGCGAGCGCAGCGCGCATGATGCGCAGGGCTTCGTCGCGGTTGACGTCAAACGCCGGGGTTTTGCCTTCCGGACGGGCCGTCCAGAGACGCTGACGGTTGAGACGTTCAAAGCCGTCCACGGCTTCTTCGACATACATGAAGAAGGGCACGGTCACATCGGTGCCGGCAAGCTCGGAGAAGAATTCGTTCTTCGTCATGAAAACGCCGGCGATCGGCTTTTCCGGATGAGCGGCCTTCACGTCCATGACGGCGCGGGCCACATCCGTGTCGCGCAGACCGAGGAAGGGCAGATAGATCACGATCACCATGTCAACGCCCGGATCGGCGAGCACGGTTTCCATGGTCTGACGGTAGTGTTCGATCGGCGCGGATGCGATCATGTCGACCGGGTTCTTCACGCTCGCGGCGGCCGGCAGGAAGCTGCGAAGCTTTTCCTTCGTTTCGTCGGAGAGCTGAGCCATGGACATGCCGTGTTCGCAGACGGCGTCGGTCGCCATAATGCCGGGGCCGCCCGAATTCGTGATGATGGCCACGCGGTCGCCCTTCGGAATCGGGCAGTTGGCAAAGACCTTGGCGCTCGCAAAGAGATCGCGTAGCGAGAATTCACGGATCACGCCCGACTGACGCAGAAGCGCATCGGCGGCGAGGTCGGCGCCGGCAAGGCTGCCCGTATGCGACGAGGCGGCGGAAGCGCCCGCAGCGGAACGGCCGGCCTTGAGAGCCAGAATGGGCTTTTTCTTCGAAATGCGCGAAGCGAGACGGCGGAAGTTGGCCGGATCGTGAATCGATTCCATATAGAGAAGGATCTGTTCGACGTCTTCTTCGTTTTCCCAGTATTCAAGCGCCGTTTCGGCGTTGACATCGGCCTGATTGCCGATCGAGATGAACTGGGCGAAGCCGAGGTTGAGGTCTTTCAGAATGTTGAGAATGCCGCCGCCGAGCGCGCCCGACTGCGACACAAAGCCGATGTTGCCGCGTTCGGGCAGCGTTTCGGCAAAGCAACCGTCGAGACGGATGTCGGAATGCGTGTTCACGATGCCGAGGCAGTTCGGACCCACGCAGCGCATGCCGTAACGGCGGACGCGTTCAAGGAGTTCAGCTTCGAGCTTGGCGCCTTCGGCACCCGTTTCCTTGAAGCCGGCGGAAATCACGCAGAGACCGAGGATGCCCTTTTCGTGGCACTGGTCGATCGTCTGG
>JAXEEN010000170.1:0-3630 GCA_034104065.1 Sutterella sp.
GCTGCCCGGCCGCGACCCGGTTTTCTGCGTCGAGCGTGCCCGGGAATGCCAGACCGTGCGCCTCAGAAGCATGAACGATCCGGTCGATCGTCCACTCTGGCAGGGCATCGCGCTCGAAACCGCCTCCAGATGCGCAATTAAAACGGCTCTTTTCGATTTCGAAAGGGAAATGGGTGAAACGATCCTTTTCTCACGACGCGTCGACCGCGCCCCGCAGCATGATCGGCCGGATTCGCCAGCGACCCGCCGTCTGCCTGTCTTCTCAGCGGCTGCTCTGACTGCCGCTCCGGCCGAAAACGCCCGCGCCAGAGCGCTTCCGGCCGGCTATCTGGCGATTGCCGACATCCTCAACCGGGAGGGAGCCGCGCCTTCGCAGGACCTGCCGGAGGTTTTTCGCCGCATGCTTTTCTCGCTCCTCACGGGCGCCGGCACGGACAGTCTTCGGCGCTGGCTTTTCGTCAGGGAGCCGCTCGGCTGGCGGCTCCTCCCGGCTCATTCCCTGGAGTGGGCCCTGCCCGGACGCACCGCTTCGGGCGGGCTGACGCTCGACGGACGGCGCCGCCTGTCCGATGCCGACGACGCCTCGCTCTACGCCCCGTATTTCGGTCTGACGGTTTCCCAAGCCAAGATGATGCTGATGGAAATGCGGCGCGTGCTGACCGGTTGGGAACAGATTGCCGCCGAGCTCGGCGCCGATCCTCGGGACATCGCGATGATGACGCCGTCGCTTGATCTCTTCTGATGCCAAGATTGCCTGATTCTCTCTCAGGCCTCCGGCGAACGGCTTTCTTTTCCAGCCTTCGCCGACCCGCCTTTTCATTCCCGACAGGTAAACAAAAAGGCCTGCAGAACAGCTGCTGCGGGCCTCGTTTTCTGAGAATGCCGTGACGGTCATTCCTTCATTTTGCCGTCTTCGGCCTGTCCGGCCGGGGGAGTGTAATTCGTACTGCCGTCCTCCGAATGAACGGCGTTCTTGCGGCGGAAACGAAGTTCCACGGACCCTGCGCGACGTCCGCGGACGGGCTTTTCAGGCTTCACGGTTTCTTCGTAGGGCGCCGTCAGACCGCGAACAAATTCGGCTTCCCACACGTGTTCGGGCTCGTCTTCCTCCTGCTTGAGACAAGCATTGGCCAGCTGCTCGACGGTGAACGCCGTCCCCGGACCGCCCAATGCCAGATTGAGTCCGAGCGAATTGAGCACGGCGAACACCTTGTCCATGCGTACGGAAGGCTTGCCGTTTTCAAGTTCGACGTAGAAGCGGCGGCCCACCCCGCAGCACACGGCCGCGTCGGTCTGGGACATGTTGAGTCTTTGCCGGGCGATGCGAAGCAGCGCGCCGAGCTCACGCACGCTGTGGATGACCACGCGTTTCGTTCGCACGGCCTGTCTGACAGACGATGACAGTCGGCTTCTGGGCGCCTTCTTCACTTCCGCCGATTCTGACATGAGCTCCTCCTGTGGCCGCCGGCGGAACCCTGTCCGCCGTCCGGCTGAGAATCGTTATTATCATTCCCGAAAGGGATGACTTGATTCTACACGCTGATTCAGGCTTTTGCCTGTTCGTACCTCGGACTTTTCAAGCGTGTCGTTTCAGCGCAGCGCCGCAAAGCCGGCTTCCAGATCCCGAATCAGATCCTCCGGCGCCTCCAGTCCGACCGCAATGCGCACCATTCTCTCGAACGGCACGGCTTTGACCGTGCGGGTTCCGTAGCTCGGAATCAGCAGACTTTCGTAGCCGCCCCAGCTGTAGCCTCTGCCGAAAAGCGTCAGCGCATCCACAAAGGGCGCCAGCCGTCCGGCATATTCGGGGCGGAACATGACGGCAAAAAGACTCGTCGCTCCGGTAAAGTCCCGCTTCCAGATCGGGTACGACGGATCCTCGGGCAGGGCCGGCCAGAGCACGCGCTCGACCTCCGGGCGCTTCTTCAGCCAGTCGATGACCGCGGCGGCCGATTCGGACGCCCTCTTCACGCGCACCGCCATCGTATGCAGACCGCGGTAGGCGAGCCACACGTCGTCGCCCGATGCCGTCTGCCCGAGCTCGGTTGACGTCCGATAGACGTCCGGCCAGACGCGCTCGCTGCAGATCACCACGCCCATCGTCAGATCGGAGTGCCCGGCAATGTATTTCGTCGCCGCATGAATCACCATGTCGACGCCGGCTTCCAACGGCTTGAAATAGAGCGGCGTCGCCCAGGTGTTGTCGATCACGCTCGCGATGCCGCGCTCCCGGCAGGCCTGCGCCACCGCCGGCACGTCCATCAGTTCGAACGAATGCGATCCCGGCGTCTCCATCATGACGAGCGCCGTGTTCTCCCTGAAGAGCTTCCGGATGTTTCCGCCGATACCCGGATCGTAGAACTCGATCTCAACGCCCATTCGCCTCAGCGTCCCGAGGGCAAAATCCCTCGTCGGACCGTAGATCGAATCGGCAAAAAGCGCGTGGGCGCCCGTGCGAAGAAAGGCGAGCAGCGGCACGGTGCAGGCCGCAAGTCCGGTCGGAAACGCCCAGGCGCCGGCCGCCTTCGGGCCTTCGAGCGCCATCAGCGCTTCGTAGAAGGCCTTGTGCACGGGCGAGGCAAACGTGCCGTAGCAAGGCTTGCCGTCCATGTAATTTCCCTTGTAGAACACACGGTCGAGCATGTCCTTCGACGAACGGTGAAGCACCGTCGACGCTCTCACGACCGGCGGATTGACGTAATCCCAGTCCGGATTGCGGTGACGGCCGGCATGCACCAACAGAGTTTCGGTTTTCAGATCTTTCATATTGACTCCGGCAGATGCGGAAAAGGCCTCCCGAAGGAGGCCTCTGAATCGGTCACCTGCTGCACAGGTTTTACGGCACGATGGCGACGGCGCGGACCGGGAAGCCCGGCATGCCCTGGAACTTCGGCACGCCGATCAGGATGATGCCGCCCGTCGAAGGCACCTGATCCAGGTTCGTGAGAAGCTCGACCTGGAACTTGTTTTCATCGAGCACGTACTTTTCGGAATAGAGGAAGCCTTTGCCGATCACGTCCGAACTCGCATCCGTATCGAGCGTTTCGTGGCCCACCGCGGTGATGCCGCGCTCCTCAAAGAGGAACTTCAGCGCATCGAGTCCCCAGCCCGGCGAATGCGGCACGCCGTTTTCGTCCTTGTTCTCCATGTCGCCCGACGCCCAGCGGCGGGACCAGCCGCTCGCAAAAGCCACGAACGAATCCGCCGGGATGCGGCCGTTTTCGGCTTCCCAGGCGAGAATGTCGTCCCTGGTCACCACGTAGTCGGGGTTTTCCGCCACGGCTTCTTCGCGATGAATCACGCAGATCGGGAGAACGAACTGACGAACCGGGATTTCGTCGAGCTTGAGATGATCGACGGCGAAATGTTCGGGCGCATCAATGTGCGTGCCGTACTGTGTCGGGAACGTCACCTTCTTCACGAAAAAGCCGTCTTTTTCCACTGTAAAGATCGTTTCGGCCACCAGCTTCGGGAACGGACCGAAGCGCGGAATTTCGGAATGAACGGTGTGGGTAAGGTCGACGAAGCGGCCCTTGCGCAGTACTTCGAGTGCCTGAGTGATTTCGCTCATAATGGATTCCCTCTGTAGTCATGAACGGCCTGCTGTCTGAGGGAGACGCGGCGCCGTTC
>JAXEEN010000171.1:0-6091 GCA_034104065.1 Sutterella sp.
CGGACGGGTTACAGGTCTTCGAACCCGTCCCGGAGACGGCGGTCCCGGACCTCAGCTCCGTTGTCTCTCCTCCTAGGGGCGGAACGGGTCGGAGACCGCAGACGATCGGTTTGGTCTGAGCGATCGTCGGCAGTCGGAACCTGATGCCGGCTGCTGGAATCCGAAGAGCCCCCCGCGGGGCGCGTCCCCCGGGGTTCGGATTCACGGCGGAGAGTTGCGGCTGGTCACCGCAGCACCGCCGGTCAGTCTCGCAGAGTGCCGGGATTGGTCACCCGGCCGTGCTCTTCCGGGTGGAATGACGTCTTGTTCATTCCGCCCGTTTTCTTGTGCGGCGCCGGCTTTCTCTATACTGTGTTGGGATTCTCAATCAGTTCATCATGCCGAAAAAACGCTTTCTTCTGACGGCAGCCCCGGCGGTTCTGGCCGTCGCGCTTGCGGGCTGTTCCGTCGTGCAGATCAACGGCACGCACCGCACGGACGACGACGTTCTCTGCGTGGTGCCTCCCGAATACCGCACCGCGGAGGTGCATGACGCGCTGATCACGCTGCTCGGCCGCAAGGGATTTCAGGTCAGGGAGCTGGCGCCAGGTACGCCGCCCGGCGCCTGCCGCCAGACGCTCGTCTATGCATGGCGCAAGGAACAGTACTGGCTGCCTGCCGTCGTCAAGCAGTACGGCATCGACATGGACCTCTACGTCGACGGCCAGTACCGCGCCAACGCCAGTTTCGAGCCGACCCGCAACCTCGTCAGTCCCCACGTGAAGTTCGTACGCTTCACGCGATATCTCGGCCGCGTGCTCGACAGACTCTTTCCGGGACGTCCCGAGGTCGGAGTCTGAGTCCGGTCCTCAGCGGCCCTTCCTGCCTCTCTTTGCTTTTCTTTCAAGGAATTTTGCGCCGCCTCAGGCACGCTAGGGTGAATGCGGTAGGCGTGCACCCTGATGGGAAAGAGAGCCTGCGGACGGCCGCGGCATAATGGAAAAGACTGTCCGCTCTGTTTTTGCGGCGGTTCAACGAACAACACGGAGATACCAAATGGCTCGACATATGATGCGTGCTGCCGCTGTTCTTGTGAGCGCGGCCATTGCTGCGGCGCTGACAGGCTGCGGCGACAAAAAGGAGGCCCCTGCCGCGGCGAAGGCCGAACTGACCCCGATCGGCATTGTTCAGCTCGTGGAGCATGACGCCCTCGACGCCGCCAACCGCGGCATCGTCGACGGCATGGCCGAACGCGGCTTCAAGGACGGTGTCAACGTCAAGTACGACAAGCAGAACGCCCAGGCCGACCAGTCCAACCTTCACAACATCGCCACGCGCTTCGTGACGAACAAGGACAAGCTCATCTTCGCGATCGCCACGCCGGCCGCCCAGAGCGTCGCCTCGGCCACGAAGGACATTCCGATCGTCGCCACCGCCGTCACGAACTTTGAAGTCGCGAAGCTCGTCAAGAGCAACAAGCAGCCCGGCGGCAACGTCACGGGCGTCTCCGACATCAATCCGGTCGCCGATCAGCTCAATCTTCTCCTCAAGCTGATCCCGGGCGCCAAGACGATCGGCACGATCTACAACTCGAGCGAAATCAATTCCGCTTATCAGATCGAGCTTCTGCGCGAAGCCGCCAAGAAGTCCGGCGTTGAAGTCGTCGAAGCGACGGTTTCCAACGTCAACGACATTCAGCAGGCCGTCGCCAGCCTCAAGGGCAAGGTTCAGGGTCTCTATCTCCCGACCGACAACGTGATCGCCTCCGCCGTTCCGGCCCTCACCAAGGTCGCCGTTCCGGCCAAGCTTCCGATCGTCGCCGGTGAAGGCGGCATGGTCCGCGCCGGCTGCCTTGCTTCGATCGCCGTCGACTACTACACCCTCGGCAAGATGACGGGTCACATGGGCGCCGACATTCTTGAAGGCAAGAAGAAGCCCGCCGACATGCCGATTCAGATTCAGTCCGCCGACAAGGTCCTCATCAACATGAAGACCGCGAAGGCGATCGGCATCACCATTCCGGAAGCCATCCTGAAGGGCGCCGAAAAGATCGAATAACGGTCTGAACTGATGTCTGCGGCATCCGGCAGCACGGATGCCGCAGATTTCTTTACTGCGGTGCTGCCTGCCGCAGCGTGCTGCATAAAGCCGATACGAAGCTATTCCACTGATAAAACCGACGGAAGCCCGGTCTTCCCGAGTGTACTGATAAAGGATTTACCCACATGATGGAGCTACTCATTGCCACCGTTGCCCAGGGCCTGCAGTGGTCGGTCATGGCGCTCGGCGTCTTTCTGACGTTCCGCGTGCTTGACATCGCCGACCTTTCTGTCGAGGGCAGTTTTCCCCTCGGTGCGGCCGTCGCCGCAACGGCGCTCACGTCCGGCATGGGACTCACGGCCGCCTTCTTTCTGGCCATGATCGCCGGCTGTCTCGCCGGTGCCGTGACGGGCTTTCTCACGACGAAGCTCCGCATTCCCGCCCTGCTGGCCGGGATTCTCACCATGATCGGTCTCTACTCCGTGAACCTTCACGTGATGGGCAAGGCGAACGTCGCCCTGCTTCAGGAGGAGACGATCTTCACTTTCGTCGAGGGCACCTTCGGGCTTGATCCCTCCATGGCCGGTCTTGTGATCGGTCTCGTGTTTGCCGTCGTCGTAGCGGTCGTCATGTACTGGTTCTTCGGTACCGAAATCGGCACGGCCATCCGTGCGACGGGCTTCAATCAGCAGATGACCCGCGCTCAGGGCATCAACACCAACATCATGATCGTGCTCGGCCTCGTGCTTTCCAATGCGCTCGTCGCGCTTTCGGGCGCCATGGTCGCGCAGAGCAACGGCTTCGCCGACGTCGGCATGGGCGTGGGCACCATCGTGATCGGTCTGGCCTCGGTGATCATCGGCGAGGTGCTGATCGGCCGCTCGACGTTCAAAACCTGCCTGATCGCCGTCGTGCTCGGTTCGGTGATCTACCGTCTCGTGATTGCGCTGGTGCTCGAAATGGGCATGCCGCCCAACGATCTCAAGCTCTTTACCGCCATTCTCGTGGCTATCGCGCTCTCGCTTCCGCTCATCCGTTCGGAATGCGCGCGCATTTTCAAGCGTGCACGCTAAGAGGAGGAGAGAGACATGCTCAGAGTTGAAAACATCAGCAAGACCTTCTTCGCAGGGACGGTCAATGAAAAGCAGGCGCTGCGCGACGTCAGCCTCACGCTCAACGACGGCGACTTCTGCACCGTCATCGGCAGCAACGGCGCCGGCAAGTCCACGCTTCTCAATGCCGTGGCGGGCGTCTTTCCGATCGATTCCGGCCGCATCTGCATCGATCAGCGCGACGTGACGGGTATGCCCGAACACCGGCGCGCCGCCTTCATCGGCCGCGTGTTCCAGGATCCGATGCGCGGTACCGCCGCCGGCATGATGATCGAGGAAAACCTTGCGATGGCCTCCCGCCGCGGCCGCGTGCCCGGCTTCAGCTGGAGTGCGAAGAAGGGCGAGACGAAGCATTTCCGCGAACTCGTCGCCCAGCTCGGTCTCGGTCTGGAGGACCGCATGACCGCCCACGTCGGTCTGCTGTCGGGCGGCCAGCGTCAGGCCATCACGCTGCTGATGGCGACGCTCGTTCGTCCGGAGCTTCTGCTTCTTGACGAACACACCGCCGCGCTTGACCCGAAGACGGCGGAGAAGGTGCTTGAAATCACCAACCGCATCGTGACCGAGCAGAAGCTCACGACGCTCATGATCACCCACAACATGCGCGATGCGCTTCGGTTCGGCAACCGCCTCGTGATGATGCACAACGGCCGTCCGATCGTCGACGTGTCGGGAGAGGAAAAAGCCCGGCTCAAGCCCGTCGATCTGCTGAAGCTCTTCGAAGAAGCCGGCGACGGCGCCCTTTCCGACAAGATGCTGCTTGGCTGACGGTCCTAACGGGATCATGAACAGGCTCCGGTTCCTGTCTGCAGGAACACGGAGCCTGATTATTTTCAGCTGCGGTGGCGCCAGCTGAAGACTTCCGTCGCAAAATCGCATGGCCGGCCCCGCCAGGCTTTTCTGAGAGCCGCGGTGAGCGGCGTGCTGCCGCAGACCGCGACGCGTTCCGGGTTGTCTTCAAGCAGCATTTCCGGCGAGGCCCGTCCGTTTCTGCGGCTTTCAAACAGCTTCAGCGTGACGCCCGCGTGCTCGGCCCGGGATCTGACGTCAGGGAGCAGGGCTTCCGAGTCCCGGTCGCGGATGCACCAGCAGAGCGTGATGCTGCCGTGAGGCTTATTCGCGGCTTCGTCAAGCCAGGACATGAAGGGTGCAATGCCGATCCCTGCGGCGATCCAGGTCTGACGGCGGTCGTCGAGCACCGGCCGGAAATGTCCCCACGGGCCTTCGATTCGGACCGGGCATCCGGGCCGGAGACCGGGAATGTTTTCGGAGGTGTAGTCGCCGAGGGCCTTGACGGCGAGCGTGAGTCTGCTTCCTTCGGTACGGACGACGGAGAACGGATGCGGCGGCTCGCGGTCGGTCGAGAAAAAGACGAACTGACCGGGCTTCACTTTCTGCGTGCGGCCGCAGTCGACGGTGAGGAGGGTGACTCCGTCCTTATGCGACACGTCGGTCAGCGTGCCCTGTGAGGCGCTGTCACGGCCGGCGCCGCGGAACAGCAGTTCGACGGACGCCCAGGCGCCGGCGGCGGTGATGAGAAGATTCAGCCAACCGAAAGGCGTCATGAAGTCGGCGGTTTCCATCAGGCGGACGGCGTGCAGCGTCAGACCGAGAAAGATCACCGAGAGAAGCTTGTGCAGCGAGAGCCAGCGGCTGTAGCGAAGCGCCCGGACAACGCACAGAACGCAGATAAGGGCCATGGCCCACGTAAGCCATTCCGAGCTCGTGACGGCAATCGGTCGAAGCTGCTGCCAGATCTGAGCGAACAGATCGGCAGGTTCGCCGGCAGCGAATCGGCCGGGGCGGGGAAGATTGAAAAGCGCGATCAGCGGACCGAACAGCGTTTTCGTGAAGTAGTGCACGAAGGAGAGAACGAGCGCGGCCCAGCCGAGACGGCGATGGTGGACATAGAGCCGGTCGAGAGGCGTGCCGGTAAGGCGTTCAATCCAGGCGGGGCGGGCGGCGATGATCAGTGCGAGCGCCATGCAGCCCCAGGCGAGAACGCCGTTCAGATAAAAAATTTCATGCGACCAGCCCCGTGCGTTGTAGGCGGGCGGCGAAATCCACAGTCCGAGCGCCCACAGCAGGACCGTCAGAAGCGTGAAGAGGGAGGTGATGCGTGCCATATGAACCTCTGAAACATTGAGTTCTGAGGCTATCGTAATCACCGAAACGGCCGGAGACGGCTCGTAACGTCTGACGGAAACGTCACTGTGACAGGACTTTACGAAAACCGGCGAAACGTAAAGACGGTCTTAACAAAAGGGCATCCGCCCGGAGACGGATGCCCTGAAAAACGCAGCGGAAGGCGATCAGCGGATGCCGCGTTCCTCGAACGCCTTTTCGGCGGTCTTCACGACCTTGCGTGCGAGCGAGGACGTGGGATCGATCACCGTGACGTTCTTGCCGGCGCACGGGAAGGCGTCGGACTCGTCGAGGATGAGCGGAAGTTCGGTGCAGCCGAGGATGAGGCAGTTGCAGTCGTAGGTGCGGACCAGGTATTCGGCGGCGGTGACGAGATCATCGCGGCATTCGCCGGTCGTAAAGCCGGCCTTGGCGCCCTTGGGACCGTAAATGGCATTCATCACGCGGGCCTGATTGGCTTCGTCCGGCACGAAGAGAGGAATGCCGAGCGCTTCGGCCTTCTGACTGTAGATGCCGGTCTGAACCGTACCGGAGGTGGCAAGAAGACCGATGCGGGCGTTCTCGCCGAGCTTGGCCTTGATTTCCTCCATGGCCGCGACCTGCATATTGATGAAGGGCACGCCGATGTGACGTTCTAGGAAGGGCACGAATGCATGGGCCGTGTTGCAGGGCACGATGATGGCGTCGCAGCCGTCCTTTTCAAGACGGCGGGCGCAGCTGTACATGGCAAGCGTGGGATCGGCGCCGCCGTGAAGCAGGGCGGCCGTGCGGTCCGCAATCTGGGGATTCTGCTCGACGACGACCTTGAAGTGTTC
>JAXEEN010000172.1:0-16101 GCA_034104065.1 Sutterella sp.
CCCTTGACGCGCCTCAGATAAAATACGCTATCGGCGTAGCCGGGGCTTGTTCGTCCCGGCTATGCCAAGCGGCGAGCGTTAAAAACGTCCGCACTCAACTTGGATTTTATTTTGCAGTCCAAGTTTCGGGGTCCAGATCACTGTGAGCTGACGGGCTTTCTGATTATTGGCAGTGAGGGCCGCTTTCTCAGCAGGGCTTCACGCCGTGAGCGCCCTTGTCCTGCCAGACGCGCAGATCGGCGGCGGGCACGCCTTCCACATAGGTGGGCAGACGAGGTTCGCCGTTCTTGAGGGAGGCTTCGAAGAGTTCGGGCTTCACGATCACGAAGTCAAAGTCCATGGCCACGGCCTTCAGAACGTCGTCGAGCGTGCCCGCGCGCGTGCCGACGAAGCGGTACTTGCGGTCGCGCACGACGGTGGCGTGAAGCGCATTTTCAGAGAGCGTCAGAATCTCGGTGCTGTCCTCCCAGACGTCGGGCAGATCCACGCGCTTGATGATGGCCTGATCCACCGGAAGCAACAGGCCCGGCGTTCTTTCTTCGGCGCCGTAGAAACCAAATTCCTGGCCTTCCTTCGCCTGACCGTCGCCGATGAATTCGCGCGAACGGCGGAAATGCAGACGAACGTGAGCATGCTCGTAGCGATGCTCCATCACGAACCAGGGGAAGGAATCCGCCAGCTTGATGCCGAGCTCTTCGTCGAGTTCGCGCACGAGGGCCGCATGCACGGTTTCGCCTTCCTCGACCTTGCCGCCGGGGAACTCCCAGTAACCGGCGTAGGGCTTGCCGGCAGGGCGGGAGCTGAGAAGCACCTTGCCGTTTTCGCGAATCAGCACGCCGACGGCAACATCCACAACCTTGTCTTCACTCACGTTGCATTCCTTTTTTATTATTTCCCGCCTCTCATGAGGCGCACTATTTCAAATTGTACGCTGACTGGATGCGCTTTTTCTCGAACTACGGTCAAGCCCATAGGAATGTTGATGCAGATCCGCGGGAAAGCCGGATCTCAAGCCCCGCGCGGCCTTCAAGGACTCCGCGCAGTACGCCGGCGAGGACGGATGCCGCGGCGAAGCGGCCGTTCTCGAGCAGCCGCACGCCGCCCGACTCCGCCGTCACGCGCTGCCAGTCCAGATCCTCGGGGCCGCCCTCCGCCAGCGCCGCCCAGAGATGCGGCGCCGCTTCCGATGCCGGACAGCTTCGCAGCCGCCGGGCGGCGAGAAAAAGCGGCCGCATGAAGCGCCCGGCCTCCTCGTGCGAGAGGGCGCCGGAAATCCGAATGCGGGCCGTCATGCCGGCCGTCTTCGCCATGCCGGCGCTCACCCGCTCGAGAGCCAGAGAGAGACCCGCGCGAAGCGCCTCGGCTCTCGGATCGGCCGTCGACAACACGGGCTTTTCCGACGCCGTCCCCGTCGACAGAACCGTCAGCGCGTCCGCGGGGAGTGCGGTGCCCGCCGCCTCGAGCCAGCCGAAAAAGGCGGTCTGAAGCGGTTCGGCGAGCCGAGCCAGAACGCCGTCGGAGGCCGGCAGATCCGTCATCAGCACGGTCGTCCGGTTCGAGAGCGGCTCCGCCGGATTTCCCGTTCCGCAGCCCGCCGCCGTGAAGCGTCCGTCGGGCGTCATGAAGGGCGCGGCAAAACCGATCCAGGGAGGCGGAAGCCGGCCCGGCGCACGGACGTCCGCGAGCGCCTCCTTCATGCGCGCCGTCAGGCCGGCGACGGGCACGAGTTCCCTCGCCGGTCCCTGCGACAGGACGAGCACGGACGCGTCGTCCGTGCCCGCCGCCCGGGCGGCTTCGCGCCGCAGCGCGCAGGCCGCGCCGTCCGATGCCGGACCTGCGCCGTAGAGCGGCAGACCGGCCGTCATCAGAATCAGACGGGGCGAGCCCGCCGCGCCTTTGAGAAGAGCGGCCGATCCGTCCGCGAGCGCACCGCCGACGGCGGCAGCCGCCGCCGTCGTGCCCGGACGGCACCGAAGCGCCAGCAGCCGTCCGTCCGACGACAGTCCCGCCGAGAGTCCCGGCACGGCCGGCGTTTCAAAAACAGAGCCCGACATCATGATGGATTCCTAAAAAGCGAAGGCCCGCCTTCTCCGTCCGTCGGGCGGAAAACGCGGGCCTGGTTCAGTCAGCGGCCTTCTCAGGCGAGCTTGCCGTGGCAGTCCTTGAACTTGCGGCCGGAACCGCAGGGGCACGGGTCGTTGCGGCCGACGTGCGCAAAGACGGCGGGATCGAGCTCGCGTTCCTCGTTCATGCTGTCGAGGGCGCTGCCGCCCTGCACCTGACGGGGCGCGGCGGCCTGGGCGGCGGCTTCGCCGCGGCTCATGCCGGTGTCGGCGGCCTGCTGGGCCTCTTCGGGCATGCGGATCTCAACGTGCATGAGCACCTTGACGAGCGTTTCGCGGATCTGGTCGAGAAGCTGCTCGAACATGTTGAAGGCTTCGCGCTTGTATTCCTGCTTGGGCTGCTTCTGCGCATAGCCGCGCAGATAGATGCCCTGACGCAGCGCGTCGAGCGCGGCGATGTGCTGGCGCCACAGCTGGTCGAGCACCTGCAGAAGCACCGAGCGGGCAAAGCCCGTGAAGCCTTCGTGACCGACGAGCGTTTCCTTCGCCTCGTAGATGCGGTTCACTTCCGCCACGAGCGCGGCGAGGAGATCCTCGTCGGTGAATTCGTCGTGTTCGTCGAGCATCTTCTGCAGGTCGATCGCGACGCCGAATTCGCCGGCGAGCTTCGTCTGCAGGCCCGGCAGGTCCCACTGCTCTTCGACCGTTTCAGCCGGCACGTAGGCGCGGAAAAGGTCCGTGAAGAAGCCTTCGCGCAGATTCTTCACGAGCTCGGAAATGTCCGTGCTTTCGAGAATTTCATTGCGCAGGCCGTAGATTTCGTGACGCTGGTCGTTCTGCACGTCGTCGAACTCGAGCAGCTGCTTGCGGATGTCGTAGTTGCGGCCTTCGACCTTGCGCTGCGCGGATTCGATCATGCGGGTGAGCATCTTGGACTCGATCGCCACGCCTTCTTCGAGCTTGAGCTTGTCGGCGATGGCGCGCATGCGTTCGCCGCCGAAGATGCGCAGAAGCTGGTCTTCCATCGAGAGATAGAAGCAGGAGCTGCCCGGGTCGCCCTGACGGCCGGAACGGCCGCGGAGCTGGTTGTCGATGCGGCGCGATTCGTGACGTTCGGAACCGATGATGCGCAGACCGCCCGCCTGAACGACGAGCTCGTGGAGCTTCTGCCACTCGGCCTTCACCGCATCGATCTGCGCGGCCTTTTCCTCGTCGGAAAGCTCGGCATTGCCGCGGATCGCGTCGATCGCCTTGTTGATGCCGCCGCCGAGCACGATGTCGGTGCCTCGGCCGGCCATGTTGGTGGCGATGGTCACGACGCCGGGACGGCCGGCCTCGAGCACGATCTGGGCTTCCTTTTCATGCTGCTTGGCGTTGAGCACGTTGTGCGGAATGCCTTCCTTCGTGAGCATCTGCGACAGGAGTTCGGAATTTTCAATCGAGGTCGTGCCGAGCAGCACCGGCTGCTGACGCTCGTGGCAGCGCTTGACGTCCTCGATGATCGCGCGGTACTTTTCATTCACCGTGCGGAAGACCTTGTCCTGCTCGTCGATGCGGATCATCTTGCGGTGCGTCGGAATCACGACCGTTTCCAGACCGTAGATGTCCTGGAATTCGTACGCTTCCGTATCCGCCGTACCGGTCATGCCCGCGAGCTTCTGGTACATGCGGAAGTAGTTCTGGAAGGTGATCGACGCCATCGTCTGGTTTTCCTGCTGGATCTTGACGCCTTCCTTGGCTTCGACGGCCTGATGCAGGCCTTCGCTCCAGCGGCGGCCCGGCATCAGACGGCCGGTGAATTCGTCGACGATGACGATCTCGCCGTTCTGCACCACGTAGTGCTGGTCGCGGTGGAAGAGTGTGTGGGCACGCAGCGACGCATTGAGGTGATGCATGAGGATGATGTTCTTCGGCGCATAGAGCGATTCGCCCGGCTTCACCAGTCCGCGTTCGGACAGGATGCGCTCGAGGTGCTCGTGGCCGGCTTCGGAGAGATAGACCTGATGCGCCTTTTCATCGACCCAGTAGTCGCCCTCGCCCTTTTCCTCGGCCTGACGGGTCAGCATCGCGGGAATGTCGTTGATGGCGCGGTAGAGATCCGTGTTGTCGTCAGCCGGACCCGAGATGATGAGCGGCGTACGGGCTTCGTCGATGAGAATCGAGTCCACTTCGTCGACGATCGCGTAGAAGAGCGGACGCTGACGGCGGCTCGCGACGTCGTACTCCATGTTGTCGCGAAGGTAGTCGAAGCCGAATTCGTTGTTTGTGCCGTACGTAATGTCGGCGGCGTAGGCGGCCTTCTTCTCCTCGGTGTTCTGACCCGAGAGGATCTTGCCGACCGTCAGGCCGAGCCAGTTGTAGAGGCGGCCCATCCAGTCCGCGTCGCGCGAAGCCAGATAGTCGTTCACGGTCACGACGTGGCAGCCCTTGGCGGGAAGCGCGTTGAGATAGACGGCGAGCGTCGCGGTGAGCGTCTTGCCTTCGCCCGTGCGCATTTCGGCGATCTTGCCGTCGTTGAGCACCATGCCGCCGATCAGCTGGACGTCGAAGTGGCGCATGCCGAGCACGCGCACGCTCGCTTCGCGGACCACGGCGAACGCTTCGGGGAGGAGTTCATCCGTCGTGGCGCCCTTGGCAATACGGTCGCGGAATTCCTGCGTCTTGGCCTGAAGCTGCTCGTCGGTGAGCGCCTTCATCTGAGGCTCAAGCTTGTTGATGGCATCGCACTTGCGGCGGTACTGCTTGATCAGGCGGTCGTTACGGCTGCCGAAGATTTTGGTAAGAAGTTCGTCAAACATTATGGATTTCGGAAGTATCTCTGAGGGGCGCCCGTCAAAGGGATCGGCCGTCAGGCCGGCAGATCCCGAACCGCCCTTCCGGGGTTCAGTCCGCGCTGCCCTGAATATTCATCGTCCCGGGAACCGTCCTCCTTACCGCCGGAGAGGGAAAACCCCCGCCGCCGGAGATCCGCCGGGCATAACCGTTGGATTATCGCACAGATAGCCTGCTGCGAATTCTCAAAACCCTGCCCTTTTCTTTTTCCATCCGCAACATTGCGTGTCATTCAAACGCATGCGGGACAGCTTTTCGAGATCCGTGGTACGCTTTTCCCGCCTCCGCGTCCGGCGTTCGCCCCGCGGACCGTTTTTCCATCCGATGTTTTCCCTCGGCGTGTCCTCCCGGACGCCGACGACTCACTCCCGTGACACGCGACTTCATTCCCCGCCGCGCCGGCGCTCAGGCGATCGGCAGCTGCCTCGGCCGAGACGCCGGCGGACCGCTGATGGTCCAGTACGCGCTCGCCGCCCGCGCAGGCCGCGCCGTGGCGCCCGTGCTCAAGCAGTTTCGTCTCGCCATCGACTATTCGGACCCCGCCTACTGCCGGGTCGAAGGAGAGACCCTCGTGCTGCTCGCGGAAAACGCCGTCCAGCAAAACCGAATCCGTCAGCTCACGCAGCGTCTCGCCGCGGCGCTGGCCGCGCACGGCCTGCCCCTCACCTCGGTCGACGTGCGCATCATCGCTAGAACGCAGCCGCCTTCGCAGCCGGAAACGCCCTCCCCGGCCCCCCGACCGAAGACCGCGGTGGGCGCAGCCGCCGTCGGCGCCATGCTGCCGGACATCGAAAACGAGCGTCTGCGCGCCACCCTGGAGCGGCTTCGGACGGCTCTCTCTCCCGACCGGGCGGATCTGCGCGAAACGCTGGAACGGCGATTCTGCGAAGAATCCGTCGCTCTCGTCGAAGAACGCCATCAGCTCGCCCTTCATGCGTCCGACCTCGACTACGGCATCGGCGCCGCCCGCATTCCGAGCGAGGAGGAGGCCCGGGACTATCCCCGTCTGGAAGCCGAACGCGCCCGCAAGCTGAAGCAGCTCTCCGGGCAGCAGGACGAGCTGCGCACCGTCAGACACCGTCTCGATGTCATCGACCGGCGGCTGGCCGCGCTCGAACGCGCGCTCGAACTGCTCCCCTCCGATCCTGCGGCCGCCGAAGCCGCCGCCCTCGACTTTGAAGAGCCGGCCGAACCCGTCCCGACGGAAGAAGCGCCCCGCACGACGGCCGCGGGCGCCGCAACTGTGCTCGCCCTGGCGGCCAGGACCCGCAATCTGAGGCTTCGCAAGTCGCTCGAGCAGCTCGGACGCGTGATGAATCCCGCCACGCAGACGGCGATCCGTGCGCTGACGGCCGATATCGACCGTGAAGAACGGCGCCTTCGAGACAACGAAACCGAGCTCAGGGGCCCGGAAAAGGAAAAGCGTCTCGGCGAGCTCCTTGAAGCCCGCCGGACGCTCAGAGAAGATCCCGCCGCCGTGCGCGCCGTGGCGGCGCGTCTCTACGGCCGGGAATGACTCATCGCTTCTGCATCCAGAAGTCGACCGGGCAGTCCTCCGCCCGTTCGAAGGTGGCCCATTCCCAGGCCGACTCGTCGGCCAGCAGCGCGCGAAGCAGCTGATTGTTGAGACCGTGGCCCGACTTGCAGGCGATGTAGTGCGCCAGGAGCGGATTGCCGAGCACGTAGAGGTCGCCCATGGCGTCGAGGATCTTGTGCTTCACGAATTCGTCGTTCTCACGCAGACCTTCGGGATTGAGGATGCGGAATTCATCCATCACGATGGCGTTTTCGAGCGAGCCGCCCTGGGCCAGTCCCATCCTGCGCAGCATCTCCACGTCCTGCACGAAGCCGAACGTGCGGGCTCGCGAGACCGCCTGCTCGTACGTGACGCGGGAAAAGTCGACATCCGTCTCCTGGACGGTCTGATCGATCGCCGGGTGACCGAACGCAATGCGGAAGGTGAGGCGATAGCCCTCGTGCGGTTCGAGTCTTGCCAGCTTGTCTCCTTCCCGGACCTCCACGGGCTTTTTCACGCGCACGAAGCGTTTCGGCGCATCCTGCTCGACGATGCCCGCCTGGTGAAGCAGAAACACGAAGCTGGCGCCGGAACCGTCCATGATCGGGATTTCCTGCGAATCGACCTCGATGATCACGTTGTCGATGCCGAGACCGCTCAGCGCGCTCATCAGATGTTCGATGGTCGCCACGGCGGCTCGGCCGACGTTGACCGTCGTCGCCATGCGGGTGTCGTTCACGTTGAGCGGATGAGCCGGAATGTCGACGGCCGGCTTCAGATCCACGCGGCGGTAGAGAATCCCGGTATCGGGCTCGGCCGGACGCATCACCAGACGGACCTTGCGTCCGCTGTGCAGGCCGATGCCGACGGTCTGCACCGTTGTTTTCAGAGTTCGCTGCTTGAACATGGCGTCGGTGTCATTTTTAAAAAAAAAACCCGGCAGCGCCGTGCGCTTCAGGCGCCGGAAACCTGCCGGTCTCGGTCTTCGCTCAGCGAAGGCATCAGCCCTCAGCGGCGCAGATACGTGGGAATGCGAAAGCCCGCGGCGGGCTTGGCGGCGATGCTCGGCGCCTTGTCCTCCGCCGGCGCAGGGGCGGGGGCGGGCGCCGCCGCGGCAGGTTCGGCCGGCGCCTCTTCGGCCGCCGGCTGCGCTTCGGGAGCGGCTTCCGCCGGCGCGGGCGCAGGCTGCGCCTCGGCCGCGGCAGGCTGAACGCCGCCGAGGAAGGACGGGGCGGAACCGGGCGTCCAACCGCCGACATTCGGTCTGCGGAGCTGTTCCGATCCCGGCGCAGCGGCATTCGGATCCAGCGGACGGTCGAGACCGGTGGCCACGAGGGTCACGCGGACTTCGTCGCCCATCTCTTCGGAGATGGCCGAACCGAAGATCACGATGGCGGACTTGTGGACGAAGGTATTGAGCACCGCCATGGCCTCGCGGATTTCGGCGAGCGTGACGGATTCGTTGCCCGTGAAGTAGACGAGCAGACCGCGGGCGCCCTGCAGGTTGGCGCCTTCGAGAAGCGGACAGGCAATGGCCTTTTCCGCGGCCACGCGGGCGCGGTCGGGTCCGGAGGCGGTGGCGAGGCCGATGATGGCCGTGCCGCGCTCGCTCATGACCGTCTTCAGGTCTTCGAAGTCGACGTTGATGGTGCCCGGCGTATGGATGATCTCCGCGATGCCGACGCAGGCCTTGTAGAGGACCTCGTTGCTCATCTCGAAGCATTCCTTCATCGTTGCGTCGGGCGGGCACTCGCTTTCGAGCTTCTCGTTGAGAATCACGATCATCGAGTCGACCTTGTCCTTGAGGTTTTCAATGCCCTTTTCCGCGCAGCGCATGCGGCGGTGGCCTTCGAAGCTGAAGGGCTTCGTGACGACCGCCACCGTGAGGATGCCCATTTCCTTGGCGATCTCGGCGATGACCGGCGCGGCGCCCGTGCCGGTGCCGCCGCCCATGCCGGCGGTAATGAATAGCAGATGCGCGCCGCGGATGGCTTCCGCCACCTGCTCGCGCTTTTCTTCGGCCGCCGCGGCGCCCACTTCGGGGCGCGCGCCCGCGCCGAGACCCGTGGAGCCGAGCTGAATGTTGACGTGCGCGCGCGAGCGCGACAGCGCCTGATGGTCCGTGTTGGCGGCGATGAATTCAATACCCTTGGCGCCGTGGGTAATCATGTGCTCAACGGCGTTTCCGCCGCCGCCTCCGACGCCGATCACCTTGATGACTGTGTTGAGGGGATCAAGTTCCTGCAGGATCTCAAAAGGCATGTTTAACCTCAGAATGTCGAATCTTTGAATTATGGCGGAGAATCGCGTTCTCTGCTCGATCGGTGCTCAAAATCCCGTCAGTAGTCGCCGATCACAATGGTCTTGAGCCGGGCGAAAAGCGCGGGAAGCGGTCTCGTCCGGTAGCCCCGGGCATCCATCGCGCCGCGCTTGCGGCCGGCGTCGACAATGAGCCCGATCGCCACGCTCGCCTCGGGGAGCGACGCGATCTGCGAGCGGCCGTCCGTCCAGATCGGCCGTCCGATGCGCACCGGCGTGCCGAAGGCATTGCGCGCGACCGTGTCGATGCCCTTCAGATTGGCGCCGCCGCCAGTGATCACCACGTTGTGGACCCGCTCCGTCAGATCATTGTCGTCCAGCAGCTTCTTATAGAGCCCGAAAAATTCCTCCGCGCGCTCGCGCAGCGTTCTCGCCAGAAGGTGCCGCGAATAGAGCGCCGACGGTCTGCCGCCCGTGGCCGTCGGCTGCACGGTTTCGCCCGGCAGCACGTCGTCGGGCAGGCAGTGCCCGACAGTGACCTTGAGTTCCTCGGCCTGTTCGAGCGTGATGCCGAACATCATCGCCACGTCGCGCGTGAAGAATTCCGCGCCGTAGGGACGCACGTCGGTGAAGAGAATGCGGTTTTCGTAGAAGACAGTGATCGACGTGGTCTCCGCGCCGATGTCGAAGACCGCCGTGCCGCAGTAGCGGTCGGTGTCGTTGAGCACCGCCGACGCGGCGGCCCAGGGATGGGGTTCGTAGCCCGCCAGCTCCAGCCCCGAGCGCAGCAGGCAGCGCTTGATGTTTTCGGCATTCGAGACCGAACCGTAGACCGCGTGGTAGACCGCCTCGACGCGGTCGCCCGTCAGTCCGATCGGCGACTCCGCCGTGAAGGTGTCCCCGCAGCGGTAGCCCTGCGACTGCATCTTGATGAGCTGCCGGCCTACGCGGCGGCTGTTTTCGCGCGCGTTGGCCTCGGCCGTGTCCACGTCGGGCTGCTTCACTTCGTTGCCGCGCACGACGGCCGTGCCGACGCAGTTTTCGCTCGTCAGCGTTTCTCCGCCGATGGCGACCCAGGCCTTCTCCATGGTGACCTGCGCGCCGTACTGGGCGGTGGCGACGGCCTTGCGCACCGACTTCACGACCTTTTCCACGTCGTGCACGATGCCGTTCTTCATTCCTTCGGAGGGTTCCAGGCCGAAGCCCAGGATGTCGTAGCGGCCGGGCTCCGCGGCCGGACGGGCGATCACGCAGAGCACCTTGTGGGTGCCGACGTCCAGTCCGACCAAAACATCATTCGGGGTTTCCATTTGGCTTGTCCGGTATTTCAGAGTCTTCGGGTTCTTCAGGGGTCACAGGCGCCGTTTCGGGTCCGCTCAGCTTCTGCATGATAAGACGCTCGATGGCATCGCGGTCGGGCAGCGTCGCCGCAAACGCGCGGTTGTAGCGCAGATCAAGCGACGAAGGGGGACCGTCCATGAGTTCGGCCACCTTGGGATAGGCCGCCGCCATGTCGGCCAGACGCTCGACCACGCTCACGCCCGCCTCCTCCTGACCGAGTTCGACGCGCGTGGGCGGTATGTCGTCGGAACTCATGACGAGGCTCCAGCTGCCGCGGTCGCTGCAGTTGACGTCGGTCACCGTCACGCCGAGCGGACGAAGCGCGAGCGAAAACTCACGCCAGTAGCGGGCGATCTGAGGAACCTGCGCGGCCGGTCCGTAAAAATTCGGCAGCGGTTCCGACGGATTGTCGCGCTCGTCGGGATTGGCGGCGAAGAGCACGCCCTCCGTGCTCACGAGACGGCCGTCCTCATAGAGCGCGAGCGCCTGATGCGTCTCGACGCCGATCTGGAGTTCGTTCGGCCAGACGCGGCGCACGGTGGCTTCGCGCACCCAGGCCACCTCTTCGACGGCCCGGCGCACGGCGGTCAGATCCGCCGTGAAGTAGTTGCCTCTCAGCGCAGGCTCGACGGCCTCCTTCACCCGCGAAGCCGGCACGCGCACGATGTCGCCCGTCACCTCGAGCGTCGTGAACGTAAAGACGGGCAGCCCCGTCACGTAATTCACGGCTCGGCCCGCTCCGAAAAAGCACGCCGCGGCGAGGGCGGCCGTGCAGACCGTCTTCGTCCAGAAGCGCAGACTCGCCCGCCTGGCTTCGCGAAGCGCCTCGCGCTCGCGGGCGGCTTCTCTCGCCGCGAGTTTTTCCTCGGGGGTGAGCGATTTGGCGGGAGCCGGCGCACCGGCGCTCTTTTTCGTCATGACGTCAGTCCGTCAGCGTTCCCTCAGTCCGTTGCCGCAAGACCGAGAAGCTTCATGCAGAGCGCCGCGTAGTCGAGACCCACGGCGCGGGCCGCCATCGGCACGAGCGAATGCGGCGTCATGCCGGGCGAGGTGTTGATTTCCAGGAGCGCAAAGCTGCCGTCCGGGCGCTGCATCACGTCGATGCGCGACCAGCCTCGGGCGCCGAGCGCCGCGAAGGCCTTCTCGCAGAGCGCAGCGGCCTCTGCCGCCTGCGCTTCGGGGAGCTCGGCCGGGCAGTCGTAGCGCACGGCGTCGCCGAAATACTTGTTCTGAAAGTCGTAGTCGCCCTCGGGCGCGCGGATCTCGATGATGGGAAGCGCCTTCCCGTCCAGAAGCGCAACCGTGAACTCGCGGCCGCGGATGTATTCCTCGACCAGGATGTCCGCGTCGCGCTCGCCCGCGGCGGTGAGCGCCGCACGAAGCGAAGCGACCGTCGGTCTGTCCAGCTTCGTCACGCCGATCGAGGAGCCGTCCCGGGCGGGCTTGACGACGAGCCCCGTCGCGCCGAGCTCGGCGATCGTCCGTTCGAGCACCTCATCCCCGGCCTGCGGGTGCAGCAGCGCGCCGCGGGGCACCGGAATGCCGGCATCCCGCCAGACGGTCTTCGTGAGCTCCTTGTTGATGGCCACGGCGCTGGCCGTCACGCCCGGTCCCGTATAGGGGATGCCGAGATAGTTGAGCACGCCCTGGATCGTGCCGTCTTCGCCGAGACGTCCGTGCAGCGCGATGAAGGCGCGGTCGAACCCGCCCTTTTCCAACGCGTCGAGCGAATCCGTCTTCGGATCGAACGGCGTCACGTCGACACCCTGCGAGCGCAGCGCCTTCAGAACGCCTTCGCCCGACATCAGGGAAACTTCGCGTTCCGAAGAAACGCCGCCCATAAGGAGGACCACGCGGCCCGTCTGCTTGCTGTCTGTCATTTTTCTTCTCTTCTTCGCTGCGGGCGTGCTCCCTCGGGGAGGGCCCGCGTCATTGATCCGTTCCGCCTCAGAGCGCGCGTCCCGCCGCAATCGCCGGCGCGACACGGCCGATCGAGCCCGCGCCCATCGTGATCACCACGTCGCCGTCCTTCGCCATCGCGTTGACGGCGGCGGGCACCTGTTCCACCGGCACGACCACCGGACGGTGGCGTCCCTTGGCGGCGATCGCCGCCGCCAGATGATCGCTGTCGGCTCCTTCAATCGGAGCTTCGCCCGCCGGATAGACCTCGGCGAGCACCAGTCCTTCGATGTCGGAGAGCGCCTCGACGAAGGCGTCGAAGCAGTCGCGCGTGCGCGTATAGCGGTGAGGCTGGAAGGCGACGATCACGCGCTTCGTCGGCCAGGCGCCCCGCACGGCCGCGAGCGTCGCGGCCATTTCATGCGGATGGTGGCCGTAGTCGTCGATCAGCGTGTAGTGTCCGGTTACGCGGCCGTCTTCGCCGCGGATCGGCATTTCGCCGTACTGCGCAAAGCGCCGGCCGACGCCGCGGAATTCCAGCAGGCCGCGCACGATCGCGTCGTCGGACACGCCGACCAGAGTGGCGATCGCCACGGCAGCGAGTGCGTTGCGCACGTTGTGCACGCCCGGCAGGTTCAGCACGACGGGCAGCGGCGGATGATCGGGTCTGAGCACCGTGAAGGCCATCTGCGTGCCCTGCGGGCGCACGTCGATCGCCCGCACCTGGGCGTCGCCCGAGAGGCCGTAGCCGATCACGGGCTTCGTCACGCGGGAGCGAATCGCACGCACGTTCTCGTCGTCCGTGCAGAGCACGGCGACGCCGTAGAAGGGCAGGCGCTCCAGAAAGTCGACGAAGGCGCTCTTCAGGCGGTCGAAGCTGTGCCCGTAGGTATCCATATGGTCTTCGTCGATGTTGGTGACGGCGGAGATGACGGGCGTGAGATTGAGAAACGACGCATCGGACTCGTCGGCTTCGGCCACCAGGAATTCGCCGGCGCCGAGACGAGCGTTGGCGCCCGCGCTGTTGAGCTTGCCGCCGATCACGAAGGTGGGATCGAGCCCGCCCGCCGCCAACAGCGACGCAGTCAGCGACGTCGTCGTGGTCTTGCCGTGCGCGCCCGCGATGGCGATGCCGCGGCGAAGACGCATCAGTTCGGCGAGCATCACGGCGCGAGGAACGACCGGAATGCCCAGCTCGCGCGCGGCGACGACTTCGGGATTGTCGGCTTTGACGGCGGACGAAATCACCACGGCATCCGCTCCGCGGATGTGCTTTTTGTCATGGCCGCGGAAGATGCGGGCGCCGAGCGCCTGCAGGCGTTCCGTCACGGCGCTCTGCGCGATGTCGGAGCCGCTCACCACGTAGCCGAGGTTGAGCATCACTTCGGCGATGCCGCTCATGCCCGCACCGCCGATACCGACGAAATGCAGATGGTTGACCAGAAACTTCACTTGTTATTCTCCCTGACGGCGGCCGGCATCCCCTTTCCGAATCTGCCGGAGGCCGGACGCCGCATGCTGTTCGTTGCGCCGGCCCGGATTCAGGCGCCTTTTTTCTTCTCGACCGTTTCCTCGATCAGGTCGGCCACGGCTTCGGCAGCCTGCGGACGCGCGGTGGCGCGGGCGTTCTTCGCCAGTTCCAGCAGCTTCTCGCGCGTGAGGCCCGAAATGAGTTCCGACATCCGTTCGACCGTAAAGTCTTCCTGCGGGATGAGGATCGCCGCATGACGGTCGTCCATGTAGCGGGCGTTCCCCGTCTGATGATTGGTGGTCTTGGCGACGAAGGGCACCAGAATGCTCGCCACGCCCGCCGCGCAGAGTTCGGAGACGCTCGTGGCGCCGGCGCGGCAGATGACGGCGTCGCAGGCCTCGTAGCGGGCGGCCATGTCGTCGATGAAGGGCACAACCTCGGCCTTCACGCCGAGCCGCTCATAGGCTTCCCTGACGGGTGCGTCGCGGTCCCTGCCCGTCTGATGAACGATGATCGGGCGTTCGGCTTCGGGAATGGCCGCGATGATCTCCGGCATCGTGTCGTTGAAGACCTTGGCGCCGAGACTGCCGCCGAAAACGAAGAGGCGCAGCGGCCCCGTCCGGTCGGCCATGCGGTCCTGCGGCGGCGACACCGCCACGATGCGCGAGCGCACCGGATTGCCCGTCGTGCGGCCCTTCTCCTTGGCGAAGGCGCGCGCGCCGCCCGCAAAGCCGCAGGCAAGCGCATCGCAGAAGGGCAGCAGCGTATTGGTGGACATCAGCAGATCCGCGTCGCAGTTCATCAGCACCAGCGGCAGCTTCATGCGGCTCGCGGCGACGCCGACGGGCACGGCCACGTAGCCGCCCGTCGAAAAGACCGCGGTGGGCTCGAGCGATCTGAGCAGCTTTCTCGATTCGAGGAAGGCGCCGATCAGCTTCACGCCGCCCTTGAGGGCGCCGATCGGCCCGCGGCCGCGCACGCCCTGAAAGTTGAGCCCGTGGAATTCAATGCCTTCCCTGCCGACCAGTCCCGACTCCATGCCGGTCGTCGTCCCGATCCAGGAAATCTTCCAGCCGCGAGAGGCCATCACCTTCGCCACGGCAAGGCCCGGCATGACGTGTCCGCCGGTGCCGGCCGCTGCAATCACCAAATGCTTAGATGCTCTACTCACACCTGTCCTCCGCGCATCAAAATTTTGTTTTCCTTGTCCACTCTCAGCAGCAGCCCGATCGCGATCAGCCCGGACAGCAGCGCGCTGCCGCCGAAGCTCACGAAGGGAAGCGTCAGTCCCTTGGTCGGCAGCAGCCCCGAAGCCACGCCGATGTTGATGAAGACCTGCACGCCGAACCACACGCCGATGCCCTCCGCGAGAAGCCCCTGGAAAAAGCGCTCAAGTTTAATCGCCTGGCGTCCGATTTCAAAGGCGTGCCGGATGAGCCAATAGTAAATAAATAGTACGAGACACACGCCGACGAAGCCCGTTTCCTCGGCGATCACCGCCATGATGAAGTCGGTGTGCGCTTCAGGCAGATAGTAGAGCTTTTCGACGGAGCCGCCGAGTCCGACGCCGAAGAGTTCGCCGCGTCCGAAGGCGATCAGGGAGTGCGAAAGCTGGTAGGCCTTGTCGAGCACATGGTCGGGCGACCACGGATCCAGATAGGCGAAGAAGCGCCCGAGCCGCCAGGGCGTGTCGTAGATCATCCAGGCGACGAACATGCACACGACGATGATCACGCTCGTGAAGATCCACCACGACAGGCCGCCCAGAAAGAGCAGACCCATGATCTCGGCCACGATCACGACCATCGCGCCGAGGTCGGGCTGGCGCATGATGAGAAACACGATGGCGATCATGGCGAAGGCCATCGGCAGAAAGCCCTTCTGGAAGGAGTGCATGAAGTCCTGCCGGCGCACGGTGAACCACGCCGCCATGATGAGGGCGGCGACCTTCATCATCTCGGAAACCTGCAGGTTCATGACGCCCAGCCCGATCCAGCGCCTGGCGCCGTTGACGGACTTTCCGATCCCCGGCACCAGAACGAGCACCAGCAGCGCGATGGCGGCCATGAAGACCCAGAAGGCGTAGCGGTACCAGAAGGCCATCGGAATCTGATAGACGATCCAGCAGGCGAAGAGCCCGACCGCGATGCTCTGGAAATGCTTCAGGATGAAGTAGCTCGACTCGACGCCGTAGCGCGAGTTGTCCGCGAACATGCTCGTGGCTGAATAGACCATCACGGAGCCGATCGCGAGCAGCGCGAAGACGCAGATGAGCACTTCCCAGCTCACGCTGATTCGTCCCGGATTGCGCGAAAGCAATCCGGGCGTCTGCCAGTCCTCCTTGGGGCGGCCGAACACGCTTACTCTCCGGCGGCGATGCGGCGGGCGGCCGCGATGAACCGCGCGCTGCGCTCGGCGTAGTCGCGGAACATATCCCAGGAGGCGCAGGCGGGCGACAGAAGCAGCACGTCGCCGTCCCGGTGCTGCGACCAGAGCCAGTCAACCGCCTCCTCGAGCGTCGCGAGCGTCTTCACGGGATAGGCTGCGCCTTCGAGCGCCGCCGCGATCCTGCCGGCATCGCGGCCGATCAGGGCCGCCGCGCCGGCGCTCCCGCTGCGCGCCTCGGCGAGCGGCGTGAAGTCCTGACCCTTGCCGTCGCCGCCCAAAATGATGAGAAGACGCCGGCCCTGGGCGGCGAATCCCCTGACGGCCGCCGCCAC
>JAXEEN010000173.1:0-3465 GCA_034104065.1 Sutterella sp.
GGGACCGTAGAGCGGATTCGTCACGTCGCAGAGCGCGCTGACCGTCACCTCCTTCTGGGCGAAGAAGAAGGGATTGAGCTGAATCGACCGGATGGCATGCAGCGAGGCGCCGGTCGGAATGAAGGGGCGGCCGTTGGGCGCGATAAAGCGCGTGCCGAGCGCCGCCGCCATGCCGCAGCCCGCATCGTTGGTGCAGCTGCCGCCGAGCGTCACGAACACCCGGCGGTGTCCGGCGCCGAGCGCCTCGCGGATCAGCTGACCGACGCCGAAGGTCGTCGTATTGGCCGCGCTGAAGCCGGGCAGACGATACTGCATACCGGCCGCCTGGGCCATTTCCACGTAGGCCGTATCTCCCGCGCTCAGATAACGGGCATTGACGGGCTGACCGCACGGGCCGGTCACCGTATGAACGACGTAGGCGCCGCCCACCGCCGCCCGCACGGCTTCAAGCGTTCCCTCGCCGCCGTCGGCCGCCGGAAAGGCGCGCACCTCGGCTTCCGGCATCACGTCCGCCGCCGCGGCCTTGAGAATCGCGCAGAGACGGGCGGAAGAAAGACTGCCCTTGAAGGAATCGGGAATAAGAAGAATGTTCACGGTCGCTGGTCCTATATTCAACGCCTGTTCGGCTTGCAGACGGTGTCCGCCGGCAGGCGGAATGCTGAGTCGATGATCTCGGACTCAGCATGATATAGGTTTCGACGGAAGAATGCCTGCCCTGCGTCCGTTTTCGTTCCCGTTCGGCCTCTCAGTGCCTGCAGTGGACTTCGTCGTGAATGCCGTAGCGGTAGTCGTCGAACACCTCGGCCGTGCCGGGCAGGATCCAGCGGCCGTCGGGCCCCTTTTCCGAAGCCTCCTTCAGGCGCCACCCCGTCGCACCGACCGTCCAGACCTTGCAGTTTCTCATCTGAGCGCAGAGACACGTCTTTTCCGGCACGCCTTCGGCGAGCCGACCCGCCGCCCTGGCCTCCTCGTAGGCCTTCAGATAGGAGCAGGTACCGTGCGACAGCATGTAGCCGTAGGGTTCGCACTGCGGCTTCAGATTGGAATTGATCGCCGGACTGGTCGTCAGCATGCGCATCGGATAGCCGGTCGGCGAAACGCCGTTGACAACGATCTCCTCTCGGGTCGCCTCAAAATACCGCTGCTTCACGGCGTCGGGCAGACCCGACTCCTTCGTGACGGTAAAGCGGGTCGCCGCCTGAACGCCGTCGGCGCCGGCCGACGTCATCATGCGCACGGCATCGGTTCCTGTGAAGATGCCGCCGCCGGCGATAACCGGAATACTGAGACGGTTTTCCGCCAGATAGACCTTCACGTCGCGCACGATGTCGCCGAGGCTGAAGTTCATCCAGTCCATGCCGAAGCCGAGATGTCCGCCCGCGAGCGGCCCCTCGACGACCACGTAGTCAGGCATGCGTCCCGTCTTGGCGGACCGCTTCAGAAAGAGGTTGAGGGCGCGGCGGCTCGACACCACGATGCCAAGCATCGCTTCGCGGAATCTCGGATGCTCGGACATCAGAGCAAAGGACGAGGTATGCAGCCCCGCGGAAAGGCTGATGCCGTCGACGCCTCCGTCAAGCGCGCCGAGAAGCCGGGCCTTGAGGGTCGCGAGTCCGTCGTTCATGGTGAGCTTTTCCATGACGTTCACGAACACCAGGCCGTCGCCCTTTTTGTCGCTCATCACGTCGGCGATGTAGCGCCGGGCGGCGTCCCGTACTCCGCTGAGTGGAAACTGAAAGCCCGTCTTGTCGGCCAGCACGTCCGCCGCGCGGCAGAGGCCCGCCTTGAGCTTCGTGAAGCCGGTGCCGAACAGCCGGTCCGTGAGGTCGGGAAGCATGGCGTCCGATACGTGGCCGATGCCGCCCCGGGCGGCGACGGCCAGCGCCATCGCCTTGGTGGAAATATTGACGCCCATGCCGCCCTGCATGACGGGAACCAGCTCCCGGCCTCCCAGGATCAGGCGAAATTCATCAAGCGAGCGTTCTTCTGCGGTTTTCATATGCGTACAGTTCTCCGTAGAGGCCGCCCTCATTGATTTTGAAGCTATTTGCGAGGCGGCTGACGAAGGAAAGTCTGCATGAGCGCCTCGGCTCGGAATCCCCGCAGAAGTTCGGGTAAACACCTAGTAATCAAGCGATCATTCGCGATAAATCCCTGAACCTCCTGCGGCGCAGCCGCTTGAGCATATGCTCCGTTTCCGCCGCCGTCTGAACGGACTAGCCCGAAGACGCCCTGCCTTTTCCGCCTAGACGCAGACCGGAAATGACGTGTTGGAAAGACGGCTCCGCGCCGCAGGCCGCTGCGGGCCGCCGACGGTGTCCGTCAGACGAAAACGGGCCTGCCCGTTAAAGCAGACCCGTTGCCGAAGCCGGAAAAGGCTTCAATCAGCGTTCGAAGACGAACCGGCCGTCGACCATCGTGGCATCAATCTTCGCCTCAAGCAGCGCTTCGGGCGGCAGACTGAAGATGTCCCGGTCGATGACGGTCAGATCGGCGACATAGCCGGGAAGGAGGCGCCCTTTGGTCTTTTCCTCAAAGCTCACATAGGCGCTTTCGGCCGTATAGGCGTCGACGGCGCCATAGATGTCGACGCATTCTTCCGGAGGGAAGCCGCCTGCGAGTTCTCCCTTCAGATTCTTGCGCCTCACCGCACAGTAGAGGTTGGCCAGCGGCGCCATGTCTTCGACGGGGCTGTCCGTGCCGAAACTCATATGAATGCCGAGCCGCTTCATGGTGCCGAAGGCATAGCTGGTGCCCGCGAGCTCGGCGCCGACGCGGTCTTCGACGATCTTCGTGTCGTAATGCAGGAAGATCGGCTAAACGAGCGCCAGAATATCGTTCTTTGTAAAGCGTTCCACGAGCGGACGGTCGGTGATCTGAACGTGAATGATGCCGTGGCGCAGCGGATTGAGTCCGTCGGAACAGACCTTGTCGAACGCATCGAGCATGCGCTCGACCGCACCGTCTCCGATCGCGTGCGTCACGACGCCTTCGCCTTTTCGGACGGCGAGCGCGACCATCGCATCTATTTCCTCCGGCGTCATGGTCGGGATGCCGCAGGTGGTCGGATCATCGTGATAGGGTTCGCGCATGAAGGCCGTGCGTGCGCCGAGGCTCCCGTCGATGAAGAGCTTGAGCTGTCCCATCCGGTTGAAGGGAGTCCCCTGTCCCATGCGGAAGCCCGCATCGAAATAGGCCTGATAGTCCGTCGGATTCATGAAGTTGTGCTGATGGTAGACGCGCAGATTCGGCGTCTCATCGAGCACTTCGCAGTATGCCTGCCAGGTCGAACGCCAGTCGGCCTGACGCACGTCGTTGGTCTGCACCTACGTCACGCCGGTTTCAAGCGCATGCGCCATGGCCGCCCGGATGAGTTCCTTCTTATGCTCGACCGAACGCTCGGCGAAAAGACGCCGGATGAGAATGCGGGCGTTCTCGCGGAAAACGCCGGTCAGCTCGCCGTTT
>JAXEEN010000174.1:0-6670 GCA_034104065.1 Sutterella sp.
AGTAGCCCTCCCCCGGAATAACGATGTCGGTCAGGCCGAGTCCCGGACCCACCATCGGCAGAACCGGCTCCTCGGGCGCGATGATCACGTCGACGAGCACGAGTTCGTCCCTGTAGGTCTCGAAGGCGTCGTGAATCGCCCGGTCCAGTTCCTCGTATGTCTGAACGCGGATGCCGACGAGGCCGTAGCATTCGGCAAGCTTCACGAAGTCGGGCTGCACGTCCATGACGGAGGCCGACAGGCGGCCTCCGTAGTAGTTGCGCTGCCAGTAGGCCACCATGCCGAGGTAGCCGTTGTTGAGCAGGAAGATCTTGGGAGCGAGGCCGTACTGCTTGGCGGTGCCGAGCTCCTGAATGTTCATCTGCACGGAACCGTCGCCGGTGAAGCAGACCACGGGTTCGCCGGGATGGGCGACGGCGCAGCCGCAGGCGGCGGGAAGTCCGTAGCCCATGGTGCCGAGACCGCCCGAACTCAGCCAGTGGCGGGGCTTGGCGATCTTGAGATACTGGGCGGCCCAGATCTGATGCTGGCCGACGTCGGTCGCATACCAGGCTTCGCCCTTCGTGTAGGCGCCGACGCGCTCGATGACGGCCTGGGGCTTGATGGGGCCGTTCGTGTCAACCGTATAGGCGAGCGACCGCTTGGCGCGCCATGTCTAGATTTCGGACCGCCACTCGGCCGTGAGCTGAGGATCGGGACGGCGTTCGCCGAGCATCCGCAGCGCATCCGCGAGCACTTCGCGCACGTCTCCGACGATCGGCACGTCCGCATGGACGATTTTGGAAATCGAGCTCGGATCGATGTCGATGTGAATGACCGTGCGCTCTCGCTTCATGAAGTCGGCGGGATGGCCGATCACGCGGTCGTCGAAGCGAGCGCCGACGGCGAGCAGCACGTCGCAGTAGTGCATGGCCATGTCGGCTTCAAAGGTGCCGTGCATGCCGACCATGCCGAGATAGTGAGGATTGTCGTGCCGTACGGCGCCCAGACCGAGCAGGGTCGACACGACCGGGGCGCCGAGGGCGTCGAGAAACTCGTTGAGAACGTCGTGCGCGTCGGAGGACACCGCGCCGCCGCCCACGTAGATGAGCGGACGCCTGGCTTCGAGAAGCGCCGTCAGGGCGCGCTTGATCTGGCCCGAATGGCCGCGCGTCGTCGGACGGTAGTTGGGCATCTCGATCGCGTCGGGATACTCGAACACGCATTCCGACGTCTGAACGTCCTTCGGGAGGTCGATGATCACGGGGCCGGGACGGCCGGTGCGCGCAATGTGGAAGGCCTTCTTCATCGTGACGGCGAGGTCTTCGACGTGCTTGACGAGGAAATTGTGCTTGACGCAGGGCCGCGTAATGCCGAGCGTGTCGCATTCCTGAAAGGCATCGGTGCCGATCAGACCGGTCGAAACCTGACCGGTGATGACGACGAGCGGAATGGAGTCAGCGTAAGCGGTGGCGATGCCGGTCACGGCGTTCGTGGCGCCGGGGCCCGACGTGACGACGGCGACGCCGACCTGACCGCTCGAGCGCGCGTAGGCGTCGGCGGCATGCAGCGCAGCCTGTTCGTGACGCACGAGAATATGCTCGAAATGCGTCTGCTGATGAATGGCGTCGTATAGCGGGAGCACGGTGCCGCCCGGGTAGCCGAAGATGTGACGGACACCTTCGCAGTGAAGGGACTCAACAAGAATTTGAGCCCCGGTCAGTGTACTGCCGAAAGGATTCTCTGCTTGGCTCGATTGCATGTGAGGAAAATACCCTTAACAAATCTCCAAGATTGAGGACGCTTCGCGCGCGGCCCGCCCGTCTGCGGCCTCATGCCGATCTTCCCGAAAGACGCCGCCGGAGTCCGGCTCTGCCGGCGCCGCCAGGGAGGCGGAAACCGATGCCCGAAGGATCGCTGCTGGCCTTGGTTTGCCATGTTCCTTTTTTGCAACGATTATTCAATATATCAAATGAAATCGGGTTTTCCCGCGATAAAGGCGCGGCATTCGCGGGAACGTTGGATTGCGTCAAGGTGCATACGATATCTTCCCGAACCCTTTTGGTGCATCCCCCTCTCCTCCTTTCGGCGGAGGCTCTCCGGACATCGCTGAAACGCGCCGGCGGGAGGCGATTCCCGCGTTCTTGCCTGATTCTCCCGGCATACGCCGGTCCGGACCGCAGGGGCCGCTACAATGAAACCCTAGTCCCCTCCAAGATCGGCGCCGGCCGCACCCGGTGCCGGCCGTCCCAGCCGGAGCCAAACATGAGAGAAAACGTATCATCGGAGTCCGATCTTCGGTCGGACCGTCTGGCCGAAGCGCTCTGCGAAAGACTTCGGGCGCTTGCCGAGCGTCCCGCCGAGGCGATGCCCGTTCCCGGACTGACGGTGTCGTGCCGCCGAGGCACCGACGGCGGCCCCTGTTCCTGTCTCCTCTACAAGCCGGCCGTGACGGTGATCGCTTCGGGCCGCAAGCGCAGCATCGTCGGGGAGCGCGTCTACGAGTACGGCGCCGGCGACGTGTTCGTGACGGCGCTCGACATGCCCGCGACCTGGCAGGTGCTCGAGGCTTCGGACAGCGTGCCTTTTGCGGCGGTGTCCGTGCCGCTCGAGCGGGAGATCCTCCGGGAATTCATGCCGATGGTGCCGCCCTGCCCCGGCTCCGACTGTCCTCAGGCGGCGCTTACGGGCCGGAGCGACGCGGGGATTCTGGACGCCTTTCTGCGGCTCGTCCGTCTGGAACCCGGCGTCGACGCGGCGGTGCTCGGTCCCCTGATCGTGCGCGAAATCCACTGGCGGGTGCTCTCGGGCATCTGGGGCGAGGGTCTGCGGCGCTTCTTTACGTCGGACAGCCAGAGCGCGCGCATCGACAGCGCGGTGCAGTGGCTTCGCGAAAACTTCCGCGAGCCCCTCACGGTCGAGGAGCTCGCCGACCGGGTTCATATGGCGCCTTCGACGTTCTACCGTCACTTCCGCGCCGTGACGAGTCTCTCTCCGCTTCAGTATCAGAAGCAGCTCCGCCTGCACGAGGCAAGGCGCCTGATGCTTGTCAGAAATCTGGATGCGGCGTCCGCCGCCTACAGCGTGGGCTACGTGAGTCCCACGCAGTTCTCCCGGGAATTCCGCCGGCTCTTCGGTCAGAGCCCCAGAAGAAGTCTGGCGGGCCTCAGAGAGACGGCGCCGGCCGCGCCGCTCTGAGACGTCCGTCGGAAACGCCCGGCGCGTCATGCGCGCCGGGCGTTCCGTTCTTTTCAAATCAGCCGAAAAGCTTCGTCAGATGAGCCTTCCAGCGTTCGAGGTCTTCGGGAATCGTCGGATGCTTGAAGACGTCGTTGACCATAAAGCTCGGAAGTCTTCGCATGCCGATGAATTCGAACGTCTTGTGCAGCGGCATGAAGAGTCCGTCGATGCCGCGGCCTTCGAAGAACTGGTCGGGATCGGTGAAGGCTTCGAGCGGCGCATTCCAGGTCGAACTGATGAGGTACCGCTTGTCGTGCAGCTGCCCGCCGGTGCCGTAGCGCTTTGTCGGATCGTTTCTCGAACGGCCGTCGCCCGAGGCGATGCCCGGCTGAACGAAGACTTCGTCCTCGTACTTCTTGAGCTGCCAGGGCGTGCTCATCCACCAGCCCGGCGTCTGAATGACGAGCACGTCCGCGGCGAGGATCTTCCGGACTTCTTCCTCAATCGTCCAGCCGTTTTCGAGTTCGGTGACGACCGTCCTGTGTCCGAGTCCCTCCAGCACCGAAACCGCCGTGTCCGTCATCGTCTTCGAGAGCGTGCCGCCCCGACCGAAATGCCGGCAGCCGGCATTGATGATGAGAAAGTTCATGTTTTTCTCCTTATATATTTCTCCGGGCGCTTCTTTGAGGGTCGCGCCTGACGTACTTATATAGTGCTGATCATTATGCCTCGGGCCGAAAAGACGCGTCGGAGTAATAAAAAAGCACCTTTCGGTGCTTTTTCGGAAGGATCCGTCAGTTTTCCGTTCTGAGCTTCAGTCTGCAGCAGTTCGGATCGGCGGCTTTTGCAGGTTCGCCGTTGACGAGCTGCTCGATGATGTTGTTTTCCGCAAAGCGGAATTCGGCAACGGGCGCGCCCTTTTCCGTGACGAGCTTCAGACGATCGCCGTCAACCGCCCAGAAACCCGCTTCAAGGCGCGGGCGCACGGAATTCTGGACGAAGATGAAGGTGGTGTTGTCTTCGACCACCAGGTCGACGGAGGCCGATTTTCCCTTGGGCGTGAGCGCAAAGCCTTCCCAGCGGCCGACCGGATTGACCGGGGCGGCGAAGGCTCCGGCAGCGATGAGCGCCGCGCTGAAGGCGGCAGCGGCACGAATGGCACGACGGTACATGAATGCAGTCCCTATTTGATCGAAACGGGTGTGCTAATTCTAATTACTTGCGGCCGAGCCAGCAGGTGCCGCCCTTCTTCGTGCAGAGAACGTAGCCGCCGTTCTTCATCTGTGCGAGATGTTCCGGATCGGTGTATTCAAACGTCGCGAAGACCTTCTTGTCGGCGTGGCTGAGCGTGACCATCTTGCCGTCGAGCTTCCAGAAGCCGACGACGGGCTGGTCCTTCGATTCGCTCGGCATCCAGACGAAGCAGTTGCGGCGGTCAAGATTGAGCTCGACTTCGGCAAGACGGGTGGCGCTGACGCGGATGACGCCCTTCCAGCGGCCGATCAGCGATTCGGCGTCCTGATCGTCGGCAGCGGCGGCGGGATTCGTGAGGGCCGCGGCGATGATGAGCGCGGCAGCAAGGGCTTTTTTCATAACTTCCACTCTTATTCGTTTGGGGGTTCGGGTCAGCGGGCGTCGGGCACGGGGAACGCCGGGACGCTCGAAATCACAAAATTATATTGACCGAAACACAAGCAAACCTTAAGAGCTGCGCACGCTGCGTGATATGATGCGGACCGACCGAATTTTCACAGGATCAGAGCCATGCCGCTTCCCAAAGTTGTTCTCTTCGCCACGGGCGGAACCATCGTCAGCTCCGGCGCCAGCGCCACGCAGATGACGGGCTACAGCCTTCAGGGCTTTCGTGTCGAGGATCTGATTGCCGCCGTTCCGGCGCTCGCCGACACGGCGCAGATCGAAGCGCATCAGATTTCGAACATCGACTCGAGTTCGATGACGAGCGCCGTCTGGATGAAGCTCGCCCGCGCCGTCGAGGACGCCGCCCGGCGCGACGACGTGACCGGCATCGTCGTGACCCACGGCACCGATACCATGGAGGAAACGGCCTACTTCCTCAATCTGGTGCTCAAGACCCGCAAGCCCGTGGTTCTGACGGGCGCCATGCGTCCCGCGACGGCGATTTCCGCCGACGGTCCGCTCAACCTCCTCAATGCCGTGCGCACCGCCGTGGCGCCTCAGGCGGCGGACAAGGGCGTGCTCATCGTGCTCAACGATGCGATCGGCACGGCGCGCGACATGACGAAGACCCACCCGACCAACGTCGCCACCTTCCGCGGTCCCGACCTCGGCATGATCGGCATGATCTCCGGCGCACGCATCGAATTTCTTGCCGCCCCCGTCAAATGCCACGCTGAGAGCAGTCCCTTCTCTTTCGAAAAGCTGGAAGCCTGGACGGCCGCTCACGGCGCCCTGCCCCGCGTCGACATCGTCTATTCCCATACGGACGACGACGGCGTGATGGTGCGTGCGGCGCTCGCGGCCGGCGCCCGCGGCATCGTTCATGCGGGCACGGGCAACGGCTCGATTCACGAAGGCACGGAACCCGCGCTCTTTGAAGCCGCCCGGCAGGGCGCTCTCGTTGTCCGCGCCTCCCGCACGGGCGGCGGTTCGACCGTCGAAGGCCTCGCCGCCTGGCAGGAGGCCGGATTCGTTCCGGCGGGTTCGCTCAATCCCCAGAAGGCCCGCGTGCTGCTGCAGCTCTGCCTGACGCAGACGACGGATCCCGCCGAGATCGATGCGCTTTTCCGCCGCTGCTGATGAAGCCCGATAAACAATAAAAAAGCCCCGTAAGGGGCTTTTTTATTGTCCGGCGTCTGACGGCGCGTTCAGAAGAGGCTCGCGAGCACGCTCAGGCCGAGCAGCCAGAAGAGCACGGCGCTCACGCGGTTGACCCAGAAGCCGAAGCGGGGTCCCGACAGAAGCTTCAGCGCGTAGACGGCCGTGTAGCTGTAGACGATGTGCACGGCAAGGCACATCAGAACGAAGATCGTGATGAGAAGCGTGATGCGGCCCGCGTAGTCCGGATCCGTTGGCGAGATGAACTGCGGCAGGAGCGAGAGCAGAAAGACGATCAGCATGGGATTCGTCGTCTGAAGGAGCGCCGCGTTGCGGATGAGCGAAACGGAGCCGGAGGGACGGCCGGCGACGGTTTTTTCAATGCGTCCGAGATCGATTCCTTCGGCCCGCCAGCCCTTCCAGCCGAGCCAGATGAGAAAGAGCGCGCCCGCGCCCTGAAGACCCGTGAAGAGAACCGGCGAAGCGGCGATGATGCCGCCCAGCCCCGTCGCGGAGATCGCCGACATGACGCCGACGCCGAGCGCATTGCCGACGGGCGACTGCCATGCCGTCGGGCGCCCGTAGCGGAAGGCGTTCGTCACGGTGTTGAGGACGCCCGCGCCCGGCGTGATGCAGGCGATGAAGGTGACGACGAGATAGGCTGGCAGATCATGCATGGGTAAACCTCCGTCCGATGAATATAATTGAATGCCTG
>JAXEEN010000175.1:0-10330 GCA_034104065.1 Sutterella sp.
CAACAAGGAAATGCGTGCATTGTTGGTACAGTGCGCACATTCAGTAATGCGGTCGAAGAAGAAGACACCGTGGATCGAAAAGATCATTAGAACCAAACCGAAGCAATTGGCTGCAGTAGCCATTGCCAACCGTCTGGCACGTCAGTGCTGGGCTGTTGCCAGCAAGTCTGAGGATTGGAAAATGCCGGTTCACAATCCGGCAACTGCGTAATTTATCCCATCAGGGTCGATTGCTCAGTTTTTGATGTAAACGGCTACGCCGGTCCCTGAAAAACCTGAGGAGCTTTGCAGCGTTCATCGCTTTAGTACAAACAAGGAGCAGGGATCGGTTATTCCATCATGGCCGTCGCCGCGGCGCACAGTCGCCAATCGTACTGGCGAATCAACAGGTCGTATAAGAATCTTCGAACCCATCATTCACCGTAGCTCGTCGAAAATTGCAATCAAACATGGACACTCGCGGAGGCTGCTGATAACACAGAAGATCAAAGCACGACTGACTCAATCAGTTTTGCAATAGCGTTTATCAATGTTTCTCAAAACATTGATAAGAGTTTTTGCGCCCCAAACAACTGCATCACGAGATTCGGCAAGTTGGCATCAAATTAGACCGATAACCGGAGGGAAGCCGAAGAGTCCTAATGTTTAAAGAAATTATCCTTAAACACCGCCATAGTGGCTCCTCCGTCTCAAACTATCGTTGGACTTAAGAGGTCGCATAAGAAATTGGAGTTTGATTTACATCAATAGAGACTCATCCCGTGATTGCATCTGGGGGACATAAGAAAGGAGCTGAGGTCCGGGACCGCCGTCTCCGGGACGGGTTCGAAGACCTGTAACCCGTCCGTCTGACTTGGGAAAAATTCTAGGTTTCAGCGCCTTGCGCCGCCCTCCACCGAAGTATAGGGTCTGTAACCAAATGTAATATCGTATAGTATAAAAAACGGTCCGCAGTCCGGGGGCTGCAGACCGTTTTCTTACCAACCATCTGCGGCGCGGATGCTGACGCGCCGAACTTTCAGAGGGGAAAAGCCGGCCGGCGTCCGCCTGATGAAAACCTCGGGAGGACCGATCCCGACGCAGTGACCGCTGCGCTGCGGCTTTCGGCAGACGCTCCGGACATCCCGGAAACGCCGACTGCGCCGCCGGCAGGAGAGAGATAACCCGCGGCGCGATGCTGCCGGCATCCGGACACAAAGGAGAAAAGATCCGGAGGCCGATCCGAACCGACGGCATAACCCGTAAGGGATTTCCCGCCTGTTCTGACTGCGGGCAAGTATAGCCAAGCAAAGTTCTTAAGGGAATACCCGCCTGATTCCGGAATTGTGACTAAACATTTCACAATCAGTGCGGTCATCCTCGTACAAACCCGCGGATGATTACAGGACTCAGGGAAAATCCACAAGTTTTTTAACCATCCCTCACTTAAGCTTCAAACTTCTCCATACTGTAGGTATTGTCATCACTTCTCCTCTGCGAGACTGCATCCGCCATGTCCTGGTTTGCCTCACTCTTTACCGACACTGCCGCAGTTGCCCACATCATTCTCGTTTACGCGCTCGTCATCGCCGCGGGTACGCTTCTCGGCCGCATCCGCATTGCCGGCGTTTCTCTCGGCGTCACCTTCGTGTTGTTTGCGGGCCTGGCTGCAGGTCATTTCGGTCTGAGCGTCCCTCCCGCCGTGCTCACCTTCATGCGCGACTTCGGGCTGACGCTTTTCGTCTTCTTCATCGGCCTGCAGGTCGGTCCGTCGTTCTTCTCGTCGTTTAAGAGCGGCGGTCTGCTGCTCAATCTGCTCACGGTGCTGCTCGTGCTGCTCGGCATCGGCGTCACCATTGCGCTCTACTTCCTCTTTTCCGGCACGGTCACCCTGCCTCAGATGCTCGGCGTTCATTACGGCGCCGTCACCAATACGCCCGGTCTCGGCGCGACCCAGGAAGCGCTCGACGTTCTTCACTATGCCGGGGAAAACATTGCCGTCGCCTACGCCTGCGCCTATCCGCTCGGCGTCGTCGGCACCATTGCCTGCGCCATCATTCTGCGCTATGCCTTCCGAATCGATCTGGCCGAAGAGGACAAGCACTGGGAGGATGAGGAAAAGGCCCACAACCACGAGCCGATCTTCTTCCACGTCGAAGTGACTAACGCCGCGATCGAAGGCCGCACCATCAGGCAGATCCGCGAGTTCATCTCCCGTCCCTTCATCTGCAGCCGCATTCTGAGCGGCGGCCGCGTCTCGAGCCCGACCTCCGAAACCGTGACCAGGCTCGGGGACGTGCTGCGCATTGTCGCCGCACCGGAAAACCGGCTCCCGATCGCCGCCTTCTTCGGCAGCGAGCGCGAAGGCGTCGACCTGGCGACGGAAAAGTCGCCGGTTTCCACGCGCACCATTCTGATCACCCGAAGCAAGATCAACGGCATGACCGTGAAGGATCTTGCGCTCAGCCAGTTCGAAGGCGTCAACATCACCCGGGTCTTCCGTGCCGGCATGACGCTCTTCCCCTATTCGGGTCTGCATCTGCAGGTAGGCGACCAGGTCTACTGCGTCGGTCCGGAGTCCGCTCTCCAGCGCCTTGAATCCATTCTCGGCAACAAGGTGAAGAAGCTCTACCACCCGAACATCCTCACGATCTTCGTCGGACTTGCGCTTGGCATTCTGCTCGGCTCCGTGCCGATCGCCATCCCCGGCATGCCCGTGCCGCTCAAGCTCGGCCTCGCCGGCGGTCCGCTCATCGTCGCCATTCTGATCGGCCGCTTCGGCAGCTTCATGAAGCTCGTGACCTTCACCACGCAGTCGGCCAGCCTCATGATGCGCGAACTGGGCATTTCCCTTTTCCTGGCGAGCGTCGGACTGGCCGCCGGGCAGGGCTTCGTCGCCGCCATGACGGACGGCAACGGACCGCTTTACGTGGCCCTGGGGCTTCTCATCACGCTGATCCCGCTTCTGATCGTCGGCACGATTGCGCGCCGGATCTTCAACGTGAACTACCACAGCATCGTCGGCCTGATGGCCGGCGCCACGACCGATCCGCCCGCGCTGGCGTATGCGGCCACGCTTTCCGAAAAGAATTCCTCCGCCGTCGCCTACTCGACCGTGTATCCGCTTGCGATGTTCCTTCGCATTCTGACCGGCCAGCTGATTCTCGTCGTGCTCTGGCCCTTCGTGTCGTAGGAGACGGAAAGATCATTCTCTCTATCCCTATAGGAGCAGACTACTCATGTCCACCGCTATTCCGCCGCTTTCCGAAGCGGTTCGCGCCAAGGTCGAACGCATCTTCGCCATGCCCGCCGTTCAGGGCGCCATGAAGCAGGCGCTTGACGAAGCCGAGTTTGCCAAGGCCGAACAGATCCGCATTTCCGAAATCCCGTCGCCCACCTTCAAGGAAGAAGTACGAGCCCGGGAAATCGCCCGGCTCATGCGTGAATACGGTCTGACCGACGTCGTGATCGATCCGATCGGCAACGTCGTCGGCCGCCGTCCCGGCCGCCTGGCCGGCAAAGGTCCGGTTCTTGCCCTCGGCGCGCACATGGACACCGTCTTCCCGGAAGGCACCGACGTCCGCGTTCGTCAGGAAGGCAGCGTCTACTACGGCCCGGGGCTCGGCGACAATGCCTCGAACCTGCGCTCGATCATGCAGATTCTGCGCTGCCTGCGCGACAACAAGATTGAAACCGAAGGCGATCTTCTCTTCGTCGGCACCGTCGGCGAAGAAGGCAACGGCGACATCCGCGGCTCCAAGGCCCTCTTTGACGGCTCCCGCCGCATCGACGGCTTTCTCGCTCTCGACTCGAGCGACCCGACCCGCATTCTCTGCGGCGCGACCGGTTCCCACCGCTGGCGCGTGACGATGAAGAGCCCGGGCGGCCACAGCTATGCCGCCTTCGGCAAGGTTCCCTCGGCCATTCACGCGATGGGCCGCGCCGTCGCCGCCATCGCCGACATCGAAGTGCCCGCCGACCCGAAGACCACCTTTACGGTGGGCGTCATCAAGGGCGGCACGTCGGTCAATACGATCGCCGCCGAATGTTCCGTCGAAGTCGACATGCGCAGCGTCGACAACGCGTCTCTCCTCGCCCTGGAGGAAAAAGTGCTTGCCGCCTTCCGCGGCGCCGCCGACCGTGAAAACGCCCGCTGGGGCATTACGGACGAAGAAACGCAGGTCAAGGCCGTGTTTGAACAGATCGGCAACCGCCCTGCCGGCATGCGTCCCGACGACTGCCCGGTTCTGCAGTGCGCCCGCAGCGCTCAGATCATGCTCGGCATCAAGCTCGGCAAGTACATGCCCAGCTCGACCGACGCCAACGCGCCCATGTCTCTCGGCATTCCCGCCACCTGCATTTCCTCCGGAGGCATCGGCCGCGGCGCCCATACGCTTGAAGAAAACTTCATCTTTGAAGACATTCACCTCGGCCCGCAGCTCGCTCTTCTGACCGCTCTTGCCCTCGTCGGCACCGGCGGCGAAGCGCCGGAACTTCCGGTCCGCGCCTGATCGGTTCAGATCGCCGCAGAACGCTGATGAACGCTCTGCAGCTTTTCCGCCCGGAACGGTCGGGCGGACTTCCTCTCAAATGAAAAGGGCCCGTTTCGCAGGAAACGGGCCCTTTTCATAGATGGAAGAGAGATCAGTGCTGGCGCATGACCACGAGGCGCATCAGATTGGCTGCAAGCACCTTGCCGATCAGAATCATGCCGAGGCACAGACCGAGAGAAACCGGCATGGCCTGCTGGCCGTTCGGGAGCACGAGCACGAAGAGCGCGATGCCCGAAGCGAGGAAGTTGCCGATGCCGGCGTCGGCCGCCATCTGGAAGGCGGCGAAGATCTTCTTTTCCTTTTCCGTGATGATCTTCTGATCCGCGAGCTGACGCGTGAGCGCTGCGCCCGCATCGGTCGACTGCAGCGAAGCGATGAGCGCCAGCGCCGTCGTGCCGGGAATGCCCATCAGGGGCTTGAGAATGCGGTTGAGGAGACGGCCGGCAGCGCGCGTGGCGCCGTAATGGTCGAACACTTCGATCATGGCCACCGAAAACATGATGGCGGGAACAATGCTCACGGCGAAGAGGAAGCCGTCGATAGCGCCCGAACCGCCCTTGCCGCGGAAGCTGGCCATGGTCGTCGACACACCGTCGGCCGTCTGCTTGACGCCGGCGACCAGATTGCCGGCATCGCCGTTGAGCACGACGAAGTCGAAGATGCCCCACCATTCGTCGGTGTAGCAGAGCCCCGAAAAGAAGACCACTGCGAGAATGAAGGAAATATAGGCGCCGATGCCGATCGGCTTGCCGTCGTCAATCAGCTGCGTCTGCTGAGCCGAATCCTGTTCGGTCATGAGTAACTCCGGTTTGTCTGGGATGAGGAGGAAATGCGCCGTACGTCCGGAGGGGCGTCCCGTACGCAAAAAGCGTCCGAAATTCTAGCAAACGCCCTTCACGGCAGACGTTGATGCGTTCCTTCACCCGCCTGTCAAGATGCACGGTGTTTGAACGAAATCAAGAAAAGCGCCTGCATGCGTTCAAGCAAAAGAGCGTGCATTTTTGCTCGGCGAACAGACGGGTTATTTACAATTGAGGTAGGTTCTTTTGACGGAAGACCGATTACTCAACAAGTCCGACTGACGGTACGCGCCGCACCTGTCGGCCTCTTCTGCACCGACAGGACTCTTCCCTCTGCGGCTCCCCGTACTCACTCTGAGGACATGGCTTAGGAGGTGCTTATGACGAACAACAGCTGGACGAACTGGCAAACCTGGCGTCTGACCAACCGCGTATGCGAATGCAAGGACTTCATGAGCTTCTACCTGAAGCCGGCCGACGGTTCCCCGCTTCCGAATTTCCGCGCGGGTCAGGCAGTCGCCGTCCGCGCGCCCGGTCTTGATCCCCGTGCCTATGTTCTCTGCTGCACGCCCAATGAAGCGATGATCCGTCTGACCGTGATGACGGGCGACGAACCCGGCGTCGGCATGCCCGCCTACCTTTCCCGGATGAAGATCGGCGACACGATCGAAGTATCGGCGCCCGCAGGCAGCTTCGTCATCGAGAGCGGCGATACGCCCGTGGTGATTCTCGGCGAAGGCCCCGGCATCGCGCCCGCCATCGCCTTCCTGAGCGAACTCTCGACGGAAGCCCCGCTTCGTCCCGTTCACGTGCTCTACGCCGCCAAATTCGGCGCGCGCTTCCCTCTCGGTCCCGAACTGCGCAAGGTGGCGGGCCTCCTGCCCAATGCCGGCCTCGGCATCTTCTTCAAGGCGCCGGAGCCTCAGGACCGCGCCGGCATCGACTACGACGTCGCCGGCGACATCACGATCGACAAGATCCGCTCCGTCTGCATGGATCCCGAAGCCGACTACTACATCGCCGGCCGTCCGACCTTCGTGAAGTCTCTTTCCGAAAGTCTGGCCAGGCTGCGCGTGATCGGCTCGCGCATCCATACCATGACCATGTAGGCCTTAATTCATCGTCTCCCCTGAAGGAGAGTCGACAAGCCGAAGCTAACTGAATAAAATCGATTTTGAACGGCGACAGTTGCGACGGACGGGTGCCCCGGAGATGCACCCGTCGGCCGTGAGCCGCCGTCCGAATCACCTATGGGAGAAAAGCCGGGGGAAGTCGGACGACTTCCCCGTTTTCAGTAGGACCGACGTCATGCACTTAACCCGCTTCACGGATCTGAGTCTGCGCGTGCTCATGTACCTCACGTACAGGAACCGCACGGTACTCGTTACGGTGAATGAACTGGCTCAGCGTTTCGAGTGGTCGCGAAATCACATCGTCAAGGTGGCGCATTTTCTGAGCACCAAGGGATGGATCATTTCCCACCGCGGCCGCACAGGCGGCCTTCAGCTGGCCAAAGACCCTTCCGAATATCGGCTCGGCGATCTGATCCGAGAACTCGAGGGCAGCCAGCCGATGCTCGACTGCGAAAATCCGCCCTGCAATCTTTCGGGCGGCTGTCAGATCAGACGCATCGTGGACGAAGCCGTCGAGGCCTTTTACGAGGTTCTCAACCGCTATACGCTCGAATCGATTACCTCGATTCCGGAAGCGCAGGCGGTCATCACCCTGCTCAACGAAATGCCTGTCGGACGTCAGCCGTGCGGCGACGAAGCAGGCATGCCGGGCAGCATGCTGATCAAATCCCTCGACCGGGACGAGCCGTTCGGCGGCGAGCATGCCGAAGCCGGCAGCGAGCCCGGATTCTGAGTTTTCAGAGAAGAAACCGGCCGGTCGGCACGCCGAAGGTCCGCCCCAGGGTGACGGCCGCCTCCGGGGGAATCGGACGCACGCCCTGCTCCATGTCGGAAACACGCGACTGCGTGGCGCCGATCAGGGCGGCGAGCGCCTTCTGCGTCATGCCTTTTTCAGTGCGAAGATGCTTGAGCAGCATCCCGGGCGGCATCTCGGGCAGATCATCGCGAACGGCCGGAGAAGCGTCGAGCGCCATCAGTTCGAGAAGCGACTCGAGATGACGGGCGAGCGCATCGGCCCGGTCGTCGGGCACCGACAGCCTGAAAATCGTCTCGCCGCCGGCTGAAAACCGCGTCAGTCTTTCCACGGACAGCACTCCTTTTCTGAAACAACTGCGAACCATTTAGATGCCGTCCGCCGTGCCGGACGGGACACGCGCCGGGCGCCAAGGCGTATTCTACGGGAACCGCATCCGCAGACCGGAAGCCCTGTTCGTCCTTTCGGGCGAGTGCTCCCTGCGGAAAGTCCGTTCACTGCAGCAGAAGATCATGCCCTCCAGGAAAACATTCTCCGACATCAGCCGCACGGTATCGGGTCTCACCAGTGAAATCCGCCGTGAATTCAGCGACCGCTTCACCCATCTCGGCAGCCGGGTCGAAGAACTGATGGCCGAAGTGATGGCCAAGGTGGAAAGGCGCTTCGGCAACGAGGACGACCACGTGATCTTCCGCGCGCTCCCCGAGCCCGCGGAACTCACCATGACGCTCTCCGACGTGCTCCGAGCGAGGTCCACCCAGCGCACCTTCAGCGACGAGCCGCTCTCCGATCAGGATCTTTCCACGATTCTCTGGGCCGCCGACGGCATCAACCGCCCGAACGGCCGGCGGACGACGCCTTCCGCGCTCGACTGGCGCGAAATCGACATCTACGTGCTCAAGGCCAACGGCATCTGGCGGTGGGTGCCCGAAAAACACGGCCTGATCTTCTGTCATCTGGAAGACGTGCGAAGCGAAACGATCCTGGCCGAGCCGACGCTGCACATCGCGCCCGTGCATCTGGTTTTCGTGGCCGACAAGGCGAAAACCGACACGTTCCTGGCGCGGCTCGGCACGAAGGTTGCGGCCAAGGTCAGACATGAAAGCTGGCCGGTGGAAAAACTCGAGGAGATGCGCACCCGCTCGATGATCATCGACGCCGGCGTCAAGGTGCAGGCTGTCTACATGGCCGTGGCGGCCATGGGCCTTTCCTGCGTGGCCAGAACCGGCTTCGACCGGGAAAAGGTCGATGCCCTACTGAGACTCGGCGCCGAAGAGACCGCCGTCGCCATCGCCACGCTCGGCTACCGTCCGAATTCGATTCTCGACGCCATCCGCTGATCCGTTCTCAGCGGTCCTCGCCCGTATCGAGCACGCCGAGCTTGCGGGCCTCCTGACGGCTCGCATCCACGATGATGCCGCGTACCCACTGCAGGAAGGGATCCGTATGCGTGCTGTGATGCCAGATCAGACGGGGCGAAAACGCCGATTCCTCGACCGGAGCCGGCAGCACGCGAAGCTTGAACTGCTTCATGCTCATGAAGCGCTTGAGCGTGATCAGCGGCGCGGAATACGTGAAGTCGGTCTGCGAAATCACATACGGCACGGCGAGAAAGTAGGGCACGGTAAAGCCGGGCATCTGACCGAAATGCTCGGGCGTCTGCGGTGCGCCGGGAAAGGAGATGCCGACGCAGCGCCAGGCGGCCAGCATCTCGTGCGTCACTTTCCCGCTTGCCTCGTATTCCGCCGCCAGAGGATGACCTTCGCGGACCAGAATGCCGAGACGGGAGCGGTAGAGCTCCAGAGAATGGAAGTCCGCCGGGACGGTGAGCGACGGGTAGAGGGCCAGATCCACATCGGCCGAGCGAAGCCGATCGAAGAGCGTGCCGTCGATCTGCGTCACGGCAATGGAAGCGCGGGGCGCATAGCGATAGAAACGGCCCAGCGCTTCATTGAGAAGCGTGGCGACGCCGTTGTCGGTGGACGCAATGCGGACCGTACGGGTCGTTTCCTTCAGATCGAAGCGGTTGCGAACGAAAAGGAGTTGCGTCTGCGAAACGAGCTGACGCACGGGATCCACCAGTTCGCGCATGCGAGCGGTCGGCAGCATCGTCATGCCGGAACGCACGAAAAGCTCGTCGCCGAACACCTCGCGGACATGAGCCAGGCGCCTCGAGGCCGAGCCCATGCTGAAGCCGTGAGACGACGCGGTCTGTGTGAGGCTCTGCGTCTCGTAGAGCGTAATGAGAAACTGAAGGTCCTCGTAGCGCAGATCAAGCATCTGGCCTTCGCTGATCTCTCCCATCTGAAGGTCTTCCTTACGGGTCTGTCTTTGTTGCGGGCGGTAGGTCAGTCGCCCTTAAAATAACAGTATCTCACCTTTCCCGGGCGTTTCTTTTTGGATATTTGTCCAATTTCGTCACATGACAGGCATTTCTGCAGTTCAGGCCTCGGATCTTGCCAAATCCTTCACCGGCCCCGGCGGGCAGCCTCTGCGGGCGCTCGACGGCGTGTCCTTCACGATCGGCTCGGCCGGGACCGTCACCTCGGTCGCCGGTCCCGACGGCGCGGGCAAGTCGGTTCTCCTCGCCGTGCTCGCCGGTCTGATCCGTCCGGACGGCGGCAGCGTGAGCGTGTTCGGCCTGACGCCCGACCCCGACGATCCCGAGTTCGTCTCGCGCATCGGATACATGCCCCAGCGCTTCGGCCTCTACGAGGAGCTGAGCGCCCGTGAAAATTTCGACACCTTCTCCGCCCTTCGGGGCGTTCCCCGGGAAACCGCCGTCCGGCGTTTCGCCGAGCTGATGGCGCTCACCGGCCTCGCCGGCTTCGAAGACCGGGCCGCCGGCGCGCTCTCGGGCGGCATGAAGCAGAAGCTCGGCCTCGTCTGCACGCTGGCCGCCATGCCGCCTCTCCTCATTCTCGACGAGCCGACCGTCGGCGTCGATCCGCTCTCCCGCCTCGAGCTTCGCCGCATCATCCGGCGCATGACCGAAACAGCCGGACTCACCTGCATCATGTCGACCGCCTATCTGGAGGAAGCCGCCGAAGCCGACCGCGTTCTCCTGATGAACGAAGGACGGCTGCTGGCCTACGATGAGCCCGCCCGACT
>JAXEEN010000176.1:0-6022 GCA_034104065.1 Sutterella sp.
CTCATCGGTCTCTTCTCGATGTCCCAGGTGCTCATGCTCGCTGAAAAGCGCATCGTGGAACGCGCCCGCGCGGTCAGCTTCCACCGTCTCGGCATCTCGTTCGCCGACGTGAAGCGCATCATGCCGACCGTCACCCGCTCCTGGGTGATCGGCAACATCATCGGCCTGCTTCCCGGCGCCGGCGCTTCGATCGCCTGCTTCATGGGCTACAACGAAGCGCGCCGCTTCTCGAAGCACAAGGAAGAATTCGGCAAGGGCTCGATCGAAGGCGTGGCCGGCTCCGAAGCCGCCAACAACGCCGTGACGGGCGGTTCGCTCATTCCGACGCTCACCCTGGGCATTCCCGGTGAAAGCGTGACCGCCGTGCTGATGGGCGGCCTCATCATTCACGGCCTGCAGCCCGGTCCGGAACTCTTCACGACCTACGCCGGCATGACCTATACGTTCTTCGCGGGCTTCGTGCTCGTGCAGTTCTTCATGCTCGGCATCGGCCTCATCGGCTGCAAGGGCTTCGCCCAGATCGCCCGTCTGTCCGACTATATTCTGATCCCGTCGATCTTCATCCTCTGCGTGGTCGGCTCCTACGCCATCCACAACAACTTCGTCGAAGTCGTGATCATGGTGATCTTCGGTCTGATCGGCTACTTCATCCGCAAGTTCGGCCTCAACGCCGCCGCCGTCGTTCTCGGCCTCATTCTCGGTCCGATCGGCGAAAACGGCCTGCGCCGCTCGCTGATGCTCTCGGACGGCGACTGGACCGTGCTCTTCTCGACGCCGATCTGCTGGATCATGATCGTTCTTTGCGTGCTCGGCGTGCTGAGCCCCATCCTCATGGAACGTCTTGAGAACAAGCTTGCCGACGAGGCCGCCGAAGCCGACCCCGCCGCCAAGAACAAATAATTTTTTCGACCGCACGCCCCGTCCGACGGGGCATGCAGCCTTCTTTAACGACCGTCAATCAAAGGAGTTACGTCGTCATGAACAAGAAGCTCACCGCACTTTTCGCCGCTGCCGCCCTCGCGGTTCCGATGGCAGCCTTCGCCTGGACCCCCACGGGCGACGTGAATGTCATCGTGGCCTACAAGGCCGGCTCCGGCACGGATACGGGTGCCCGTCTTCTCGCGCTTGAAGCCGAAAAGTATGTCGGCAAGACCCTGATCATCAACAACCTGCCGGGCGCCGACGGCAAGATCGGCTGGACGCAGCTCGTCAACTCCAAGCCTGACGGCCAGACGATCGGCTTCATCAACCTGCCGACCTTCACGACGCTCGCCACGCTGCCGAACGCCACGTTCACGACCGCCAAGGTGATCCCGATCGCCAACCACCTGATTGAAACCGGCGTCGTGGTCGTCCGTGCCGACAGCCCCTACAAGACCCTGAAGGAACTCGTTGACGCCGCCAAGGCCAAGCCGAATCTTCGCGCCTCGACCAACGGCGTGAAGGCCTCCAACCACACCGCCGCCCAGCTGCTCGCCCAGTCCGCCGGCTTCAAGTACAAGGCCATTCCTTACGGCGGCACGGCCGACCAGCTCCTCGCTCTTCGTCAGGGCGAAGTGCAGTTCACCTGCGCCAAGGTGGCTGACGTTGCCAAGCTCGTCTCCGGCGACAAGCCCGAGCTGCGCATCCTCGGCGTCTTCGACAAGAAGCGCCTTGCCGACTATCCGGACGTTCCGACGCTCGGCGAACTCGGCTACTATCCGAACTGGTACGGTTCCGCCCGCGCCCTCGTCGCCCCGGCCGGCACGCCTGACGACGTGATCGCCTTCTACGTCGACGCCTTCAAGAAGACCATGCAGGATCCCGCCTGCATCGAAGCCCACAAGAAGGCCGGCCTCGCTCTGAGCTTCAAGGACAACAAGGAACTCGGCGAACTCATCAAGCAGCAGGAAGTCTTCTGCCGCGACGAAGTCTCCCAGCTCTACAAGTAATCCTTCGGCATTGCGTCTCCCCTCCCGGGGAGACGCCCGAGACAAGAAAAGCGCACCTCCCTGCTTCGGAGCGTGCGCTTTTTCTATGGTGCCGAGGCCGCCGGATTATTTCGGCTGGGCATCGTTCTGAGCGGGCTGCTGTGCCTGCTGCTGGGCCGCCTGAGGATTGACCAGATGGACCACGGCCTGAGCGAGGATGTTGATCACGCTCTCGACCTTGATCTGTCCCTTGTCATCGGGCGGCAGGGTTCCCTTGAGCGCCTGCTGGCCGTTGATGACGCCCTGAAGCACGACGCCCTGGACCTGTTTCTTCTCATTGGCGGCGACGCCGTAGGCCAGCGTGCGGCCGCAGTCGCCCGGCTTTGCGTTCTGGGCGTCAAGCACGCGCACGTTCAGAGCCTGCTTGGCAAAGCCCTGCACCAACGTGTTTTCGATCTGCTCGGACTTGAGATAGGGGATCAGGCACACTTCGGGCCTGTCGGCCGCAGGGGCTTCGGGAACGCCTTCAAGGTCGAGCCCCTGGCAGCCCGTCAGCATCAGTGCGGCCGCGCAGCCGCCCGCAAGTGCGGCGATAGAGATTTTTGTCATCGGAATATCACTCCTTCGGAATCCGGATCGGCCGTGCCGTCCCGGCACGGCGGTCTCAATCCTTCAATGATAACAATTCGTTTTCGCCCGCGAGTTCCGCGGCGCAAAAAAGAAAATGCCCGGACGGGAGAGCGGTCCGGGCAGGCCTGAACGGAAACCTCAGAACGGCATCAGACCGTCATGATTTCCTTTTCCTTTTCGCCGACGGTCTTGTCGACTTCACCGATGTACTTGTCGGTGAGCTTCTGAATTTCCTTTTCAGCGCGGGTCTGATCGTCTTCGCTGATTTCCTTGTCCTTGCAGAGACGGTCGACATGCGTGTTGGCGTCACGGCGGAGATTGCGGACGGCCACCTTGGCGTCTTCGCCCATGCCCTTCACCACCTTGGTGAGTTCACGGCGGCGTTCTTCCGTGAGCGGCGGCAGCGGCACGCGGATCAGTTCGCCGTTGCTGGCCGGGTTGAGGCCGAGGTCCGAATTGCGGATGGCCTTTTCCACAGCGGCGAGCATGCCCTTTTCCCACGGCTGAACCGTCAGCGTACGGGCATCGCCCACGCCGATCTGAGCCACCTGATTGATCGGGGTCGGGCAGCCGTAGTAGTCGACCATCACGTGTTCGAGAAGGCCCGTCGAGGCACGGCCCGTACGGATCTTGACGAAGTCTTCGCGAAGGGTCTGAATGGTGCGGCCCATCTTGTGCTGGGTCTGGCTGATGATGTCAGCAACGGTCATGTAAAACTCCTGATTTTCTGACTCCGCGCCGCCGGCGCCGAGGCCGCTGCGCGGAGGCATCCGCAGCATCGGCGCGGATGACGGGGTATTCATACGACAAATGAGCCTGCTGACCGCGGGCCGGCAGGCTCAGGCATTTCATATTGTAGCGGATAGGCTTAGGAGTGAACGAGCGTGCCTTCGTTTTCACCCATCACCACGCGGCGCAGCGCACCCTTCTTGTTGATGTTGAAAACCTTGATCGGCAGACCCTGTTCGCGGCAGAGCGCAAACGCCGTGGCGTCCATCACCTTGAGATTGGCGCGAAGCGCCTGGTCGAACGTCAGTTCCTCGAACATCGTCGCGGTCGGATCCTTCTTCGGATCGGCCGTGTAGATGCCGTCGACCTTCGTCGCCTTGATCACGATCTCGGCGCCGATTTCCGCGCCGCGCAGCGCGGCGGTCGTGTCGGTCGTCATGAAGGGATTGCCCGTGCCGGCGGCGAAGATCACCACGCGGCCGAGACGAAGATGACGCAGAGCCTTGCCGCGGATGTAGGGTTCGGCCACCTGTTCGATGTTGAGGGCGGACTGCACGCGGGCCTCGACGCCGTTGTTGCGGCAGGCATCCTGCAGTGCCATGGCGTTCATCACCGTGGCGAGCATGCCCATGTAGTCGCCCGTGGCGCGGTCCATGCCGGTGGCGCCGAGCGCGACGCCGCGGAAAATGTTGCCGCCGCCCACGACGATGCCGACCTGCACGCCGAGTTCGACCACGCTGCGGATTTCCTCAACCATGCGGGCGAGCACCGCGCGGTTGATGCCGAAGCTGTCCTCGCCCATCAGGGCTTCCCCGGAAAGCTTGAGAAGAATGCGCTTGTAAGCGGGCTTGTTGGCCTCTTGCGCCGTCTGATCCATGTCGTTACTCCGTATTCGTCGATCTTGAAGCAGTTTCTCTCGATTGTCCGTCTGTCCCTCAGGAGCCTGACGGGGACATAGGCAAATTGCTTAATTATAGTCTGCGTCAGACGACGCAGAAGAGAGTTTTGCGCAGGCACAAACCAAAAAAAGGGATGCCGTCCCTGAGGAGAGCATCCCTTTGCGAGCAGAGCGTCGTCCGCAGTGCTTCGCAGGAAGCACCGCGCAAGAAACATTACTTCTGCTGAGCAGCGGCCATCTGAGCGGCAACTTCGGCAGCGAAGTCGTCGTTGCGCTTTTCAAGACCTTCGCCGACGATGAAGAGCGTGTAGCCAGCGATCTGGGCACCGGCAGCCTTCACGAGTTCGCCGACGGACTTCTTGTCGTCCTTGACGAACGGCTGGTTGACGAGCGTGACTTCCTTGAGGAACTTCTTGACCGTACCGTCGGCGATGCGTTCGAGCATGGCTTCGGGCTTGCCGGCTTCGCGGGCCTTTTCGATGGCGATGCGGCGTTCGGATTCGATCTGAGCGGGATCAACACCGGTTTCGTCGAGAGCCTTCGGCTTGGAGGCGGCGATGTGCATGGCGACGTCGTGGGAGAGTTCGTCCGTGCCGCCGATCACGTCAACGATGACGCCGATCTTGGAGCCGTGGATGTAGGAGTTGAGCTGACCCTTGGCTTCGATGCGGGAGAAGCGACGGAAGGTCATGTTTTCGCCGATCTTGCCGACGAGAGCCTTGCGAACGTCTTCGAGCGTGGCGTCACCGAGCTTGCAGGCAGCGAGAGCGGCGATGTCGGCCGGGTTCTGTTCGGCAACGATGCGAACGGCATCGGCAGCCATCTGCTGGAATTCCGGGTTCTTGGCAACGAAGTCCGTTTCGGAGTTGACTTCGAGGACGGCACCGAGCTTACGGTCAGCGGAGAGGTAGACGGCCACAACGCCTTCGGCGGCGATACGGGTAGCGGCCTTCGTGGCCTTGTTGCCGAGCTTCACGCGAAGGATTTCTTCAGCCTTGGCCATGTCGCCGTCGGCTTCCGTGAGGGCCTTCTTGCATTCCATCATCGGGGCGTCGGTCTTGACGCGCAGTTCCTTGACCATCGCGGCGGTAATAGCTGCCATGTTCAATCTCCTAGAGTATCAGTAAAAATTTGGGAAACTTGTATTCGAAAAAAGGGGGCGGACAGAAGATGTCGACCCCCTTCTTTAGGACAGAGTGCCGGGCTCGTCGAACGCGCGCTATTCTAGCGAATGTCGTGCGTCGGCGCGAGCTCTATGCACTGGAACCCGAAGTTAGGCAGCGGGCTGTTCTTCGGTTTCGGCCACTTCGACGAATTCTTCGTCGGAAGCGGCTTCAGCAACTTCCGTCATGCTGTCGGCACGGCCGGCCAGAACGGCGTCGGCGATACCGCGGGCATAGATGGCGACAGCCTTGGAGGAGTCGTCGTTACCCGGGATGACGTAGTCGATGCCTTCCGGAGAGTGGTTCGTGTCCACAACGCCGATGACCGGGATGCCAAGCTTGTTGGCTTCCTGAACGGCGATCTTGTGGTAGCCGACGTCAACGATGAAGAGGGCGTCCGGCAGAGCCGTCATTTCCTTGATACCGCCAATCGACTTGTTGAGCTTTTCAACAGAGCGCTGGAAGTCAAGGGCTTCCTTCTTCGTGAGCTTGGCAGCCGTACCGTCTTCGAGCTGCTGTTCCATGTCCTTGAGACGCTTGATCGTGCCGCGCACCGTCTTGAAGTTGGTGAGCGTGCCGCCGAGCCAGCGCTGGTCAACCCAGCTGTTGCCGCAGCGAGCAGCTTCGGCAGCGATGATTTCGCGGCCGCCGCGCTTGGCGTCAACGAAGAGGATCTTGCCGCCCTGAGCGGA
>JAXEEN010000177.1:0-7132 GCA_034104065.1 Sutterella sp.
AATCTCCACGATGTGCTCAGCACTCAGACCGAACTGCTTCAGCAACGCGCCGGCGGGGCCGGAGTGGCCAAACTCGTCTGACACGCGGATTTTCAATCCGCTGCTCTACCAACTGAGCTACCCAGCCACGAAAGCGTAGAAGACGCATTTTATGGATTGATGGGGATTTGCGCAAGAGGGAGAGAGGAGCAGGTTCCGAAAAACTTGGAAAAATACCGTATTTGCGGTATTTTGAACAAGCTTGGCGGACAGATTGTTACGAGAGCGAGTGAGGCCTTCAGGAACTTATGCCCTGCGCTGAGGTAGACTTTGTCAACTGGACGGCGCCCGGTGCGCCCGATCGACTGATTATTTCTGAGACATCATGCAAATCAAGACGCTCCTTATGTCCGCCTGCTGTGCGCTGGGCATCGCCGCGGGTACTGCCGCTGCCGCCGATGTCGGCACGGTGAAAGACAATCTGCTCAAAAACACCGGCCTCGAGGCGGAGTCCGTCCGCGCGACGCCGGTACCCGGTCTGTGGGAAGTGTTCATTCAGGAGCGCATGTTCTATGTGGATGATTCTGCGCGTTATGTGCTGTCGGGTCGTCTGATCGATGCGCAGACTCAGGAAGATCTGACGCAGGTCCGGCTGCGTGAAATCGCTCGCTCGCGTTGGAACCAATGGCCTTTCGAAGATGCAGTCAAGCAGGTTTTCGGGAAGGGCGAACGGGAAATCATCGTGTTTTCGGATGCCAACTGTACGTACTGCCGAATGATGGAAAAGGCATACGCAGAAGTGGGCAATCTGACGGTATGGACGTTTATTGTGCCGATGCTGCGCGGGGAGGAAAATGCCAGGGAGATCGTCTGTTCGAAAGACAGAAGCAAGGCCTGGCATGAGTGGATGGGGCAGGGCATTCGCCCCGCCGTCAGTGTGGCCGGCTGCGATACGAGCGTGCTCAGACGCAATCTGGAGCTGGCGCATCGGTACAACGTGACTGCCGCGCCGACATTCTTCTTTAAGACGGGCGACAGATCGACGGGAGCCATGCCGGCCTACCAGCTGAACAGCATTCTTGAAAACGCCAAGAACTGATTGACGCTTTGTTTCTCAATGCAAAACGCCTGCTGATGCAGGCGTTTTGCATGTCCGGGCGTTCAGCGTGCGCGAATGTCGTCGGGCGTCAGTCCTGTCGGAATGAGTACCCATGCTCTGGCTTCGCTTTTTTGGCGTCCCGCCGCTTCGCCGGCTCTGTCGCCGAAGCCCCAGAAATAATCAAAGCGCACGGCGCCTCGAATGGCACCTCCCGTGTCCTGTGCAATGACCGGACGAACGAAATGAAGGTCCGGCCGGTTTTGGTCGGCAGTGACGATGAACGGCGTGCCCATCCGCCAGAAGCGCGGGTCGACGGCGACACTGGCTTCCGGCGTCAGAGGAACGCCCTGTGCGCCCAGCGGTCCTTCGTCAGGGGAACCCGCACGCTCTTCAAAAAAGACGAAGCTCGGATTCTGCTCGAGAAGTTCGCCGACGCGGGAGGGATTGGAGCGGGCCCACGCCTGAATGCGCTGCATGGACAGCTCGTGCCGCTTAAGGTAGCCCCGGCTGACGAGCCATCCGCCGATTGCACGGTAGGGATGCCCGTTTTGATCGGCATAGCCGATACGCAGATAGCTGCCGTCTTCCAACAGAATGCGGCCTGATCCCTGAATCTGCAGAAAAAAGGCGGCGACAGGGTCGTCCACCCAGGCAAGCGCCCACCGTGACATGTCGTCTCGCCGGTCGATTTCGGCCCGGCTGTCGTACGGCACGATTCTTCTGCCCACGAGCTTGCCTCGAAGCCGCATACCTTTGAGTTTGGGATAGAGCTCGGCAAGATCGACGACGAGCAGATCGTCGGGAACACCGTAGACAGGATGGACAAAAGGCGGTTTGCGCGTAAGGCTGCCTTTAAGAAGCGGTTCATAGTAGCCCGTCATCAGACCGGTGTCGGAAAGGTCGCCTTCGCTGTTTCGAGCCAGAATCTGCCACGGGACGAATCGGCTGAGAAAGAAACGCTGGGCGCCTAGAGCATCTGTTTCAAGAGCGGCAAGGCACACATCACGCCACCGTGAGTCGTTCTGAAGAACGGTGCATGACCGCCTGAAGGCGGCCAGTGCGCTCTGCCAGCTTTCGCCGTCCGCGGAAGGGAGACGGTCGAAATCCGTCTGTCTGAAACTGACGGCGGGCTTGTCCTCCGTCGGTTTGTCAACAGTGGTGCAGGCGGCGAGCGTCAGCACGGCTGCCGCGGCCGTAAGTCGGATGAAAAGCTTGGAGAGCATGGAGTGACAATGCGGCGTCTACCGCGTCGGGCTGGGAAAGCTCAGATTCTAGGGCATGCGGAGAGAAGCAAATGTAAAAAACGATCCGGAGCGCCCGATGCCGTAACTCGTTATCGGCGACCCGTTACAATGACGGACAGATTCTTATGCTCCGATACCTTTGAGGAAAAGGAAACATCATGCCGCTCTGCCGTATTGCACCGTCCATTCTCTCAGCTGACTTCGCCCGTCTCGGTCAGGAAGTCAGCGACGTTGTGGCTGCCGGTGCGGATTGGATTCATTTTGACGTGATGGACAATCACTATGTGCCGAATCTGACGGTCGGCCCCCTCGTGCTTAAAGCGATCCGTCCGTATACCAAGGCGCCGATCGACGTGCATCTGATGATTGAGCCTGTTGATGAACTGGTGCCGGCCTTCGCCAAAGCCGGTGCCGACATCATTACCTTCCACTGCGAGGCAACCCGGCATATCGACCGCTCGCTCCAGTTGATCCGGGATCAGGGCATTAAGGCCGGGCTGGTCTTCAATCCCGCCACGCCGCTCAGTTATCTTGACTATGAATTGGACAAGATCGACATTGTTCTTCTGATGAGCGTGAACCCGGGATTCGGCGGACAGAGCTTCATCGAGCAGACGCTCGACAAGGTGGCTGCTGTACGAGAAAAACTCGATCGATATGCGGCTGAAAGCGGACGTTATATTGCTCTCGAAGTTGACGGCGGCATCAAGCCGGGCAACATCGCCCGCGTCGCGGCGGCGGGTGCCGATACTTTCGTCGCCGGATCTGCGGTATTCGGCGCCGGTTCTCCCGAAGGGTATGCCAAGGTGATTGCCGACATGAAGGCAGCCGTGGCCGAACTGGGATAAAACAATGATGTCAGTGAAGGCTGTCCTTTTTGATCTGGACGGTACTCTGGTTGACTCTCTGCCGGAAATTTACGAGGGTGTCCGCCGGACATCGGCGGACATGGGATATACGCCCCCGACGCAGAAGCAGGTAGGAGACATGATCGGACGCGGCCCCGGCGTGTTGGTGGATCGGGTCTGCGGACTTCTCGGTTTGGATGACACGGGTCGGCGGGAGTTCATGGACCGGCTGGTTGACAACTGGGCGGAGACGGACGGCCGTCTGATTACCTTTTATCCGGGCGTGCTGGACGGACTTCGGATGCTGCGCCGGGCCGGCGTCAAAACGGCGCTCGTTACCAACAAACTTCGGTCTCTGACGGTCAGTTTTCTCAGGGATAGGGAAATCGAACCGCTTTTCGATGCAGTGGTGGCGGGTGACGACTGTGCGAAAAACAAACCTGCGCCCGACATGCTCATCAAGGCGCTCGAAGAACTGGGGGTTTCTGCGGCGGATGCCGTCATGGTGGGAGACAGCCGCAACGATGCGCTTGCGGCCAGAGCAGCCGGCGTTGCCGCCGCGTTGGTGGAGACCGGCTACAACGAGGGGGTCGGCATCGCAGAATGGGCCCGCGAGGCCGGCTTTACGAAAATCTATGCGGGTGCGGGGAAAGTGTGTGAATTGATCGCCGGCAACGGCCGGCTTTGAGACAACATGAAGAAGATTGCATGCAAGGTGACGGCGGCTTTGGTGATGGCGGCCGCACTCGGAACAGTCCATGCGGCAGGCATGGCGGAAATCAATACCTGTTATCAGCGGGCGGGGGATGATGCTGAAAAGCTCCAGACCTGCCTGACTCAGGAGTTCAATGCCGTCAAGGCAGAATACAAAGATACGTCTGAACGTGTGACCGTTGTTGCCAAAGCCTGGGACAAGCCCAACAGGAATCGGGTCCGCTGGGACAAGCTCATGCGTGCCAACCAGGCGTTTGATTCTTACGTCAAACGCGAATGCGAATTCGTGAGAAGCACGACCAAAGGCAACCAGACGGTGGAAAAAAACGCCTCGCTGGCCTGTCGGATCAATCTTTACCGCATGCGTACGGATTTGTTGGAAAACCGTTATCTCAGTACGGCGAAACAATGACGGCATCGCTTTTCCCCGCTTCCGGTCCGGATCTGACCCTGCCCGATGATCCGGTATGGCGGCAGCTGACGGCGGATTTCATGGATTCGGAGACGGGGCGATCGCTTCGTCTCAGGCTGGAAGAGGCACAGGCAAGCGGCAGGGTGATTTTTCCTCCCCGCGTGTTCAGGGCGTTCTCTGAAACGCCTTTCGAAAGCGTCAGAGCCGTGATTCTCGGACAGGATCCCTATCATGGTCCCGGGCAGGCAGAAGGTCTGGCATTTTCCGTTCCTGAGGGGATTCGGGTGCCGCCTTCGCTCAGAAATATCAAAAAAGAACTGAACCGCGATCTCGGCCTTCCGATAAGCGGCGGAGGATCTCTGCTTGCCTGGGCGCGTCAGGGGGTCCTTCTGCTCAATGCCATCCTGACGGTGGAGTCGGGAAGGGCGGCAAGTCATCGCAGCTGGGGCTGGGAAACGCTGACCGATCAGGCCATCAGTCTTGTGTCGAGGCGTTCCCCGGGGGCGGTATTTATGCTGTGGGGCAATTTTGCTCAGTCAAAGCGCGGCTTGATCGACGAGAGCCGTCATTTGGTGCTGACGGCGAATCATCCTTCGCCTCTGTCGGCGCTGCGTCCTCCGGTGCCCTTCATCGGATGCGGACATTTCAGTGAGGCCAACCGATGGCTGGCCTCTCACGGTCGGGAGCCCGTCAGCTGGCAGTGCTGAGCCATGCCTTGCCTGTCGGCGTAAGGTCTTCGGGCCTTATCGGGCCGACTGCCGGCTCAGCCCGAGACTTCACCGTCAGATTCGTACGCATCAGACGATGCTGTCTGAAGAATGCAATCTCCGCCGCCCGGCCCGAGGCCTGACCGATCTGGCGTTCGAAGGAAGCGGCGGTGGTTCTCACGCCGTCGACGGCAACGATTTCATCTCCAGCAAAAAGGCCTGCCTTAAAGGCGGGACCTCCCGACGGCGTATGTCGGACAAACACGCGGTCTGCGTCGATCCTCACGAATAAGCCGGCTTTGTCTCTGACGTCGGATGGATCGGGAACGTCCTCCGTGAGGCCTGCGGCGTCCAGTGCCTCGGACCAGGCGCGCTGCCAAATGTCCCGACCGGCGGTGTCGGCAAGCTGTGCAACGGTCTCTCTGAGGGAAACGTCCGGCAGAAGGTCCGGAAAGCCTTTGGCGGGCAGAGCGCGCCTGGAGGCATCCGTTCGGGCACTTTCGTACCAACTGCGAAGCACGGTATCGAGTGACATGCCGGGGATACGCGCTCTCAGAAGGATGTCGGTAATGAATGCAAGGACGGCGCCTTTTCCGTAGTAGGAACTTTGGGAGTATGCGCTGTCGGCGGTCTGTTTATAGAGATGCGTCCAGGCATTGAAGCCGGCGTCGCTGAGAGACTCGCGGAAGAATCCTTCTTTTTCTCGTACGGCACGGAAGCGTTCGTTCATGCGCTTGAAGAACGTGTCGCGGCCGATGACGCCGGCTCGGTACGGAATGAGATTCTCATAATAAGAAGTGAGTCCTTCAAAAACCCAAAGGTCAGGCGTATGCGCGGCAGCATCAAGGCTGTAGGGCAGGAGCGCTGCGGGGCGAAGATATTTGACGAGCCAGGCGTGGAAGTATTCATGAGCCAGAAGTCTCAGAAAGTCGTCGTAGTCTTCGGGCGTGCTGTCCTCCATCGGCCCCGGCAGAGCGCCGGCATCCTTCTGCAGTACGCAGGAGGCTTCGTGCTCGAGTCCTCCAAAAAGATTCGGACCGCAGTGGATATGAAAGACGTAGCGGTCAAACGGAGCGCTGCCCCAGAATTGCAGCGCTGTTTCGAGAATGGCTCCGATGTCCTGAAGAAGCCGTGTTCGGTGTACGGGGCCTACGCCGGTCAAAACGATCGTATGCGGGATGGACTGAACGGTCAGGGACATGGTCTGGACGGAAGCGCCGGGCGGAATCAGCGTCATCGGGGCATCGAGCAGCTCGTCAAGGGTCCGGGCGCTAAATACGCCGGGAGATGTTTCCGGCAGCGAGCAGAAGGCTTTGATATCGTCCGATTCGATACTGAGGCGCGCCGCAACATCGGAAAGCCCCTCCGGAAGAATGAAGACGGCAGCCGGATTGAAAAAACCGCGGTCCGCATCAAGCCATGCGTCATGAATGCCGAGGCTGAAGGCGAACACTTCCCATTCGAGCGTGACGCTGGAGCCGGAATCAACACCCGACAGAGTCCAGCGATTGGTCGAAATCTGCGTCAGGATGCCGCGGCTGCAGCGGGGGCCGCGGATGCGTCCTGCATAGTCGCGAATCAGGTAGCTGCCGCTGGTCCAGGCCGGCATGTAGAAGGTGGTGACCGAGGCCGGCGCATCAAGCGTCAGACTCATCCTGTAAAGATGTGAAGCAGTATCGGGTTTCAGCGAATAACGGAGCATGACAGACATCCCGAAAGGCGGAAGGGACGGGTCGAAGAAAAGACTCGAACCGTACTTGACAAGCGGAAAGGGTTTCTGCATAATACGCATCCGCTCGCCGAGAACGCCAGTTTGAGGCGGCCAGAAATGACAAGTCAAAATAAAATTTGACAAAAGCAAAAAGCTTCTATACAATGTCAATTCTGTGCTTCTGATGAAGCAGACGTTCTTTAAAAATTAGATTCAACGAACCGATAAGTGTGAACATCGGCAAGTCGAGAGTGAATCAAAGGCACTCAAAAAGCTTACGAAGTTCGCGCTTTGAAGGAAAGCCGAAAGACGAAAGCATCTGCTTTCTCTTTCAATTCCGGCGAAGAGCGACAAACAGAGATTGAACTAAAGAGTTTGATCCTGGCTCAGATTGAACGCTGGCGGCATGCTTTACACA
>JAXEEN010000178.1:0-7738 GCA_034104065.1 Sutterella sp.
GGCGTATACGGAAGATCGAGCTCCGCGGCGATGTACTCCGACACCACGATGCGGCAGTCGGGATGCGTGCCCGCCTTCATGAGCCGGCAGCCCGGGCATGTCCCGCAGGGCGTGCCATCGAACCGGGGACTTTCGCAGAGCAGCAGCTCGGCAAAACCTTTTGCGAGTTCAAAGGTGCCGATGCCCGGCACGCCGTGAATCAGCACGGCGTTCGGAAGGCGGTCCTTCATGGCGGCAAGCGCCGCCGCGGGCTTTTCCAGCCAGGGATAGGGAACTACAGCCATGCGAGGAACTCCTCCCGGATGCGGGCTTCGATGTGCTCGGGCGTATCGGAAGCGTCCACCGTCAGGAATCGCTTCGGGTCACGCGCGGCACGATCCAGATAGGCATTGCGGACCCGGGTGAAGAAGGCCGTGCTTTCCCGTTCGAACCGGTCGCCCTCGCCCGCTCTCACGGCACGGCGGCGGGCCGCCGTTTCGGGAGAGATGTCGAAGAGCACCGTCCGGTCGGGCGCGAATCCGCCGAGCGTCCACGCTTCAAGCGCCTCGACGTCGCTCCCGGCCATGCCCTTGCCGCCCGTCTGATAGGCGTAGGTGGCGTCGGTGAAGCGGTCGGACAGCACCCAGGCGCCGCGTTCGAGAGCGGGACGGATCAGGGTTTCGACATGCTCGGCGCGCGCCGCGAAAAAGAGCAGCGTTTCCGTACGCACCGTCATGTCGTCCGAGAGGAGCATCGCCCGGATTTTTTCGCCGGCGGGCGTGCCGCCCGGCTCCCGGGTTCGCACGACCTCGATGCCCTTAGATCTGATGAGGCGCTCAAGTGCATCGATCTGCGTGGTCTTTCCCGCGCCGTCGATGCCCTCGAACGTAATGAAGCGTCCTCTGACGATACCCACTTTGCGTCCTTTTTCAAGAATCCCGGAGAGCCCTGCCGCGGACCTTCCGTCAGCGGCTCATTGTAGCGGACAATATCATCTCAGGCGCTCGGCAAAGACGCTGAGCTACAATGCACCGACGCCATGAGCGTCCCTTCCGCGACACCACTGAGGAGCCTTCCGTGAATCCGTCCGAAAGCCGTCCCGATCAGCCCGCCGAGGCGCCGAACGCCGAGTCTTCCCCGACGCAGACCCCGGCGGTTTCCGAGACCGCCGCCGTCCCCGAAGCAGCCCCCGTCGGTTCCGGCATGCCTGCGGCCGAACCGTCGTCGGCCGCCGGGCCGGACGCCGACGCTTCCGGTCAGCCCCGGGAGGCCGGCCTGCCTGCTTCCGTTTCCGAAGACGCTGCCGGTCGGAGCGTCCCTTCCGTCGAAGAACCGCAGGCTGAGCATGAGAAGCCCTCCGCGGCATCCGCTCAAGCGAATGCCTCCGACGGTGCGCCCGCCTCTTCCGAAGAAGAGCCCGCCTCGGCTCCCGAAACCCAACCTGAAGCCGAATCCAAACCGCGCCTTTCCCGGCGCATGAAGATCGCCGCCGCGGCCGGCGCCGCCCTTCTTGCCGCCGGCGCCGCGCTCTGGGGCGCGGCGAACTGGTACGTCTTCAGCCGGCCCGTTCCCCGGAGCGATCCGGGAGAAACCGTGTCGATCACGGTGGAGGACGGCGACAGCGCGACGCGCGTCATGGCCCGCATGACGGAGGCGGGACTCGGCGTGTCCCCCTTCCTGATGCGCATCGCCGCCAGACTCGACGGCAGAACGCTCTCCAGCATCCACACGGGTCTTTATCGCTTCGAACCGGGACTGACTCCCGCCGGCATTCTTGAAACGCTGGCGCGGGGCGCCGTCGTCGACCGTCAGCTCCGCATTCCCGACGGAGCGCCCGTCTGGGAGGTGATGGCCGTTTTTCGCGATGCGCCGGCGCTCAAGCGCGTTTCCGACACCATGACGCCCGAGGCGCTGCGCGCCGCTCTGGGCATCGACACCGAATCGCTCGAAGGCTGGTTCGCGCCCGACACCTATCACTACACGAGCGGAAGCAGCGACGTTGCGGTCATGAAGATCGCCGTCGACCGCCAGAAGGCCCTTCTGAACAAAGCCTGGTCCGAGCGCAAGGCTGCAATCCCGCTCGCCACGCCCTACGAAGCGCTGATTCTCGCCTCCATTATTGAAAAAGAAACGGGCGTCAAATCGGACCGTCATCTCGTGAGCGCCGTCTTTACCAACCGGCTGAAGCTCAAAATGCCGCTTCAGACCGATCCCACGGTGATCTACGGGCTCGGGCCGAACTGGTCGGGCACGCTCACCAGGAAGGATCTTCAGAGCGCGACTCCTTACAATACGTACAAAATTCCCGCGCTGCCGCCGACGCCCATTTCCGCGCCGGCCTATGCCTCGATCGAGGCTGCGCTCCATCCGGCCGACGCCGATTATCTCTATTTCGTCGCCCGGGGCGACGGTACGAGTGAGTTTTCCAAGACGCTGAAGGCGCACAACCGTGCGGTGCGGCGGTACATCCTCAATCGCCCGAAGGAAACGAAGGACGTTAAGGGGACTGCCGGAGCAGCCGCCGGCCGGGATTCAAACAAGTAAAGGAACACATCATGGCACTCGCCTGCATGACTGCAGCCCAGGGCTGCGAAAACCCCTCCGCAGGCAGCTTCACGCTGCTTGATCCGAGCCGACGCACGGCCCGCATCGACGACCTCGGTCTCGTGCGCGTGAGCGGCAGGGACGCCGTGCGCTTTCTGCACGGACAGTTCACGAACGCCGTCGAACGGCTCGGAAACCGAACCGTTTCCGCCGGCTACTGCTCGCCCAAAGGCCGTCTCCTCGCCACCATGCATCTCTGGATGGACGGCGACGACGTCATGATGCTGCTCCCGAAGGCCGTCGCGCCGCAGTTTCTCAAGCGTCTTCGCATGTACGTGCTTCGAGCCGACGTGCATTTCGACTGTGCGCTCGAAGGCATGAGCATCGTCGGCATCACGGGCGACGCAGCCGCCGAGCTTGAAGCCGCCGGACTTCCGGTGCCTGCTCAAGGCGAAGCCGTCAGGGCCGACGGCGTCACGATCCTCGACATGCTCCCCGCGGCTGAACTTGAAGGCTTCCCCTTCGGCGGACGCCGGGCTCTCGTCATCGCTCCTTCCGACCGCGGACTCTTTGCCGACGCCGGCGAAAGCGCTCTCTGGTGGGCTTCCGAAATTGCCGCGGGCGCCGCGACCGTCTGGCCCGGTTCCCGCGAACTCTTCGTCCCCCAGGCCGTCAACTTCGAACTGACGGGCGGCGTAGTCTTCAACAAGGGCTGCTACCCCGGTCAGGAAGTCATCTCCCGCGTTCAGCACATCGGCGAAATCGGACGCCGCGCCGCCGTCGGCCTGGCGGAAGGCACGGTCCGAGTCCTCCCCGGCGCACCGGTATATGCGGACGGCCGGGAAGCCGGCTTCGTGGTTCAGTCGGTCATCGCCGCCGGCCGAACGCTGGTGCTCTTCTCGGCGCTCTCTGCCGCCCTCGTGTCGGGCGTCTCCCTTGAGCCGGGCGGTGCACCGATGACCCAGCCGCCCCTGCCCTACAAGATCCGCAACGTTCTGAAATAAATCCGGACTCTGCCGGCCGAAGGCGCTTCTCCGAACAGGAAAGCGCCTTTTTTGCGGTCGGCGCGCTTTGAAATCATCGGACGCGGCCGCCGTTTCAGGAATTCGTCCGGCTCTGCTAGACTCAGTAAAGGCTTCTGTCTTCCGAAGGATCCGCCCATGCTCAAAACCTACACGTTCAGCATCACGCTCGATGAGCTCGAAGCCCGGCGTGCCGCCGAGGTTCTGCATGAAAGCGGTCTGACGGCCGAAGGCGTCATCCGGCTTCTGCTCGAACGCACGGCCCGGGAAGGCACGCTTCCCATCCGAAAAACCAGATCCAGAGCCAAAAGACAGCCCGCCGCAGCCATTCCCGGCCTGTTCGTTCAGGGCGACCTCTTTTCCTCCCTGCCTCCGACCGGCGAAGCGGAATCCTTCTCCGAAGCCGCCCGCATTCCGAGGCTTTCCCTTGTCACGCAGGCTTCGCTTCAGGACGCACAGGCGATTCTTCGCTGGCGCGCCCGCGAACGCGGCAGCGGTGACGGCGGCCTTCTTTCCCGCAGTCCTGCCGGCAGGCTGGAACTCCTCGAAACGAAGCAGTTCCGCATCGACAAAACCCTCATCGCTTCAGCTCCCGAACGTCCGGCCATCATCGCCGCGCTTGAGGCTGTATTCACGGACCTCACGGAAGGCCGAACGCCGCCGGGCGCCCGTCCCGCTGGCAGCGGCAGCGCTCAGTATCTGCCCATTCATCCGGCCGGCATGCCCGAAGATGCCCTCGCCGTCGTCTACGAAGCGGGCGACGCGGAAATCTGCCTGGCCCGATACGGTTCTCCTTCGGACATCCTCGCCGAGCCGCCGAAGAATTGATCCCGGCAGTCCGGACCGGATGAAATTCGATCCTTTTGATCCTTCAGATTCCAACATCTTCGAGCCTGCCCGAACGGCAGCTTCCTCGCCGGAACGATGAACACAACTACGACGGCTTGGCGAGAACAGGCTCTAGTTGGCCGAGACTCTTCTCGAACTCAACAGAGTGCGGATAAGTTAATGAAACCCCAAAATGAGCAATTTTGAATAGGTTTTATTGAACAGAAACACCGTGCTCTCGACCTCTGGTGCCGCGGCTGCCCTCAGGGAATACCAAGAATATGCGAGATTCGGAGGCTTTCCAGAGTGTCTGCGCTATCCGTCCAAGCGCGAATATCTCAACAGCCTTCTTCAGAAGATCTATCTCGGCGACATTGCCGTGCGCAACAAGGTGAGCAATATCTACCCGCTGCGGGTGCTTCTGAAAAATATTGCCGACTCAGTCGGTCATTCTCTCTCGTACACGCTCCTCACGAAAATCATCACCTTTGGCTGATCTACCCTAAAACTGCCGAACAGCCCGAAAAGACAGCCCGCCGGTCTCGAAAACCCGACGGGCTGGCTGCAGTCCGATACGGCTGCTTAAGTGCCGCTCACCACCGTCCCTTCGCGGCAGAGCGTCAGAACGAGCGCATTGACGTTCGGGAAGCGTTCCCGGCCCCGTGCGCAGAGCGTCTCGGCCAGCTCGGCGCTGCGGGTGGCGGCGATCAGCGTCGAGCCCGAGCCGCTGATGAAGAAGGCTGCGGCGCCGGCTCCGAGCGTAAGCTCGCGAAGGCCGTCGTATTCACGGATCAGCGTGCGGCGGTAGGGCTCGTGAAGTACGTCGTCGCAGGCGGCGCGAACCAGCGCTTCGTCGCCGGTTTCTAGACCTCGGATCATGGCGACCGCGTGGGACATCGTATGTACGGCGGCCGAGAGCGGAATCTCCTTTTTGACGATGCGGCGGGCTTCGCTTGTCCGGACTTCGTAATCGGGAATGAACGTAGCGAAGCGCCAGTCGGGATCCGGCGAGAACGGCACGGTCATCGCGCGGCCTTCATTCATGAAGCTTGCCGTCAGGCCTCCGAACAGCGCGGGAGCGGCATTGTCGGGATGTCCCTCGAGCGCCGTGCAGATCTGGAACAGATCATCTTTGGAGAAAGGATCGCCCAGAAGCGCATTGGCCAGCGCGGCGCCGCCCGCAAAGCAGGTGCTCGACGAGCCGAGACCGCGGGCCACAGGCACGTGGGAATCGATGACCAGCCGTACGCCGGGCACGGCGATGCCGGCTTTTTCATACACTCGGCAAAAGGCCTGGTAGACCAGATTGTCTTCGTTTCTGAACGCCTCGGGACAGCCTTCGATCACCAGCTTCTCTGCGGGTTCGGCATAAAACGTCGAATGCAGCGACAGCGCCATCCCGAGAGAGTCGTAGCCCGGACCGATATTGGCGCTCGAGGCGGGAACACGAACGGAAACACCCATGATCTTTCTCCTCAGAAGTCACGCTGCGCGGCAGCTCTGACAAAGCCCGCCATGCCCTCGGGCGTGACGACGGACTCATGAAGGACGGGCTTGGAACGCAGACCGGCCAGCGCTTCGGGCGGCTCGATGCCGGTCAGGCGGGCAAGTTCGTCCATGCAGCGGAAGCCGTTCCAGTCCGCATCGGGCGCACGGCCCGCCACGGCTTCGCAGACGTCGCGGCAGAACTTGAAGGGACTGGCCGTCGAAAGCACCACGACGGGCGCGCCCGTCCTTTCGCGCTCGCGTGCCACCTTGAGGGCCACGGCGGTATGCGGATCGATCAGACGGCCGTCCTTCTGCCAGGCTTCGCGGATCGCGGCCTTGGTTTCCTCGTCGTTCGCCCAGCCGCATTCGAAGACGCGGCGGATGTCGTCGAGCATGGCGCCCGACACTTCAAAGCGGCCCTTTTCCGCCAGATCCTTCATCAGCGAGGCAATCAGTTCGGTATTTCCGCCCGAGGTGTAGTAGAGCATGCGCTCGAGATTGCTCGAGATGAGAATGTCCATGCTCGGGGTGATGGTCTTGATGAAGCTGCGGTTGCGGTCGTAGACGCCGGTCGTGAGGAAGTCGGTGAGCACGTTGTTGGCGTTGCTCGCCACGATGAGTCTGCCGACGGGCAGGCCCATGCGCCTGGCGTAATAACCTGCGAGGACGTCGCCGAAGTTGCCGGTCGGCACGCAGAAGTCCACGGGATCGCCCACCTTCACGGCGCCGTGTTCCATCAGCTGGCGGTAGGCGTCGAAATAATAGGTGACCTGCGGGACCAGACGGCCGATGTTGATCGAATTGGCGCTCGAAAGCGAAACGCCCGAGGCTTCCAGTTCCGCCTTGAGCGGCGAGGCGAAGATTCGCTTCACCGTGCTCTGCACGTCGTCGAAGTTGCCTTCGACGGCGCTGACGTTCACGTTGGAGCCTTCCTGCGTCGCCATCTGAAGGTACTGAATGTCGCTCACCTTCCCGTGCGGGAAAAAGACCGTGATGCCGACGCCCGGCACGTTCATGAAGCCGTTGAGCGCAGCCTTGCCGGTATCGCCGCTCGTCGCCGTCACGATCATGACTCTCCGGCCGCTGCCGGCCAGCGCCGCCGACATGAACTGCGGCAGCATGCAGAGAGCCACGTCCTTGAAGGCGGACGTCGGACCGTGATAAAGCTCGAGAAGCCACTCGTCGCCGATCGGCGTCACCGGGGTGACGGCGTCGGAGGCGAACGTGCCGCCGTAGGCGCGGGCGATGCCTTCCGAGAGTTCCTTTTCGGAAAAATCGTCCAGGAGAAGAGAGAACACGCGAAGCGCCGTCCCGCGGTAGTCCAGCCCCTGCAGGTCCGCAGGCTCAAGCCGGCACGCGTCGAGCGCATCGCACACAAAAAGACCGCCGTCGGCGCATAACCCCTTCAGAAGCGCCTCGCGGGCGCTGACGCCGCCCTCGCGGCATCGCGTGCTGTGATAGATCATGAATGTCTCCCTGATCGGGCTCGCTCCAAGCGGCGGCCCGGACTGCAATTGGCCTATTGTTGCACAAAAAACGGCATCGTCATTCAGCCCGACCCCATCTCATGAGGAGTTCAGACATGAGCCTTACACAATCCTGCCTAAGCCACAGTGCTCAGGCCGATTGCGTAGTCAGCAGGTATGATCGGAAAGACGGGCGGCGCGCTACACTGGGCCTTCGTCATCATGTACCATCAGAAAAAATCATCAGCGCCGCGCTGACGGCGTTTCTTCATCGTCTGGGCCTGATCCGGACAAGACAACACCTTTCTGGAATCGCATCTTTCCGCACTGTGCTGGCAGTCGGGAAGCCCACTCATTCACTCTCGGCGGTGTGCTTGCACCGCCGATGCCGGATCGGTCCCTCTGCGGGAC
>JAXEEN010000179.1:0-3457 GCA_034104065.1 Sutterella sp.
GCGCGTCGCCGCCACGTTCACCTGCATGACTCTGACGGCGGGATCATAGCCGACCTCGCAGGCCCTGAGACCGGTGAGTCCGTATCGGGCGCCCAGTTCGGGCTTGAAGACGAACTCGCGGGTTTGGCCGTCGTCGTCCAGATACGTGCAGAGCGAGACCGCGTTGGCCGCGCCCTGACCGAGAATGCGGTCTTTGACCAGATTCCCGTCTCCGACGCTCAGTTCGAGCTGATCCGCAGGTATTCCGCGTTGGGCCGCGCCGATGAGCGTCGCCGCATCGACATGATGTTCGAAGGCCGCCGCCAGGTAGCCGGCGCGGAACGAAGCGGCATTCGCCCGTTCCCTGCCGAGCATCGTCTTGATCTCATTGATGTCGGCCTCGACGAAGGAACGCCTGACCGCGGCGAAGGAGGAGGCCAGCACCTCCGCCTGCCTGATCGCCGGATGACCTTCTGCCGCCATTGCCTTCAGCCTGAAGGTCATTTTCTCGGCCTGCTTCATCGTCAAATGGAGGTCGAGAGGGTCTTTTTCGCAGAGTTGTAAGAGCTGGTACGCCCCGAACTTCGGGTTCGTTGCGACCAGATGGAGTATCCGGAACAGGGCGACCTCCGACTTGAGATCGGTGATCCGCCGGGTCGCCGTATTCAGATTCTCTTCGAGCGTCCGGTCGGTCAGTTGTCCGCGGTCGAGGTTCTCCAGAATGGCGCCGCGTTCGGCGGAATACGTCCGGACCGCCTCGGCTAAAGTGCCGGGCAGGTTGCCCAGCACGTCAAAGGGCGCTTCGGAAAAGGCGTTGAAGGCGCCGCCGTCCATCTCCGGAAGGAACACCGTCACGGCATTGCGCACGGTTGTACGAGACCCGGCAATCGTTTCAAAACGTCCGGAGATGCCGGCGAGCACTCGCTCGAGCTGCTGCTGAAGTCCGGCGTCGCGGGCAACCGTCATGTTGTCGCCGAGACCGCCGGGCGCATCGCCGATCCCGGCGATTTCCCCGCGAAGCAGATCGATGTCCGCCCGTACGGCGCCCGCCTCCTCACGGAATTCCGTCGCCGTCATGAGATTGATCCGGGCTTCGAGTCCGTCGAGCCGGGCCGAGAGGTTCCCGAGGCCGGCGATAAGCGGGTGGCTGAAGTGTGCGCCGTGCATCTGCGCGCCGACGCCGAGAAGCTGACCGGCGGCCGGCGCATTGCGATCGACGCGCAGGCGGCCTTCCGCCAGTGCGGCGGCGACTGCCGCGCCTTCGCCTTCGGCCGGCGCCTGATTCATGCCGGCGATCTGCATCACGGCCACAAGATTGAGCGCCTCTGCGGCACGGTTGTTGGCGCTCTGAATCAGATTCGAGATCTCCGCGCTCTGCGTCCCCGTCTTTTCGGAATAGTTCTGAAGCGCTGCGGCGAAGTTCTGCTGCGCATCCGTGAATGCCTTCAGCGAAGCGAGGGTATCTTTCGGGAGAGGACGCTCCGCAAACTTCGCCGCGGCGATCGTTCCGAACTCGGCGGCCGCCTTGTCGCACGCCCTGGCCGCATCGGCCACCTTCGTATGCATGCAGTGCCCGGTCCGGAAAAGTCCGGGACGGGGCACGGCGGTCCTGAGCGTTTCGTAGAGACTCCCGTTGAGACAGGGCATCCCCGCCGAGGCGCGCGAGAGAAGACTGTCGATGCGTCTGCGGGCGGCTTCGGCCTGAAGGGCGACGGGCTGATCCGCGGGCGGCAGCACCGGTTCCGGACCAGGATCCGCTTCGGGCACGGGAACGGCGGCTTCGCGAACGGGCGCTCCGTCGGCGGGCGCGCGCACGGCGGCCGCCTCGCGGGCGTCGGTCGCTTCGGCCGGCGCCGACGCGGGATGATCGTCGAGGATCGACAAAGGACTGAACGTCGGACTCGTGATATCGGTACCCATGAATCGTCCTCCTATACTGCAAGCCAGGCGCCGGCCGACACCGGTTCCGCGGCGGCCGCTTCATTTTCAAGCGCCGTCAGAAGACCGTCGAGGTCGTCCCCCGAAAGCGTCGCGCCCGGTGTCGAGAGCGACCATTCGATGCCGTCCGATGCGATCAGTACGGCGAGTCTTCCTTCGGCGGGCCGCCCGGCGGCGCAGACTTCGCCGATCCGGAACGCCGCGTCGAGTTCTCGTCTTTCGGCTTCCGGGTCGCCGTAGGCGCTGCCCCAGGGAAGCGACACGGCGAATTCCAACGTCTTATCCGCCAGCGCCCAGATCACGTACTGCGTGCCGAACGGCCGACCGGCCAGCCCGTAGCCGGCGAAGCTCCGGTCCCCGGCGAAGCGGGATGAGAAGAATCCGGCGGCGTCGCTCTGAAAGCGAAGCGGCTTCGGCTCGGGGCCGGCATCCGTCGCGAACCAGCGATCCGACATCGCATCGAAGGAATCCAGGAGCGCAAGCGGCACCGGCGGCACGGTCAGCCCCGTTTCTTCGAGTAATTCCTGAAGGCCTTCCGGCAGCTGAAGTGTTTCTGGTGAATATTCGGACATCAGGAATCTCCGCAGTAGGTCGTCGTCCGATCCGGGCGGATCGGCATTTAAGTCAATATATCGCAAGGCCGCCGTCAAAAACGTAACAGTTCGCTTATAGAAGACTTAACGCCGCCGGACGTCGGTTTCAGACGACTATATCCGCGGTCGGCGGCAGATGCAGAACGGTTTCCGCAAAGAGAACCGCATCGCCGGCGATGAAGAGCCGGTCGCCCGCCGGACGGCAGAATAGTTCGCCCGTGCGCTTCGAGGCCCGGAAGGCGCGAAGCGACGTTTTTCCCGTCGCCTCCGCCCAGTAGGGTAATAGCTAGTTCGGTCAAAAGCTCCCAAATCTACAACTGACAGTCAGGACGATCTGTTATCGTAGGGAGGAGGGTTGTCTATGAGCCTTCATTCCATCAGTTTCATTGCCAAATACTACGGCGTCTCGCCGAGTACTGTCCGTCGTTGGGAAGCTCTCGGTATTATCCCGAAATCCGTCCGCACGCCGGGCGGACACCGCAGATTTTCTCTTCCCGATTGGGCGGGTACTGAATCGCAGGAGCGTCTCGACATCGGCTATGCGCGTGTATCCGGTCATGATCAGAAGTCTGATCTCGTCAGGCAGGCCAAACATCTCAGCGAGCAAGGCTGCGACAAGGTCATCACGGACATCGGCTCCGGCCTGAATTGTGCCAAGCCCGGTCTGAAGCAGCTTCTGAAGCTGATTCTCGAAAGAAAAGTCCGCAGACTGACGGTCATGCATGAAGACCGACTTCTTCGATTCGGCGTCGGACTCGTCAGATTCATCTGCGGGCAGACCGGAACGGAATTCCGCGTTGTCAATACTGCGGCACCCTTGTCGTTTGAGGCCGAACTTGCCAAGGATGTCATCACGCTGATGACGGTCTTCTGCGCGCGGCTTTATTCCCGCAGATACCGCAGGAAGAAGGCGGGGACGCCGGCGAGGGCAGCCCGTTCCGGGATCT
>JAXEEN010000180.1:0-4398 GCA_034104065.1 Sutterella sp.
CTCGATTGCGGCCAATGTTTCCTCGCAGTTCATCGGCGGTCTGCTCTTCGCGCTTTCCGTGATTCCCGGAAAGAGCACGCTGACGCTGACCGGCAAGATCGAATCCGCCCCCTACATCGACATGACGCTCGACGTTCTTGCGCTTTTCGGCGCGAGAATCGTGCGAAGCGAAGACGGCCGGCGCTTCGACATCGACGGTCTTGAAAAGCTGACGAGCCCCGGCAGGGCGCTCGTCGAAGGCGACTGGTCGAATTCCGCCTTCTGGCTCTGCGCGGGCGCGCTCGGCAAGGGCGTGACGCTGACCGGCCTTCGCGCCGATTCGCGTCAGGGCGACCGGGCCGTCGTGGACATCCTGAAGGCTTTCGGCGCCGAGATCACGACGACCGAAGACACGGTGAGCGTGCGTCCCGGCTTCCTTCACGGGATCACCGTCGACGCCGCGCAGATTCCCGACCTCGTGCCGATTCTCTCCGTGGTGGCCTCCTTTGCGGAAGGCACGACGGAATTCATCAACGCCGGACGTCTTCGCATCAAGGAAAGCGACCGTCTCGTGACGACGCGCGAAATGCTGACGGCGCTCGGCGCGGACGTCGAGGAACTCCCCGAGGGTCTGATCGTTCACGGCCGGGCCGAGGTTCAGGGCGGCACCTGCCGGGGGGCGAACGACCACCGCATCGTGATGTCTGCCGCCGTGGCGGGCGCGCGCACGTACGAACCCGTGGTCATCGAAGGCGCCCAGGCGGTCCGCAAATCCTATCCCGACTTTTTCGACGACTTCGCCCGTCTGGGCGGCCTCGTCTTCCTTGAGGACGACTGATCATGGCTTTTTACGGCAGCAATCTCCGCGTCACGGTTTTCGGTCAGAGTCATGCCGCCGCCATCGGCGTTACGATCGACGGCCTGCCCGCCGGCGAAGCGGTCGACATCGAGGCGCTCGAGGCCTTTCTGGCCCGCCGCGCGCCCGGCCAGAACCGCATGACCACGCAGCGCAGGGAACCCGACAAGCCCGAAATTCTGTGCGGCTTTCTCGACGGTCATACCTGCGGCGCGCCGCTCACTGCGGTGATCCGCAACACCGACACGCGTTCGAAGGACTATGCGGCCATCGCCGATCTGCCCCGCCCCTCCCACGCCGACTGGCCGGCCGACGTCAAGTACGGCGGCTGGCAGGACGTTCGCGGCGGCGGCGCCTTCTCCGCCCGTCTGACCGCGCCGCTCTGCATCGCGGGCGGCATCGCGCTGCAGCTTCTCGAGCGCCGCGGCATCCGCATCGCGGCCCACATCCGTTCGATCGGCTCCGCCGAGGACCGGCCCTTCAATCCGCTCGGCGAACCCGACGAGGTGCTCGAAGCCCGTCTCGGGCGCACGCCCGTGACGCTCTCCGATGAGGCTGCGGCCGCTATGCAGGCCGAAGTCGAGGCGGCGCGCAAGAGCGCCGACAGCGTGGGCGGCGTCATCGAATGCATGATCACGGGGATGCCCGTCGGTCTCGGCGGTCCGCTCTTCGAAGGTCTCGACGGCCGCATCGCGCAGGCCGTTTTCGGCATTCCCGCCGTCAAGGGCGTCGAGTTCGGACTCGGCTTCGAAGCCTCCCGCCTCCGCGGCTCCCAGAACAACGATCCCTACGGCATGGTCGACGGCCGGGTGACGCCGCTCACCAACCGCGCCGGCGGCATTGCCGGCGGCATCACGACGGGCCGTCCGATCATCTTCCGCGTCGCTCTCAAGCCGACCCCCTCCATCGGCCGCCCGCAGCAGACCGTCTCACTCAAAGGGCAGTGCGATGCCGAACTCAAGGTGACCGGCAGACACGATCCCTGCGTGGCCGTGCGCGCCGTTCCCATCGTCGAAGCCGTGGCGGCTGTTGCCGCACTCGACGCGCTTCTCGATGCGCCGGCGCGTCTGCCCGACGTTTCGCGCAGAGGTGCCTGATGACGGAACTCTCTCTTGAGGAAATCCGGCGGACGATCGACGGCGCCGACCGGGAGATCGTTCAGGCGCTCGGCCGGCGTCTCGCCGCCGTGCATCAGGTGGCCGAAGTGAAGACCGCAAAGGGACTTCCCGTCTACGACGGCGTTCGTGAAAAGGCCCTGCTTCAGAAGCTGCGCGTGCTCGCGGGCGAAGGGCTCGAAGGCGAAGGGCTCGAAGGCGGCGCCGTGCCGGTCTACCGCACGCTGATGGCGTTTTCCCGCCGCTGCGAAGTCACGCCCGACGAACCCGACGACCAGGTCCCCGGCACGTTCCGGCTTTCACTTCCCTCCGAGGCGCTGTTCGCCGAGGTGATGGCCATGCTGACGGTTCATGCGATCACTCCCGCCGCCATGAGCTGGATTCCGCCGCTTCTTCTTCTCACGCTTCAGGATCCCGTGCCCGGCTCGCTCGTACGCGACCTGCGCGAGCACGACATCACGCTCACCAGAATTCAGTAATCAAAATGACTCAGCAGCGATTCGGCCTGATCGGCGCCAAGCTCGGTCACAGCCTTTCTCCGGACATCCACGCCAAGCTCGGCACCTATCGTTACGATCTGATCGAGCTTTCCGAAGAGGAAGTCGGTCCGTTTCTGACTTCCGGCGATTTTCAGGGTCTCAACGTCACCATTCCCTACAAGAAGACGGTCATCCCCTACTGCACGGAACTGACGCCCCGGGCCAAAGCCATCGGCTCCGTCAACACGCTCGTGCGGCTGCCCGACGGGGGCCTGCTCGGCGACAACACCGACTATGCGGGCTTTCTCTGGATGGTCGAGCGAAGCGGTCTTTCCGTCGCCGGCAAGAAGTGCCTCGTGCTCGGCTCGGGCGGCGCCTCCCTGACGGTCCGCGCCGTGCTGTCCGATCTCGGCGCGGGCGAGATCGTGGTGATCTCCCGCAGCGGCCCCGACAACTACGGCAACCTTGAAAAGCATGCGGACGCCCGACTGATCGTCAACACGACGCCGGTCGGCATGTTCCCCAACTGCAATGCCTCTCCGCTTGAAACGCTCGACGTCTTCCCCGATCTCGAAGGCGTGCTCGACATCGTCTACAACCCCGCGCACACCGATCTGATGCAGATGGCGCTGCGCCGCGGACTGCCCGCCGTCAACGGCCTCGGCATGCTCGTCACCCAGGCCAAGGCCGCAGCGGAACGCTTCCTCGGACATGCCGTTCCGGACAGCGCCATCGACGGCATTCTGTCCGATCTGACGCTCGCCTTCGCCAACATCGTTCTGATCGGCATGCCGGGCAGCGGCAAGACGACCGTCGGCAAGCGCATCGCGGAGAGGCTTCACCGGCGCTTCGTCGATACGGACGAGCTCGTCATCCGCAAGGACGGCCGCCAGATTCCGCAGATCTTCGCGGAGGACGGCGAGCTCTTCTTCCGCGGTCTTGAAACCGCCGTCATCGAAGAGCTCTCACACGAGCACGGTCTGGTCATCGCGACGGGCGGCGGCGCCGTCATGCGCGAGCGCAACCGCGAGCTTCTTCGCCGCAACGGCATCATCTTCTGGCTGGATCGCCCGATCGAGGATCTTCCCTCCTACGGCCGTCCGCTGTCTCAGTCCCGCGGCGTCGAAGCCATCTTCGCCGAACGCGAACCCGTCTACCGCGCCTTTGCCGACCGCGTCGTCGAATGCAGGACGGTCAAAGGCGCCGTGTCCCAGATTCTCGGAGAACAGTCGTGAAATTTCTGATCATCAACGGTCCCAACATCAACTTCCTCGGCATCCGCGAGCCCGGCATCTACGGCCGCACGACATACGCCGATCTCTGCGGCCTGCTTGAAGGCTGGTGCGCCGATGCCGGCGTCGAATGCGAGCTTTTCCAGTCCAACCATGAAGGCGCCATCGTCGACCGCATCCAGCAGGCCTATTTCGACAAGGTCGACGGCATCGTCATGAATCCCGCCGCCTACACCCATACGAGCGTGGCGATTCTCGACGCGCTGAAGGCGACCGCGATTCCGACCGTCGAAGTGCACATCTCCGACGTCAGCAGGCGCGAAGCGTTCCGGCAGCACTCCTACGTGTCTCTCGCCGCCCGTCACACCATCGTCGGACACGGCATCGACGGCTACCGCGAAGGCATCGAATGGCTCGCGGCCGAGCTCGGACGGGCTGCCTGAGCTTTACAAATCGATCTTTTTTCCTTTTTCAGCAGGCGTTTTTCACCGGGCGTCTGCTGTTTTTTTGTCTCCGCGTCGCTGAATTCGCCGCGGCAACCTCAGAGAGGCCTGCGGACGCGCATTGGCGGCCCGTATAAAAATTATTCAAACTTCAGGGGAGTTCCAAAAATTCGAAAAAAGGGGAGTTGGCCGTCATGACCACTCCCCTTTGAGTTTGATGTCTGAATGGAGGATAATTGTGGTGCTAAAAATACAAAACCCAACGTTCAGACATGGCGATATTCTACCGCAAAT
>JAXEEN010000181.1:0-23729 GCA_034104065.1 Sutterella sp.
GATCCAGCGCGACGGCTTCCGTGCGGGGGAAGGCGGCGCCTTCGGGAAGCTTCATCGACATTCGTACGAGCCCCTGGTCTTCTTTCGGAATGAAGGAGGTCGGGGTCCGTTCAAGCATTTCCACGCATCCGAAGGTCACGAGAGCAAGAATGACGGCGGTAACGATGCGGTGACGCAGCGCCGCTTTCACCAGCAGGAGAAAGACCATCGTAAATCGGGAGAGACCGGCGTTGAAGGCACGGAAGATGCCGAGCTTCTCGCTGGAGCCGTCTTCGGGCTTTTTCAGCAGAATGGCGCAGAGCGCAGGCGTCAGGGTCAGCGCAACGAAACCCGAGAGCACGACCGAAGTGGCGACGGTCACTGCGAACTGTCTGTAGAGCTCGCCGGCGATGCCGCCGAGAAATGCGACGGGGATGAAGACGGCGGCCAGCACGAGCACGATGGCAACCAGGGCGCCGGAAACTTCCTTCATGGCTTTCTGAGCGGCATCGTAGGGAGAAAGCCCCTCGGTTCTCATAATGCGTTCGATGTTTTCAAGCACGACGATGGCATCGTCAACCACGATGCCGATCGAGAGCACCATGGCGAAGAGCGTCAGCGTATTGAGCGAGAAGCCGAAAAGCCAGAGCCCGGCCATCGTGCCGATCAGCGACACGGGAACGGCCAGCATCGGAATGAGGGTTGCGCGCCAGCTCTGCAGGAAGATGAAGACAACAAGCAGAACGAGCAGACCGGCTTCGGCGAGCGTATGGTAGACCTCGTTGAGGGAGGCGCCGACGAAGACGGTCGTGTCGTCGGTGATCAGATAGTCGACGCGATTTTTCGGAAAGTGTTTTGCAAGTTCGACCAGGCGTTCCTTGGCAGCGGTTGCCGCTTCCATGGCGTTGGCGCCGGTCTGGAGATAGACGCCCATGTTGACGCCGGGTTCTCCGTTGACGTCCACGCGGAATTCATAAGAACGCTTCCCGACTTCCGTGCGGGCGATGTCGGACATGTGAACGACGCCGTTGGGCCCTTTGGATTTAATGACGATGTTTCCGAACTGCTCAGGGGTAAGCAGACGTCCGGGCGTCGTGACCGTGTAGTAGACCTGCTGATCGTCGAGCGTAGGAGCCGTACCGACGCTGCCGGCGCCGCGCTGCTCGTTCTGAGCCTCAATGGCGTTTTCAACATCCTGAACGGTGACGCCGAGAAGCCCCATTTTTTCCGGATCGACCCAGATGCGCATGGCTGACTGGGCGTTGCCGAAGACCGTCACGTCGCCGACGCCCGGCAGACGTTTCAGTTCGTCGACAATGTTGAGGTTGGCGTAGTCGGCGAGATCCGTGGCGGACATTGAGTGATCGGGGGAATGCAGCGCCACCATCAGAAGGCTGTCCTCCGAGCGTTTTCTCACCGTAACGCCCTGATTGCGAACCTTTTCGGGCAGACTTCTCTCGGCCGTTCGAACACGGTTGTTGATTTCCAGCATTGCGTCATTCGGATCCGTGCCGACGTCGAAGACGCAGGAAATGGAGAGCTCACCGCTGCTTCGGATGCTCGTGGTGTAGTAAAGAAGGCCGGCAATGCCGGACAGCTGGTCTTCGATGGGCTGGGCCACCGTGCGGGCGAGAGTCTGGGAGTCGGCGCCGTCGTACGTGGTCGATACGCGAATGGTCGGCGGCGAGATGTTCGGATACTGAGAAAGCGGCAGCACTCTCAGTGCCATCAGGCCGGCGAGCACGATGATGATGGAGAGAACCGTGGCGAAAATCGGGCGACGGATGCAGAACTGACTCAGCATGGCGCACCTTTACTTTTGTTTTTTCTCGGCGGCAGGTTTGACGGCTAGACCGTCCCGAAGCTTAAGAAGCTGGTCGGTGATGATCCTGTCGCCGGCCTCCAAACCGCCGGTGACCAGCCAGTCCGTGCCGACCCATTGATCAACGGTGACGGTACGGGCTGCGGCCTTGCCGTCCTTGAGGAGGTAAACGGTGTAGGAACCGTCCGGTTCCTGAGTAATGGCTTTCTGCGGCACGCGCACGGCGTTCTTTCGCTCCCCGATCATGAGGCGCGCACGCACAAATGTGCCCGGCATCAGCCCCGCGTTGTCTTCGAGTCTGGCGCGCAGAAGCAGAGTATTGGTGTTCGGGTTGATCGACTGGGCGACGAAGTCGAGCTTGGCGGGATAGTTCTTTCCTGCGTCGTCGGTCAGTTCCACTCGATTTTGGAGGGAGATCCTCGCTCCGTCGAGAAGACGCTCCGAAGGCGCAAAGACGACGCGGACGTCGTCATGTTGGGTAATCGAAGTCAGAAGGCTGGACTGCTGCGAGACAAGCGCGCCGGGATTGACCTGAGTTTTTCCCGTGAGTCCTGAAGCGGGCGCCCGAACTTCAGTCCAGCCCAGACTGATGGAGGCATCCTTTTCTTCGGCTTTTCTGGCTTCCAGCGCGGCCTGGGCAACCTGGCGGGCGCTCAGCGCATCGTCGTATTCCTTGCGGCTGCCGGCGCCGGACTTAAAGAGCTTTTCGGAACGCGCGAGCTCGCGAACGGCTTGTGCGAGATCAGCTTCGGCCTGGCGTCGGGCGGCGGCGGCGGAGTTGAGCTTCGCCTTGAACGGCGTCGGGTCGATACGATAGAGCAGATCACCTTCCCTGACGGCGGTTCCTTCCGTAAACAGGATTTCCTCGATGATGCCGCTCACCTGCGGACGCACATCCACCTCACGTCCGCCCTCGGTCTGGCCGAGTACGCTGATCCATCGGGGCTCGTCTGCCATGACTGCGGTAACGGTGCTGACGGCAAGCGGTGCGCGGGGAGCTTTGGCGGCGGGTTTCTGATCGCAGCCGGTGAGGGCCGAGAGAAGAATCAGACCCGTGCAGGCGGAAGCAAAGATGTATCGCATGGCTAACGAATGAAAAGACGCCCGGTCAGTTCCGGGCGCAAGTCTCTGACATATCAGTAAGTATCTGCGCAAACTTCGGCATGCGGTTTCATATGTTCTGATAAGAGCCGCAAAGCAGTGTAACAAAATGTACGCGAATTTCAGATAGGCAAAACGGCCTGTTCAAGCCATTTTTCGGCTCTCAGCGACAAGTGCGGGGAAAGGATTTTCCGAATGCGGGCGTGATAGCTGTTGAGCCAGTCCCTCTCTTCGGAAGTCAGCATGGAGGGAATCAGCGCACGGGCGTCAATCGGACAGAGCGTCAGCACCTCAAAGTCCAGAAAACTGCCGAATTCAGTTGACGCCGCAGGACGGGCCGAGATGAGGTTTTCGATGCGCACGCCCCACTTTCCCGGACGGTATACGCCGGGCTCGTCGGAGATGACGAGACCGGCCTGAAGGCCCAGTTCACCGGTTTTCTGAGACCGGGGAGAAACGGAGAAGGGACCTTCGTGAACACTCAGCACAAATCCGACGCCGTGGCCGGTACCGTGCCCGAAGTCCAGCCCCTCCCGCCAGAGCGGCGCTCTCGCGAGACTGTCGAGTTGCGCGCCGGAGGTTCCCGCGGGAACGCAGGCTCGAGCCAGAGCGACCATGCCCTTAAGAACGAGCGTGACGTCTTTCTTCATTTCGTCCGAGAGACTGCCGACCGCCGTCATGCGGGTGATGTCGGTCGTGCCTGTCCGATACTGGCCGCCCGAGTCGATGAGCAGAAGTCCGTCCGAGAGCGGACGGTCCGTCGCAGGAGACGGCGTGTAGTGCGGCAGGGCTGCGTTCGGACCGAAAGCCGCAATCGTATCGAAGCTTTCGTCAAGGAAATCAGGCTGTGCCGCCCGATGCGCATGGAGGAGCTCCGCGGCCCGGATTTCGGTCATGCGTTCGCCGTCCGCAAGACGTTCCTCGAGTTCGGCATAGAACTCGCAGAGTGCGATGCCGTCGCTCACCATGGCGCTTCGGATGTTTTCGAGTTCGGTCCTGCTCTTGCGGCTCTTCATCAGAGTCACCGGAGAGATCGCTTCAACCGGCTTCACCGCGAGCATAGGCAGTATTCGGGCAGGCGTTCGATCAGGATCGATCAGCAGGCGGGCGCTGCAGGCGGTTTCCGTCAGCATCGGGAGACATTGCTCGGGCGGGGCGATTTCGACGCCCTCGCCGAGCAGAGCTTCGGCGACGCCGGTCTTCATGCGTTCGGCACGGCAGAAGAGCAGAGCGCGTTCGCCGGTGACGAGCATGTAGGAAAGAAACACGGGGTTGCAGTGAATGTCGGTTCCCCGGCAATTGGTGAGCCAGGCGGTGTCGTCGAGCGGTGCGACAAAAAGCGCATCTGCTCCCGATGCCTTCAGGCGCTTCCGTACTTCGGAAAGCTTGTCGGCGGTCGAGCGGCCGGCGGAGGCAAGGCGATAAACCGGGGATGCGGGAACGGGAGGCCGGTTCTCCTGCCAAACGGCGTCGAGGAGACCGTCGTCATGCTCAAGGATCAGACCGGCACCTGTCAGCGCTTTTTCAAGCAAACGCTGACGGCTGATGCTCATTGCCGCATAGTCCGTGCCGATGCGTTCGCCCCGGCCGAGACGGACTGAAATCCATGCGGCAGGTTCAGGTTCGCCGGCGGCGCCGAGGCGGACCAGGGAGATGCCTGAACCCTTGAGCTCACGCTCGGCCTGCTCCCAGTACCGGCTGTCGGTGAAAAGGGCGGCTTCGTCGGAAGTCACGGCAAGAACAGCCGTGCTGCCGGTAAAACCGGAAAGCCATCTGACGCCTGTCCAGTGTTCGGGAACATATTCCGACAGATAGGGATCGGACGTGCGGACGATCCAGGCCGCTAAATCCTTGTCCGCCATGGCGGTGCGGACCTTTTCCAGTCGGGAGCAGACGCTGTGTTCAGTCATGATCAAGGAGCGGAAATATTCAGAAAAGTTTTCTAACCTGAATGGTCACCGGGAATCCGACGTGATTTTCACTTTCAATGTCTTCGCCGATGTCGAGTTTGATGATTCTCCAACCTGCGTCGCGCAGTTCATTAAGCGTCGCGGAGATGCCGAGTTCTGCACACGCGAACGGAATTTCATTGACCCGACGAAGAACCGTGATCGGAGACTCCGAGGTGCAGGTCATCAGTGATCGATTCGGAGCGTCGAGGAGCGGGTCGCGCGAGTCGCTCTTTTCACTGCGGGCGGGACCGCTGACCGTCTCCCCGGTGTAGTAGGTCGAAGAGCAGGCAGAAAGAAGTACGCTGATGCCGATCAGAAGAAAGGCCCTGCGAAAGAAGGGACGCAAAGTCATGTGCATGGCAAAGATGAAGGTTCAAGCTGCGCTCGGAGACTAAGCGGCTGTACGAAGCTCCGGCGGCAGGGATCATTCTAAATAAAAGGGCCGCACTGGCGTGCGGCCCGATTCGGATTAGTTTTCACCCTGTCCGCGCTTTCGGCGGAAGCCGCCTTTCGAGGACGGCTTGCGGCGGACATTTCCATTGACGTCGCGTCGGTTCTGGCGCGGCTGGAATTCATCCGGCATCAGCTGAGGAAGACTCAGCGCCTGGGAGGAGGGATGGAAAGGATCGTTGGGCTCCCAGTGAATCGGCTGGTCGCTTCTCAGCGTTCTCAGGTTCTGACGCTTCGGCTGATAGTGAATGGAGTTGCCGAAGTTGTCTTCATCCCATACTTCGCGGCGATCAGTACGCGGACGGTCAATGTTCTTTTTTGCCTTGCGTTCCGGACGCTTTTTGGCGGTCGGCTGATCGGGCTTTTCACTGCCGGCCGTGTTCTTGGTCTGGTTCTGACGACGGTCCTTGAAGGGCTTTTTCCTGAATTTCGGCTTGGCGGCGCCGACATTGTCGCCGGCCGCATCGGTGCCGTCGGCCGCCGTGTTTTTCTGTTCGGTCGGATTGTCACGGCGGGTGCGGTTCTTTTTGTTCTGGAAGCGGCGCTTCTGAGAGGCGGGTTTTCCGTCCTTACGAGTACCGCCTTCGGTTTGATCGGCGTTTTCGGCACGATCTTCGGAACGGCGTTTCTTGGTGCGGTTTTGACGGCTGTCGAATTTCTTCTGGCCGTTGCTGCGTCTGGGAGCGGACTGTTCACCGTTGTCCGACGGAGTCTCCTCGGCGGCTTCGGATTCCGGAGCCGGCTCATCCTTGCCGTAGTCGGCACGGATCGTCAGCTTTTCCCGGCGAAGAACGAGGCCCGCTTCCGTACGCATGTCGGGCAGATCATAAGGATTCTCGAGCGGCAGCTTCTTTTCCGCAGAGCAGAGGAGCTGATCGAAAAGCGGCAGCGCTTCGGGCGTCACGACCGTGACAAGCTCACCGCCGTCGGGATTGAGCAGCGCAAGATGTTCAAGATAGGCGGAAGGACTGCCCGGCATTTCGGCGTGCACGATTCTGCGCAGCGAGCCGCGCTCAAAGCCGCCGAGCAGAGCATGCGGGATCACCAGCTGTTCGACGCGTCCGGCTGCAAAGCGCAGGAGGAGGGTTTCCCGGGCGGATTCCGTCTGAGCGGCCGTGGCACGCTTGGGTTCCAATCCGGCATTTTTCATCGCCGCGATGAGACGGGTGCCGGCGGCCGGCGTGCCGGCGACAAAGAGCACCGGTGTCTTGGCGGCTTCGGCAAGCAGAAACTCCTCCGTTTTGTCGGCGGGCACGACAACCGCACGTTCGACGCCGCCGGATACGGGAGTCTTGTCTGGGGCTCGGCAGAAGGCGGGCGCATGAAGCATCTCCGAGAGCGAGCCTTCAATCGAGGAGTTGCCCGGAAGCGCCGTGACGATGATCTGGCGGGCGGCAGGCAGGCGGCTGCAAAGCGATGCGATGCGGGGCATGTCGCCGAGCGCTTCCTGCCATTCGGTTTCATCGACGACAAGCGTTCGTACCGCGTCGGGCGTCAGAAATCCTCGATCGAACAGCTTTTCAAGCGTCTTGGCGGAAGTGACGAGCAGATCGACGGGGTCGGAAAAGAGTTTGGCAAAGCCTGCCGATTCACGAATCCCGGCAGTGCCTGCAGCACGGAGGCCGGCCGCTTCAGTCAGTCGCGCCGCCGTGGCAAGTGTGGATTCCTCAGACTCGCGCGAGGAAGACAGAATCACGGCACAGTGCTTGGAGCCGTCGCGGCGATCTGTCAGTTTCTGAATGACGCCGATCAAAGCCGTCAGAATCTTGCCCGATCCGGGGCTGCCCGAGAGCTTGGTATCACGGTCGTTCAGAATTTCATTGAGCGCAAGCGGCAGAAAGGCGGAAGACTCCGCCCACGAGCGCAAAGACTCGGGAAGCCACTTCATGACACGCTCAAAATTAGAGGCAGTGGTTGTCAGTTCTGTCATGTTGTTTTATCCGCCGGTTCAAGGACCTTGAGCGCTGTCTTCAGAACAGCAAGAAGGCATCGTCCGGGCGCACGAACACCCAGGGAGCGGAAGCATGTTTTCTGGATTAGCCGCCCGGTGAGTACGGGCACACCTGCTGAGGAAGTGGCACGCAAGGGCCGCGATGCAGACCGTCATCCGTGACGGGATCGGCCGGCGTGCCGGGTGCTGAAAAAACACTCTGAGCGGCAGGCGCAATGTTTTGAATGTCGGGCCGGCTGAGGAAGCCGGCGGGGAACCATTGTACACGCTGAATTTATTGCGTGCATGACCTGCAGGGGAACAATCCGTTCATCGGATCGTTGTCTCGGCGCCGTCCGCAAAGGTAATATTGGCGGATGAACGGAACGGTTATCCGTTCAAGGCAACAGAAAGGAATACTACCGATGCAGCAGGAAGCTACGGAACTCAAGATTGAAACGCTCGCAGAGGGCACTGGCCGGGAGGCCGTCAAGGGAAGCACGATTGCCGTGCACTATACGGGATGCCTCACCGACGGCACCAAGTTTGACTCGAGTCTTGACCGCGGCGAACCGCTGGAATACGTCTGCGGGGTCGGCATGGTGATTCCGGGTTGGGAAATGGGCGTCGTGGGCATGCGTGAAGGCGAAAAGCGCCGCCTCACCATTCCCGGCGACCTGGCCTACGGCCCCTACGGCGTGCCCGGCGTGATTCCGCCCAACGCCACGCTTGTTTTTGAGGTGGAGCTCGTGAAGGTCTACTGATCCCGACACGCCTTTGAACAGACAAAAAGCCCGCTGCCGCGGGCTTTTTGCTGAAGAGAGTTCTCAGAGAACAGGAAGTCCGGCGTTTTTCAGCAGCTCTGCCGTTTCAAAAACAGGAAGTCCCATGATGCCGGTATAGCTTCCCCGGATTTCCGAAATGAAGATGCTCGCCAGTCCCTGAATGCCGTAGCCGCCCGCTTTGTCATACGGTTCGCCGGTACGGACGTATTGTTCGATTTCCTCTCGGGTCAGCGGACGAAAAGTCACGGAAGAGCGGCTCACGCGGTATTCGCAGCGTGCCTCTGTCCAGCCGACGTAAACCGCAGTGCGCACGTCGTGAGTGCGTCCGGAAAGTTTTTCCAGAAAACTGCACGCTTCGGCAAAGTCTCGGGGTTTGCCGAGGATTTCACGCCCGAGACTCACGACGGTGTCGGCGGCAACGACCGGGAGCTGAACGCCGGCGAACTCGCCGGCGGCCTTGACGGCCAAACCTTCAAGAAATTTATTGCGCGCAGTGCGAACGACATAATCTTCAGGCGCTTCACCCGGCAGGACGGTTTCGTCGCCGTCGAAGGCGCAGAGCGTATGGGTATGGCTCGCAATGACTCGGACTTCATAGCCGAGACGAGTCAGCAGTTCGCGGCGGCGCGGGCTTTTGCTGGCAAGAAAAAGCGTTTGACTGGGCATGGCGGAGATCAGGCTCTGTGATACGGATGCTTGGCAAGGATAGACCAGGCGCGGTAGATCTGCTCGGCAAGCAGCACCCGTGCAAAGGCATGCGGAAGCGTCATTGCCGAAAGCCGAAGCGTCAAGCGCGCTGCCGCCTTGACTTCAGGCGCAAGCCCGTCCGGACCGCCGATGATGAAGACGGGAGTTTCACCGTCGGCACGCCAGCGGGCGAACTGCTTGGCCAGTTCCATCGTCGTCAGGTCTTTGCCGTGTTCGTCGAGGACGACGACGAAATCGTCGGGCTCAACGGCTGCAAGAATTCGTTCGGCTTCGGCCGCCATCAGCTTGGCGGGCGTCTGTCCGGCGCGCGGCTCGGTGCGGATTTCCTTCAGTTCGACGCGAAAATCCCGGGGGAAGCGGGAAAGATAGTCGCCTACGGCGGTCTGCGCCCAGTCAGCAATCCGCTGACCGACGGCAATGATGCGGGTCTGCATGGAACTCGGATCTTATTCGAGGTCTTCGGGAAGATGGCCCGGACGATGCGGCATCAGACGGGAGGCGCATTCCTCGCTGGCCTTCAGAAAGACTTCCTTGCCGCCCCAAATTTCTTCGAGATTGTAGTAGTCGCGAACGGCAGGCTGCAGACAGTGGCAGACGACGCTGCCGCAGTCGACGAGCACCCATTCGCCGGTGTCCTGACCTTCCATGCCGAGGACGTCTCCGCCGGCATGCTTGACTTCGGCCGAGACGGCATAGGCGAGCGCACGGGTCTGACGGTTCGACGTGCCGGAAGCGATCACGACGCGTTCAAACTGGTCGGTCAGGCCTTCGGTATTGAAAACCTTGATGTCCTTGGCCTTGACGTCTTCGAGGGCGTTGACAACGATTTGGGTAAGTTCTTCGGTATTCATGCTGTAAGAAAAAAAACGGTTAAGGGTTATGGGTCACTGCCGGCTTCCGTATAGTCCGTGCATTCGAATGTATTGCGCTACGCCGATGGGAAGCCATCCGTCGAGGCGTTTCATGGCCGTTGGAAACGGATAAGCCGACATAATGCGTCTGACAGCAGTGGCGCTGGCTCGGTGAGGAGGCATGTCAAAGCAGGCAATCCGTCCGCCCGGACTGTGAATGAGATCGCAGGGCGCTGCGGTTCGTGATTCGGCCCATGCGGCCTGAACGGGATCAATCGGAACCGGTTCGGAACCGGCACGGCTGCACCAGGCGATATGCACATAATCTGTCAGAGACTGCCAGTCGCGCCAAGTCGTCAGATTGCGCCATTGGTCGAATCCGAGAATCAGAACGAGCGGCATTGCCGGTCCGACTTCCTGACGAAGAGATCTGACTGTGTCAATGGTATACGTCGGTCCGCTGCGGCAGAGTTCGGCAGTGCTGACCCGAAAGCGAGGCTCGTATTCTACTGCAATGCGTAGCATGTTCAAGCGGTGAAGCCCGGGTGAAATGCCGTGCTTCTGCCAGGGATCGCCGGCAGGGATGAATTCCACGCGTATCAGCGGAATAGCACTGAGTACCGCCGAAGCAAGCGCCAGATGTCCGGCATGGACCGGATCGAAGGTGCCGCCGAGAAGACCGAGACCCCGGCGAAGAATCGGGGCGTCATTCATAGACTTGCCGCGGGGAAACCAGCGTCATCAGACGCGGGAGGAACCGCGGCTTCCTCCTTTCATAGTTCTGTTAAATAGGTCTTGCGCTTCTCAATGAGCGTGAGCTTCTGTACGAAATGCCGGCGGATATCTTTCTTCTGCCCAAGCGTACGGACATCAAAAACAGCAAACGTTCCGGAAGTTGAATGAGAAAACGGAAGTTTTCTTCAGGTTCAGCTTCAGTATAACGGCTGAGAGCCCGTTGCATACGGTCGGGACGGAACGGCGGGAAAAACAGAAATGCCCTGTCTTCCCAAGAAGACAGGGCATTTGCAGCGTATTTGCTTACCGATTTTGGAGTCAGCGGTTCAGGGCTCTGTAACCGATGTCAGAGCGCTTCTGCAGACCCTCGAAGGTCACCTGATTCGCGGCGGCATAAGCGCACTTCTGCGCGGCGGCGATCGATTCTCCGAGGCCGACGACGCAGAGCACGCGGCCGCCGGAGACAACGGTACGGCCTTCGGCGTCGAAGGATGTGCCGGCGTGGAAGACCATTTGTTCGGCGGTATTGTCGGGCAGCGCTTCAATCACGGCGCCCTTTTCAGGTTTGACCGGGTAGCCGCGGGCGGCACAGACGACGCCGAGGGCAACGCGGCGGTCCCATTCGAGTTCGACCTCATCGAGGCGACCGTCAATGGCAGCTTCAACGATGACGGAAAAGTCGTTCTTGATGCGCATCATGATGGGCTGCGTTTCCGGATCGCCCATGCGGCAGTTGAATTCAAGCGTGCGGACGACCGTCTTGCCGTCGGCGCCGCGGGAAATCATAAGACCGGCATAGAGGAAGCCCGTGTAGCGGATGCCGTCGGCAGCCATGCCCTGAACCGTCGGGCGGATGATTTCGCGCATCACCTGGGCGTGAATATCCGGCGTGACGACCGGCGCGGGAGAGTATGCGCCCATGCCGCCGGTGTTCGGACCCTGGTCGGCGTCAAGCAGACGCTTGTGGTCCTGAGAGGTCGCCATCGGGAGAATATGTTCTCCGTCGACCATCACGATGAAGGAGGCTTCTTCGCCGTCAAGGAAGTCTTCAATCACGACTCGGGCGCCGGCGTTGCCGAACTGATGGCCTTCAAGCATCATGTCGACGGCCGCGTGGGCGTCTTCCTCATTCATGGCGACGACGACGCCCTTGCCGGCGGCGAGGCCGTCAGCCTTGATGACGATCGGAGCGCCCTTGCGGCGGATGTAGGCGTGAGCGGCTTCGGGATCCGTGAAGGATTCGTAGTCGGCAGTGGGAATGCCGTGGCGCTTCATGAAGGCCTTGGCAAAGTCCTTGGAGCTTTCAAGCTGGGCTGCTGCCTGAGTGGGCCCGAAAATGCGCAGGCCGGCGGCACGGAAGCGGTCGACGATGCCGGCGGCGAGGGGAGCCTCGGGACCGACAACGGTGAATGCAACGTCGTTGGTCCTGACAAATTCGATCAGCTTGTCGATATCGGTGATCGGAAGGTTTTCCAGGCGGGGAGTCGCGGCAGTTCCGGCATTGCCGGGGGCAACGAAGACCTTGGTGACTCGGTCGCTCTGAGCAAGGCGCCAGGCGAGAGCATGTTCACGACCGCCGTTGCCGACAACAAGAAGATTCATTTTGCAGATCTCAGGGTTGATGAGCCCAGCCGACAAAAGGCGGGCCGAGGGTGCGCTGCCCCTCATAAAGAAAACACCCGACCGGGGAGAACGGGTGAGGAATGAAGCTGCGCTATTGTAACCTTACGTCCGGTCGGACGCGACCCGGCCGGCGGGATTTTCATGAAGGAAAAGGCCCGCGTCACGGGATGCGGGCCTTGCTGAAGCGCAGAGAATGATCCGGGAGGGATTATTCCTCGTCGTCGAACGAAGCGGAGGTATAAACCTGCTGAACGTCGTCGAGGTCTTCGAGCGCGTCGATGAGCTTCTGCATCTTTTCAGCGTCTGCGCCCGTCAGCTTCGTTTCGTTAAGCGGCTTGTAGGTGATTTCGGCGACTTCAGGCGCAATGCCGGCCTGTTCGAAAGCCTGCTGGACGGCGTCGAACTGAGCCGGATCGCACGTGACTTCGATGGAGCCGTCTTCGTCGCTGACGACGTCGTCGGCACCGGCTTCAAGCGCGATTTCCATGACGGCATCTTCGGTCGTCATGCCGGGAGCAAAGAAGAATTCGCCGGTGTGCTTGAACATGAAGGCCACCGAACCTTCCGTGCCCATGTTGCCGCCGTGCTTGGTCAGCGCGTGACGGACGTCGGCCACAGTGCGGACGCGGTTGTCGGTCGTGCAGTCGATGATGAGTGCGGCGCCGCCGACGCCGTAGCCCTCATAGCGGACTTCTTCGTAAGACACGCCTTCGAGCTGGCCGGTGCCCTTCAGAATGGCGTTCGAAATCGTATCCTTCGGCACATTGCCGCTGCGGGCTTTGATGAGAGCAAGACGAAGACGGGAATTGGTGTCGGGGTCGCCGCCGCCCATGCGGGCTGCCACGATAATTTCACGAACCAGCTTCGTCCAGAGGTTGGAGCGCTTGGCGTCCTGACGCCCCTTGCGATGCTGGATGTTGGCCCATTTGGAATGACCGCTCATGATTGTCCTTTCGGTATATGTAAACGACGGATAGGAGGCCGCCTTCGGCTGTAGACCGGGCACGGATGCATTGTCCGCCGCATGTGAAATCGGTGATTCTTTGCGTTCGGCACCGACGGACGGCGAGGTTCCGTCTGGATCGGTACTCGAGAAAGACCCAATATTTTAATGCAAAAGCAATAAGAAGCGAAAAGTCGTCCGTCCGATGCGGCGGGAAATCTTGTTCAGGGTCAGTCTAAATCCGAATGCGGATGATCAAATAATGCCGGGATGAAGACAAAGCAGAAGGAGTACCTCGTGAGAGGGAATCCTCTGTGCCGAAGGCTGCAGATGAAGACCGCCGCCGAGCCTGCCGAAGCTTGTATTTTGAATTCGTGTAATTCGCCGCACCGCTTGGCATAGCAGGAATCGTGAAGGTCGGTTCGAATCTTGGGCTGGGTCAAACGATGAAAATATTCGAGAGGCTCTCGAAAGAGGTATGCTCTAATTCATTGGTAGTATATGAAGAGAATTCGTCCGGTGCTGTAATGCCGTTTATGACAGACAGTCATCGCGTATGTCCGAAACATTTGAAAAGTGAGGATGAAATGACATTGCTCAGAGGGCTGCAGGCCGACGGCCTTAAATATGCCAAAACGATTTTTGAAACGGTCCGCCGAATGTCTGCCGATACGCTCGGCGTGACCCGTCAGGGCTACAGCGCTCTCGAAAGTGATGTGCTTGCTTATCTTCAGGGGCTTGGCCGTGATCTCGGTCTTGAGATCAAAGCCGACCGTGCGGGCAATGTGTGGATGACGCTGCCCGGCCGCGACCGTTCTCTTCCGGCTTTTGTTGCCGGCAGTCATGTTGACAGTGTTCCGCAGGGCGGCAACTATGACGGGCTTGCCGGCGTGACGGCTGCGCTGACCGTAGCTTGGTGGATGCGCCGGCAGAATTTCCAGCCTCTTCGTGATTTCACGGTTCTGATGATGCGCTGCGAAGAAAGTTCGTTCTTCGGTAAGGCTTACGTGGGCTCGCTGGGCATGATGGGACTTCTTAAGCCTTCCGACATGATGCTGAGTCACCGGACTCAGAATCTGACGCTCGGTCAGGCCATTTCGTCCTGCGGACTGGACCCCAATGATCTCACGACGGGCAAGCCTGTTGTGGATCTGTCCCGAATCGCCGCTTTTGTGGAGCTTCATATCGAACAGGGTCCTACGCTGACGAGCAACGAAGATATCCGTGTCGGGGTTGTGACGGGCATTCGAGGAAATGTGCGTCATAAAAAAGTGATCTGCCGAGGGCAGACCGCTCATTCCGGTGCGGTCAACAAGGAGTTCCGCCACGACGCCGTGATGGCTGCCGCTGCTCTTCTTCATACGATGGAAGTGCGTTGGCAGGAATGGCTCGACCAGGGCGAGGATCTGGTGTTCACCGTGGGTGTGATCAAAACGGGTGAGACGGCGGCGATTTCCGTCATCCCCGGCGAGGTGAGCTTCACGGTTGATATGCGCAGCCTGAGTGCGGACACGTGCGATCGATTCCATTCGCTCCTGCTTGAAGAGGCGGCAAAGCTCGAAGCTCAGCGCGGTGTACGCTTTGAGTTTGACAAGCCGCTCTATACGGCTCCCGGTCATGTCGATCAGGCGCTTTCCGATCGTCTCGCCGATGCGGCCGATGCCAACGGCATTGCGTGCATGCGTCTGCCGTCGGGAGCCGGTCACGATGCTGCCGTGATCGGCGGCTGCGGCATCCCGGTCGCCATGATTTTCATCGCCAATCAAAATGGCTCTCACAATCCGTACGAGGAAATGCAGATGAAGGATTTCATGATCGGTACGGATCTGCTCTGGCATACAGTGAAAGCCTACGACTGAGGAGTTCATCATGGACAAACGGCTGCCGTCAGTCGTCCTGATTGACGAATATCCGCTTTTTCGCAAGGCAATGTCGGATGTTCTGATCTCAACAGGCGAGTTTCAGGTGCTCGGCCAGACGGGTGATGTCAAAGTTGCGCTCAGTCTTGCATCGCTCGGCCCCGATATCATCGTCATCAGTCTGGAGGCGGAAAGCTTTCAGGCGCTGGACCTTCTGAAGGAGATCAAGTACCGTCAGCCCAACAGCAAGGTGGTCATGATCATGAATTCCGCCAATCAGTCGGGGCAGCTCATGCAGGCGATCCGGCTGGATGCAAACGGTTATCTGCTTCGGACGATCAGTGTGACGGAGTTCGTTGAACAGATGAGAAAGGCTGTTTCCGGGGGCATGGCGGCGAGTGAAAAGATTACCTCGGCTTTGGCGGAACGGCTTCGCGGCGATGCCTTTACGATCGACGACGGCCGTCGGGCGAGTGCGTTGACGCAGAGGGAGCAGGACGTGCTCTGCTGTGTTTCGGCAGGGCTTTCCAATCATGAGATTTCCGATCAGCTCGGCATACGCGAAGGAACCGTTAAGGTTCACGTCAAGCACGTACTGAAGAAGCTCAATTTCCGATCACGCGTCGAGGTGGCCGTCTGGGCTTCCGAACGCGGATTCAAACTCGGGAGCAGACCCTCCGGAGACGGGGAATAATCTGAGATCGATCAGAAATAAGGCCGGATGACTCCATGCGGAAGCATCCGGCTTTTTTCAGGGCCGAATCATCCAGCTGCAGGCAAAACGCTCGGCGAGACCGACGGCGCCGTACAAAAAGACGCCGAGAATGCTCATGCCGAGGATACCGACGAACATCGTCTCAATATCTCCCATGCCCCAGGCATCCATGATGAGCCATCCGAGACCGGCATCCGTCGCGAAACTCTCTGCCAGAAAAAGGACGGCGACAGCAGTGCCGGAAGAAATCTTCAGAGCAGTGAAGAGTGCCGGCATGGCTGCGGGAAGATAGGCGTGACGAATGCGCTCCCAGCGGCCGGCTCCCATGGAACGCAGGCCCAGTTCGTAAGCCGGGTCGATCTGCAGGGCGCTTTCGCGGACGATGACGAGAATCTGATAGCCGGTCGTGAGTGCAATCAGCAGAATGCGGGAGGCATCTCCCAGACCGAGAATCGTAAAGAAGACCGGCAGCAGAACGATTTTCGGAAGCGGCAGCGTAATGAAAGTCAGAGGCGCACCGAGCCAATCGGCCTTTTTGCAATGGCCGAACCAGAGCCCGAGAGGAAAGCCGGTGACGACGGCCAGCGTGAGCGCCGCGATAAGGCGCATCAGACTGATGCCGATATGTCGCAGAAAGTCGGGGGATCCCAGAGAAATGAGGAAACTGAGCCCTGCCGCAGCGGGAGAAGGAAGAATCTCGGGCCCGAGGAGCAGACTGCCGGCCTGCCAAAGGAGCAGAAGCACGGCGGAACCGACCAGATAACGGATCGCAAGCACTGTCAGTTCCCTCCCCTCACGAAAGCCGCGCTGCGAAGAGCCGCGTGAACACTCCGAACGGTTTCAAGAAAACGCGGATCGTCGCGATCGGCGCACTGCGATTGTACGGACCAGGCGGGATTGGTCTCGAAACGGATCAGTCCGGCAGGAGCCGTGCGCAGAAGAACGAGATGCGAAGCAAGAAAAACTGCTTCGGAAATGTCATGCGTCACGAAAATCATGGTGACGGATCGTTCGGCTCTCATTCCCGCAAGGAAATCCTGAAGGCGTTCCCGGCGAAGTGCGTCAAGCGCTGAAAATGGTTCGTCCATGAACAGGACGTCGGGTTCTGCAACGAGCGCACGGCCCAGGGCCAGCCGCTGCCGCTGCCCTCCCGAAAGACTCGAAGGCCAGCGGTTTTGAAGAGCACCGAGGCCGAGTTCTTCGATCATGTCATCCACGAGAGACTCCGCGTCTTCTGAAACAGCCGGTGCATTGGCCAGACAAAACGGCAGCATCAGATTTTCTCGAACCGTTTTCCAAGGCAGCAGTCCGAGATGCTGCCAGACGAAGCTTGAACGGGGTTTGGAGACGGCGTTTCCTTTCTCGTCATGCCAGGAGATGGATCCCGAGTCGTGCCTGAGCAGGCCGGCAATCGTGGTCAGCAGTGTGGTTTTGCCGCATCCGGATTCGCCAACGATGGCCACTGAGGCGCCGGGAGGAATGTCCAGAGACAGATCTCGGATGACGGTCTCGCTGCCGTAACTGACATGCAGATTCCGAGTGCGGAGTCCGACGGCTTTTCTGCCAACGGCCGACGAGTGAGAAAGGGGCATCTGAAAGAAAGTGAAAAGATCGGTGTCTGAAGCTTATGAGTATACCGCGAAGAAAACGGCCGTCCGACGATGAAAAAGGGGAAACGGTCCCTAAACCGTTTCCCCTTGTGTGCGTTATGAGCCGAACGGTCTATCCGGCTCACCGGTCACAGGTGTCCTCTTTATAAATATTAGATGTAACCGTAGGCCATGCCGAGGAAGTAGCCGACAATGGCAGCCGTGATCACGCCGATAAGACCCGGAATGATGAACGAGTGGTTGATCACGAAGCGACCGATGTGCGTCGTACCGGAGCGGTCGAACTGAATGGCCGCGAGGTCAGACGGATAGGTCGGAAGGATGTAGTAGCCGTAGCAGGCGGACGAGAAGGCCACGACGAGGCCCGGAGGCGTACCGATGGCGAGAGCAACCGGAACGATCGTAGCAACGGCGGCAGCCTGAGAGTTCACGAGCTTGGAGACGAGGAGCAGCACGAGCGCATACGTCCAGGGCATTTCGCGAACGAGGTCAGCGAGCATGGTCTTGAGGTCGCCGAGGTGGGCGGTGAACATCGTGGAAGACATCCAGGCCACGCCGTACACGGCAACGATGGCAACCATACCGGCGTTGAACACGGCGGTCTTGGCGACGGAGGCAGCGCGGGTCTTGCAGAAGATGATCATGAAGGCACCGGCGCAGAGCATGAACATCTGGATGATGAGCGTCATCGAGAGATGCTTCTTGCCGACCATCGGGCGAAGTTCGGGGAACATACCGAAGATGGCAACGATAGCCACGGTGGCGAGGAAGATCCAGAGCGAAGCCCACTGTTCCGGACGGAACTTGACGCCGATGAGCGTGGTGGTTTCACCGTAGACGTACTTCTTCTGTTCGGGATCGGAGATGAGCTTCTGGAACTCTTCGTCCTTGTCGAGGTCCTTGCCGCGGAAGACGGAGTAGGTCGCTTCAACGAACACACCGATGATGCCGGCAGGAATCACGATGGCGAACAGCTGCGTGAAGCCGAAGGCCTGACCGCCGACCTGATAGCCGTCGAGAAGGGCGATCATCGACACGGCAGCCACGGCGGCCGGCGAGCAGATCACGCCCATCTGAGAGGCGATGGTCGAGGCAGCCATCGGACGTTCCGGACGGACGCCGTTCTTGATAGCCACGTCGTAGATAATGGGGAGCATCGTGTACACCACGTGGCCCGTGCCGCAGAGAACGGTCAGGAACCAGCAGATGTACGGAGCAAGGTAGCAGACAAAGCGCGGATGCTTGCGAAGAAGCTTTTCAGCAATCTGAAGCAGGCAGTCAAGACCGCCGGCGGCCTGAAGCGTAGCGGAAGCGCACACCACAGCCAAAATCGTCAGAATGACGTCGACCGGGGGCTTGCCGGGTTTGAGGTGGAAACCGAAGATAAGAACGACCAGACCGATACCGGAAATCAGGCCGAGGGCCATGCCGCCCTTACGGGCGCCATAGAACAGCGCGATCAGAAGAACCGCTAGCTGGAGCCAAAAATCTAAACCGAGCATGTTAATTCTCGCAGTGAAGTTGTGAGGACAACGCTATTGTGGACTTTCTCATCCGTCAAGAGGAGTATTTTTTTGGTTTTTTTGACCTATAGCTAGAACGGACGGGTAATACGGAGATTCTTTACAGAAAGACTTTGTTACTTTTGGGGGAAACCCCAATGGCTTTGTTCTGTCTTTGACTATTGAGTCTGCTGATGTCGGATAGAGCTTAAAAATGTATAAAAAACAATAGCCAAGAATTTTATGTTCGGTCGCAGATTGACAGGGCCGGCGATGGCTTCAGAGAATCGGCGGATCGTGAATCAGTCGGAAAAACAAAGAGATATCGGGTTTATATGTACCTCTACGGAAATAAGCATATGGGTGTGCACAGGGGGTAGATTTCGCTGTCCCGGGGAATTGCTTCAATTAGTTACCCATAGAGCACAAAAAATTTGTGACCGCACAGGAATGCAATCAAAAAAGGGCCCCGTCCGAAGACGGGACCCTTGAGCCGGTGTTCGGCAGTCAGCGCTTGTCAGGAATTACTTCGTGCACTTGACCGCAATCTGGCAGGGCTTGAGCTGCTTGAAGAAGTCGTTGCCCTTGTCGTCGACCAGGATGAAGGCCGGGAAGTTTTCAACTTCAATCTTGTAGACGGCTTCCATACCGAGTTCCGGATACTCGATGCATTCGATGCTCTTGATGGAGTCGCTGGACAGAACGGCAGCCACGCCGCCGATCGTGCCGAGATAGAAGCCGCCGTGCTTCTTGCAGGCGTCCGTCACGACCTGGGTTCGGTTGCCCTTGGCGATCATCACCATGGAACCGCCGTGGCTCTGGAAGAGATCGACGTACGGGTCCATGCGGTTGGCCGTCGTCGGGCCCATGGAGCCGCAGGGGTAGCCTTCCGGCGTTTTGGCGGGACCTGCATAAAGAACCGGATGGTTCAGGATGTAGTCGGGCAGACCTTCGCCGCGGTCAAGGCGTTCCTTGATCTTGGCATGTGCGATGTCGCGGGCCACGATAATCGTGCCGTTGAGGAGCAGACGCGTGGAAACCGGATACTTCGTCAGGTCGGCGAGAACTTCCTTCATCGGACGGTTCAGATCGATCGTGACGCCGCCTGCTTCGCCGGGACGGCGAAGTTCTTCGGGAATCAGACGGCCGGGATTGTCGTCAAGCTTTTCAATCCAGAGACCGTCCTTGTTGATTTTGGCCTTGATGTTGCGGTCGGCCGAGCAGCTGACGCCCATGCCGATCGGGCAGCTGGCGCCGTGGCGCGGGAGACGAACGACGCGAATATCGTGAGCCATGTACTTGCCGCCGAACTGAGCACCGAGGCCGATCTTCCAGGCTTCTTCAAGAAGCTTCTGTTCGAGTTCGATATCGCGGAATGCGCGGCCGGTTTCGTCGCCGGTGGTGGGCAGACCGTCATAGTAGTGGCAGGAAGCCAGCTTCACCGTCAGCATCGTGCGTTCGGCGGAAGTGCCGCCGATCACGAAGGCGATATGGTACGGCGGGCAGGCGGCGGTACCGAGGCTCTTCATCTTGTCGATGAGGTACGGCACAAGCTTTTCTGGATTGAGAACAGCCTTCGTTTCCTGATAGAGATAGGACTTGTTGGCAGAGCCGCCGCCCTTCACCACGCAGAGGAACTTGTATTCGCCGCCTTCAGTGGCTTCGATGTCGATCTGAGCAGGAAGATTTCACTTCGTGTTCTTTTCTTCATACATCGTGAGCGGAGCGTTCTGGGAGTAGCGCAGGCTGTTTTCGGTGTAGGTCTTAAAGACGCCCTTGGAAATGGCTTCTTCGTCGCAGTATCCGGTCCAGACGGCCTGACCCTTTTCACCGTGAACGATGGCCGTACCCGTGTCCTGGCAGTACGGAAGAATGCCCTTGGCGGCCGTTTCGCCGTTGCGCAGGAAGGTCAGCGCGACGTACTTGTCGTTTTCAGAGGCTTCCGGATCAGACAGAATCTTGGCAACCTGTTCGTTGTGTTCACGGCGGAGCATGAAGTTCACGTCGTTGAAGGCGCGGTTGATCAGCTTGGTGAGGCCTTCAGCTTCCACCTTAAGGATGGGATGACCTTCGAATTCGCTGACGGAAACATGTTCCTTCGTGAGGAGGTAGTACTCGGTCTTGTCCTCGCCGGTCTGGAACATGGGTGCATATTTAAATGCGGGGGTCTGAGCCATGATGATTGCCTTTTGGTTTTGTTTGGGGAGGCCGAGAAAGCGGTGTGCTTTGCGCGGCCACAAGAAAAACCCGATCAACGGCCTCCCTGGATGCCGAAGAGTCTCATCGGGTTTGTTACTAGCACTAATTATCTACCCCTTTCTTGTCAGGGGCAATGCCTTAGATAGAAGAAAGGCAGCGTAATGTCCTTTCGTTTGATGCGAAAGGCATTAGCTGCCGGTTCTTAACGCATGTCGCAGTGGTCAGCCTGCGCAAAGGCGACCGTGCTCAAGGTGAACAACACGGTCGAAGCCTGCCGTGTCATCTTTGTCTGTGGAGGCAACGATGGCGATCGAACGGTTATCCTGTACCCATTTAGAGATACAGGCTAACACGGATTCTTCAGCATTCGTACCGCGACCGTAGACGGGCTCGTCAATAAGAATGATGCGTGGCTTCTGAACAAGAAGCTGAGCGATTTCTGCCATGCGCATCTGAACGGCGGAAAGGGCGGAAAGCGGGCGGTCGGCGCAACCTTCAAGGCCGCAGCGCTTCATGGCGTCAGACAGACGGAGAGCAGCATCGGCCGGGACGGTCCAGCTGTTCTGCATCAGACCGAGATGCAGAAACTGATTCAGCATCATGTGAGGTGAAACGAGCGTGCGGGGAACGGATTGGGAAATGCATCCGAGCGTGCACGGCTTGTCGCCGTCGGTGATCTGCATGTTTCCGGTGTGCCGCAAGCGGCCGGCGATTGCACGAAGAAGCGTGGACTTACCGGAGCCGTACATGCCGGTGATGGCGGTGACGGTACCGGCAACGAAAGTCAGGGACAGGTCGATGATGGCAGGAGTGCCGTTGTAGGCAACCCCGAAATGGGAAAGACGGAGTTCTAGCATGACTCTTTAAATAAGGGGGTACAGAATTTCATGATAGAAAAAGCCTCCCTAAAGTTGAATCCTCCGAAAGGCGATTGAACTAATACAAAGGTAGTAGGAAAACTATCTTAGTTGATGAAGGAGAAACTCAAAACGCCTGATATTAGGCAAAAGCTATCTAAATGCTTTGTCCGGAAGTCTGATGCTGACGGCAGACCCGCATCATGTAGGTGAAACAGCCTTCGGGATAGTAGTTTTTTGCAACGATAATCGGACTTTGACGGCTGTCCATGAAGTCTCGGCGAAGCAGCATGGCAGGAGTGCCCTGAGGTCGTTCAAGCTGTTCCGACTGACGGCTGTCAATGCCGACGGCGGAAAAGGATTGGTCAATCGATACGCAGCGAACGCCGGCGTATCGCTCAAGGACAGTGATCAGCGGCGTACGGTTATTGGAGGATGCGAGAGACAGAATATCTGCACCTGTATCCCGGAGCCAGGTGGAGGTATAGGAAATTGGTTTTTCGCCTTCGTTTTTGCGGCGAATGTATTCGAGGCGGATCAGCGGCGTCTGAAGAGCAAACCCTGTTGCAATTGAGGCTGCTTCATCGCAGATCAGTTTGGTGAATGACGTCAGACAGCGGGGATATTCGATCGCCAGCCGATCGATGTCTCCCACTTCGGGCATTTCCATGTAAAAACGCGCGGTTCGTCCGTTGGATATGACGCGGGTGCCCGTATGTGGCGTACGAGAAATGAGCCCAAGGGAGACCAGTTCCCCAAGTGCCGCACGAACAGTGTGACGGCTCATGGCATGTTCAGCCATCAGCTGATGTTCGGTCGGCAGCAGACTGCCGACGGGATATTCTCCCGAGGCAATGGCACGAGCCAGTTTTTGAGACAGACGTGACCAAAGCGGCGTCGCGGACGGCGGAAGAGGTTTCGGCTGTTTGGTTCTCGGCATGGATAAAAAATGCTCCCGCAGGAATGTTCCTACGGGAGCACAGTTTACTCAGTATCGGGAGAGTGAGGCAATCTGCCTCTCTGTCCGATTACTTGTACCAGTTGTTGCCTTCAGTGATGACGTAGCGGGTAGCTTCCTGACCGGCTTCAACCTGTTCGGCACCAATGGAGTAGTTCTTCCAGGCGGTAAGCGTGCCGCAGATGATCATGAGAAGAGCAATGAAGAGCATCGTCTTGCGGAGGCCGGCGCGGTCGCCGTTGCGCTGGTCGATGATGTCCGTTTCAGGGTTCTTCGTGAAGATGTCCCACTTAACAGCAAGACGATACAGGCCGATCATGCCGTGGAGCTCGGTGATGACGAGGAAGATGAACGTCCAGAGCATGCCCGTGTGGTACGTGTGAACGCCGATGAGGTTCACGTCGAAGCCGTGCGGGTTCGTCAGCATGGAGACGAGGTGCGGGAAAACGAAGATGAAAAGCAGGAAGGCCGTGACAAGCTGAACCATCCAAAGCGTCGTGTCTTCGTGGCGGAGCATCTTGTAGTGAGCCTGAATGTCACGAAGCTGATGATAGGACGTCGGGAAGCGGCGGAGAGCGCAGAAGGCATGGATCACGACGCAGAGCGTAATGAAGCCGACGAAGGCCACGTGAAGCCACAGCATTTCTTCACCGGCGATGAACATGCCGCCGGAGGTATTGATGAGGTTGGCGAAGAGGTCCTTGCTGACCTGCACAGAGCTCGTAAAGGCCATGTGGCAGAAGAGGAAGAGACCGAGGATCACACCGGTGACGGACTGAGCGACGTCGGCATAGGCCGTGGAACGGCTCTGACGCTTGGCATCCTTAAGGCCGGCGCCCCAAACGTTTTCGGTTGCGGTCGGGGTGTTGGAATACTTGATGGAATCAGGGGTCGACATTTGACTGTCCTTGGATTTCAAAAAAGGGTTTCATCAGCGGCTCGACTGACAGGGGGCCGCAAGAAAAAGCCGGATGCGCCGCAGACACGGCGTCATCATGTCTGCCCGTATGATGCGCCCTTAAGGATTGTGTAAGTTTGATAATTGTCAACTTATCATGCCGTCCTTATTCCTATGAAACCAATGATCGGACAATTAATAAGTAAAAAAACGTATAAGTAATGGTGATATTTCCTGCTGTAGAACAGTTAA